>CAYOVG010000215.1:0-12271 GCA_964407285.1 uncultured Syntrophobacteraceae bacterium
AGTCCTCGCAGGCGGGGAGCGTTTCGTCGAAGAGCCCCACACGGTCCAGGAGGTCTCGCCGGAGCATGACGGCCGAGGGACTGACCAGGCAACGCTCCAGGAGAAGCGGAAAGCAGTAGCCCTCGGGTTTCGCATGGTAGTTCCTCGGGTTGAGGCGGCTTCCGTTTCGTATCCACACTTCGCCGGTCTGGCAGATGCTCAGGCCGGGATTTTCCCGCATGAAAACCGATTGCGCGGCGAGCTTTCCTGGACGCCACAGGTCGTCGGAATCGAGAAAAGCGAGCAGGTCGCCCGCGGCGGCGCGGATTCCCGCATTGCGGGCGGCGCTCACCCCGGCGCGCGGCCTGCGGATGCACCGGACGGCGGACCCGAAAGCCGCCAGGGTCGCCGGCGTATCGTCCGTGGAGCCGTCGTCCACGACGATCACTTCCACCATCTCGTCGACGCCCCGCTGAGCCAGCACCGACTCCACAGCCTCCCTCACGAACATGCTACGGTTATATACGGGTATTACGACACTGATCATGCGCTCGCACCACTTCGCTCCGCCGCTTGCTCCGATCCACCACCGGACAACCATGAAACTCAAAGCAGGAATATGTTCATTTGCCGGCCCATCCATAGTATCGAACATCCGGCGCCTTATATCAAGCGCCTACTGGGTGGGCAAAAGCGAAGCGTTGCCCGTTGACGAGAATCCTGAATCACATGCGGGCCTTCAGCTAAGTCCCCTTAGCAGGGTACGATTCATAGATCGCCTCGAGGAGAGGTAGCATGCCTGTACGAACAAATATTCAAATAGGCAAGGAAAGTTAAGATTTCATGAAGAAAGTCCATAAGGACTGGAACTACAAGAGTCTGAGCGAGTGTGCGCGAGATGCGTTGAACGCAAAAATCCGGGAGGATCGAAGAAAGCTTCGGGAGGAGAAAAGGGCCTCCGCTCTCATGCTCGACATCGATCCGGAACATGGTCAATAAGAATGAAGCTGAAGGCCCTTTTCTTTATCGATCTCACCCGAACTTATGCCTCACCCCGCACCCGCCGCGGGGGAATCGCCACGCGATATTCAGGTGGGGACAACCGATGCGGCAGGAGCCGCATTCCAGGCATCCTTCGTAAGCCACGCTGATCCGGCCGTCCTTTTCCAGCTTGTAGACGTTGGCGGGACAGATGTAGAGGCAGGGCTTGTCCTCGCATTTCTCCCTGCAGATCCCGCCTTCCACGATTACAAGGTGGGATTCGTGGTCCACGTTGAAGCGATCGAGAAAGAGTTTTTCCTCAATTTTGCCCGCCATTACAGTATGCCTCCGCTATATCTATTCATCTCTAGATCTATTCCGAATCTATTTATTTCAAATCCGTTCATCTCACGCTTTGCCAGCCGTCCCACACCAGGCGCAACAGCTTTCGAAGGCTGAAATCCTTGCGAAGTTCTTTCCAGATGATCCCCTGCTTCCGTTTCTTCGGGACTCCATTGACCGTGAGCATCTCCCTGGCGGCAAAGCCGGCGATGCGAGGAAGCTGATCGAAAATCTCCGTATTGTGATTCTCCAGGAAAGGATTGAACCCGCTGTATTTCTTCATATCCTTCAGAACGAAGGAGCTTTGCAGCCGATCCACGTATCCTTCCAGCCCCTTGCGGCTGAAGTCGCCTTTTCTCATGGCGTCCAGGACGGCCTCCGCGGCCAAGCGTCCCGACGCCATGGCCAGGTTGGAGCCTTCCCGGTGCAGGGTGTTGAAGAGCATTGCCGAATCCCCGGCGATGAGCCAGCCGTCCCCGCAGAGGTTGGGGATGGAGTCGTATCCTCCCTCGGGGAGCCAGTGGGCCAGGTACTCCCTGGCCTTTCCCCCTTTGATGAGGGGGGCGACCATGGGATGCTCCTTGAATGCGTCCAGCATTTCGTAAGGCCGTATCTTGCGCCTGGAAAGGTCCTGCAGGTTCGCTCCGATGGCTATCGAGAGACCGCTTTTGTTGGTGTAGATGATGGCCACGCCGTTCATGCCCCAGGTGGTCGCTCCAAGGATTTCGGTGGTCACTCCATCTCCGGGACCGACGCCGAATCGCTCCTCGACTATCTCGGGGGACAGTTCAATGAGTTCCTTCACGGCGAGCGCCACCTGGTCGGGTTTCAGTTCGGGGCGAAAGCCCGTCTTTTTCGCCAGCGGGGAATTGACTCCGTCGGCCAGCAGGACCACATCGGCCCGAAGGTCTCCGTCCTCGCGGTCCACGCGCACCCCGTTCACCCGTCCCGCGCCGTCCCGCAGGAAGTCGACGACCACGGTGGACGGCACGATCATCGCGCCCCTGGCTCTGGCCTGGTCCGCATACCACCGGTCGAATTTCGCCCTCAGGACCGTGAACGAATTGTGGCGCCGCTCGCTCTCGAATATGCGGTCGCGGTAGGAGATGCCGTACCCGCCGTCCCCGGACAGGTACCAGACGCGGTTTTCGATCACATTGCGCTCTATAGGACAGTTCGCGTTCCGAAAATCGGGCACTATTTCCGCCAGGTTGTGCCCATAGACCACTCCGCCCGACATGTTCTTGGAGCCCGGATACTCTCCGCGCTCGAACACGATGGTCTTCACGCCCTTTTCCGCAAGGACGCATGCAGCCGAAATTCCGGCCGGACCGGCGCCCACTATCGCGACATCGAACTTCTCATCCATCTATCCACCTTTTTGAAGCACAAGAGGAGAAACCGTCGTCACTCCTGTCTGCCTTTCCCGTCTGTTTTTCCCTGCCGCTTGCGGAGTTGCGCGATCAGTTCCGGAACCACTTTCGTATAATCCCCTACGAGCCCGACATCCGCCACCTTGAAGATGGGGGCATTGGGGTCGGAATTGATGGCGATGATCTTTTCGGCCCCCTGGATGGCCACGAGGTGCTGAATCGCGCCCGAAACGGCGACCCCGATATAGAGCCTGGGAGCGACGGTTTTGCCCGTCTGGCCCACCTGCCGCTCGTAGGGCATGAAGCCCGATTCCACCACGGGCCTGGAACACGCCACCACACCGCCGAGAAGATTCGCCAATTCCTGCAGAAGCTCCAGGGACGCAATGTCGCACGCCCCCTTGCCGGCCACGATGAGGACCGGGGAGCGGGTGATTTCCACACTGCCCAGTTCGGAGACGTCCGGTATGAAATCCACCACCGCGGACATCCGTCCGTTCCCTTCGGGAGGGGTCCATTCGTGGCGCCGCACCTCGCCCTGCCGCTCATGGACCGGCTGCGGCATCCGCATGACCTTCGGTCTCACGGTGCTCATCTGGGGACGGTATCGCTCACAGAAGATGGTGGCCATGATGTTCCCGCCGAACGTGGGGCGGGTCATGAGCAGGAGGCCGGTTTCCTCCTCGATGTCGAGGCCCGTGCAGTCGGCCGTGAGACCCGTCTTGAGCCGCGTGGCCACGATACCGGCAAGGTCCCTGCCGAGCGGCGTGGCGCCCATCAGCAGAATCTCGGGCCGGACGGTCTCGCAGAGGTCGGAAAGCGCTTTCCCGTAGGACAGGGGGAGGTAATCCGCCAGCACGGGATGCTCGATGACGTGAACCTGGTCACAGCCGTACGAGATGGCCTCGCGGACGACCGCATCCACCTCGTTTCCGAGTAGAAGGCCGATGACCGGGACTTTCAGCTTCCCCGCCAGTTCACGGGCCTTGCCGACCAGTTCCCAGGACACTTCCGCGCCGCTCTTCCCATCCCTGTTCACTTCGATGTATACGGCGACACCGCGGTATCCGGCGGTTCCTTCGGGACGGTCCGGCCCCTCCTCGGGGGAGGCCGCCCGATCTTTCGACTTCTTCCGGCCGGTTCGTTTCTTCTCGAAATTGACCGCCCCCACCGGGCAGACGTCGGCGCATTTGCCGCAGGAGATGCATGCCTCGGGGTCAACGTGCGCCACACCATCCGCCGAGATCTCGATGGCGCCCGCGGGGCATTCCGCCGTGCATAGCTGGCACCCGATGCACTTGTCGGTGAAAATCTCGGCGATTTCTTTTCCCTTCAGATTCTTGGGCATGGAATATCAGGCCTCCGGGTTCTTGAAAAAATCGGCGGCAAAGGCCTCATCGGCCGCAAGCACATTCAGAAGACTCTCCACGGCTCCGGCGACGCCCCCGTCCGCGTTGGCGTCGAACCGAGGCCCTCCTTCACGGACGGGCGGCGAGGAGATGTTCTTCACCCAAGTGGGCGACCCCTTGAGCCCCACCATTTCGGGGACCGCGCCGATAGCCGCGGCATTCCACACCTCTACCCGTGCGCGAATGGCATTGAGCAACAAGGGCAAGGGAGACCGCCTGGGGGTAGCGAGCCCCAGTTCCACGGTCAGAAGCGCCGGGAGAGTTCCCATGACTACCTCCGTTCCGCCGTCGACTTTGCGCTTCACCTGGATTTGCCTCTCATCCGGCTTGATCCACTCGACATCGGTAACATAGGTAAACTGGGTGTACTCCAGGCGCGTGGCGATGCCGGGACCCGTCTGCGCGGTGTCGCCGTCTATGGCCTGTTTGCCGCAAAGGACGACATCCACCGGATGCTCTCCGTTCAGCCGTTCGATGGCTTTGGAGAGGGTGTAGCTCGTAGCCAGCGTGTCGGCCCCGGCAAACGCCCTGTCGGAGAGAAGGACCGCGGCGTCGGCTCCCAGCGCGAGAGCATCCCGCAGGCAGGCGTCCGCCTGCGGCGGCCCCATGCTGAGGACCGTCACCCGGCCGCCGTACCGCTCTTTGAGCCGGAGCGCCTCCTCGACCGCCACCATGTCGTAGGGATTGGCAATCGACTCCACGCCTGCGCGGACGAGAGTGTTCGTTTCCGGATCGATCCTCACATCAACCGTATCCGGGACCTGCTTGATACAGCAAACGAAATGCATTGGATGCATTTGTAAATCCTCGACTTTGCATTCGGTAATATAGTACTGATGATCGTAATTTCTAAGCCGGGTCAAGAGAATCGTAGTCCCGGCCGGCGGCCGCCACCGCACGAGTTGTTATAACCAGTTGATTACGCAAATGCAATCACCCGTACTTGGCCGACCGTTTCGCGGGCATGGCGCGTCCGCTACATCCACGCAACGGTCCAGACAGCGGTGGACGCACCACTCCCATGATATGGTTACCGGCCCATCGGCATCAATAAACGGGAAAAGTCACGACTTCTACGACAACGGCGTCAATTCCGGTCATACCGAGCTTCCGGCAGGCCCTCCATCTCTTTTCTCCATCGATGATCCGGAAGTGCTCTCCGGCAAACCACACTCGAATGGGCTCCATCAGGCCTGAAGCACGAATGCTCGCGGCAAGTTCACTCAAGGCTTCATCCGAACACACGTATCGAAGGTTCGGACAAACTCTCTCCACCTGGATTTCCCGCACGTCCATATCGAGAGTCCTTCTGTCCGGTTCGTTATCTATTCATTAATAAGGACCCGCGTTGCCGGGAGCAAGGGGCAGCGAGCTTGCCGAACAGCGCCGGCAGGCGTCTTCAATGAGTGCGCCGCTCGGTTTTGCTTGCGGCTGTCGTCCCCATGCGCGGCATCGCATAATCCACTCCGGCGGCGGATGCTCGAGAAGCCGTGACGAACGCACATTCCTGCTTGCTACGCGACAGTCCATGCGCTACATTCCGTCGGCATTGGTTTTCACTTCAAAATACGGGTTACGGAGATCAAAAAGAAAGGCGAATCGTGGGAATAGCATCCGATATCGTAATCGTGGTCGTGGCGGCCCTCCTCGGGGGCATTGTGGCTCACTGGCTCAGGCAGCCCCTGATTTTAGGATATATCCTGGCAGGCGTACTCGTTGGCCCGCACACCGGCGGAGTCACCGTCTCCGAGATTCACGACATCGAACTTCTGGCGGAGATCGGCGTAGCCCTTCTACTTTTCGCCCTGGGATTGGAGTTCTCGCTCAAGGAACTCAAGCCGGTGCGGAACATCGCCGTTGCGGGCGCCCCCTTGCAGATGCTCCTCACCATGGTTTATGGTTTTGCGATCGGACGGTGGTTGCTCGGCTGGGAGTGGGTCCCTTCGATCTGGCTCGGAGCGCTCATCTCTTTGTCCAGCACGATGGTCATCCTGAAGACGCTCATGAACCAGGGATGGCTCGGCACGCTCTCCAGCAGAGTGATGATCGGCATGCTCATAGTGCAGGACCTTGCCGTGGTGCCGCTGATGATCATCCTGCCCCAACTCAATGCGCCCGAGACGGGGCTCCCGCTTCTCGGCGCCGCCGCCCTGAAGGCGATCGCCTTTCTCGCCGTCATGATTCTCCTCGGCACGCGGCTGCTCCCACGCCTCATGGCGCTGATTGCCGGATGGAACTCCCGCGAGTTGTTCATCCTCTCGATCACTGCCGTCGGCCTCGGAGTGGGGTACGCCACCTATCTTTCCGGGCTCTCCTTTGCTTTCGGAGCGTTCGTGGCGGGAATGGTTCTGAGCGAGTCGGACTACGGCCACCAGGCCCTGAGCGACATTATTCCCCTTCGGGATATCTTCGGCCTGCTTTTCTTCACTTCGGTGGGCATGCTGCTGGACCCCGGATTTCTGACCGCTCACTGGGACACAATCCTGCTCCTGGTCGTAACGGTCGCGGTCGGCAAGGGAGTGATCTTCGCCACGCTGGCCCGCGTGTTCGGCTACGGAAACGTGGTGCCTCTCGCCGTGGGACTGGGGTTGTGCCAGATCGGCGAATTCTCCTTCGTGCTGGCCCGGATAGGGCTGTCCTCCAATTCGATCTCGGCGGAGGTATACTCGCTGGTGCTCAGTGTCGCCATAGTGAGCATGGTGCTCACGCCCTTTCTTTCGGGGCTTACGGCCCCCCTTTACTCGTTTCGCAAGCGCCGGTTCAAGAGTGAACCCCTGCAGACCATCAATCTTCCCGAAGCGGGACTGAGCGGACATGTCGTGATTGCCGGGGCGGGGAGGATCGGCCGGTACGTGGCGAATGTGCTCCAGGCCATGGGGCTTCCCTTCGTGCTGATCGATCTGAATTATCGAGTCGTTGAGGACGTCAGACGAGCAGGATTTCCGGTTATCTACGGAGACGCCGGCCAGGAGAAGGTCCTGGAGGCCGCGGCGGTCGATGTGGCGGCCTTGCTCGTGGTGACGACGCCGGCGACGGTGGTTGCGCTGTCGATAATCGAGAGGGCCCGGGATATCAGCCCGAGTCTGGAAATTGTCGCTCGATCCGAAGGCATGGAGCAGATGGGGGCGCTCTTCGAAAAGGGAGCCACGAGGGTCGTTCAGCCCGAATTGGAGGCAGGCCTCGAGATTACCAGGCAGGCGTTGGTCCACTTGGATGTGCCTGCCGGTGAGATTATGCGCTATACCGATGCCGTGCGGAGGGACCACTATGCTCCGCTCCACCGGAGCCAGGGTGATCTCGAGACGCTCGCCCTCCTTCGGGGCGCAAAGGATTTGCTGGAACTCAACTGGGTCCCGGTGGACCAACACAGTCCCCTGAACGGCCACACCATCCGGGAGCTCGGCATTCGCAGCCGCACCGGCGCCTCCATCGTCGGGATCATTCGGGAGGGGAGCCTGCTTCCCAATCCAAGTCCGGATTTTCGTTTCGGTTCGGGGGACCTCGTCGGGGTGATCGGAAGGTCCGAGCAATTCACCGCCTTTAAGATGTGGGCCGGTTCCGGAACCGGGCGGGAAGGATTCGATGCTTCCGTTTGATGATACGCATGAAGCATTCAATATCATTTGGACAGGGTATGGGAATGCTTTGCGCCTTGAGGCCGGTCTGAAGTTTCCGACCGTGAAGATCCGGGATTTCGAATCCGACCGGCATGCCCTTGAGCGTAGCGCCAACCCGGTGAAATGAGCCGAGAAGCTCTGTTCGATATACTCGAGGTCCGGTTCGACACTCCCGTTCCCGAGTCGGTCAGCGGACTCATCAACAGAATAGAGGATGTATCCATTCTGAAAGATCTCCTGTCTGAAAGAGATCTCCTGAAAAAGGTTGCTGAAGCGTCTTCACCGGATGAATTCCGGCTGGTTCTCGAGAACATGAGATTGTCGTGAAACAGCATCCGGCGCTTTGAATGCGCGTTCCTTCTGCAGCCGTAATTTTACGATTGATTTAAGAACCATTTCTGATAGCATCTGCCCCTGGCCGACCGAGGACCGACGGGTTGGTCTGCTTATGCCGACGGCGCATCACGGTGTGCGTGGCCGGGGGAGGGGTTTGCCGAGTTGACCGTGATGCCGCGATTATCGTTTCGTGGCTCTCCACTTGTTCCGCGCCCGTGTACGGCGCCGTACACGGGGGAGCACTTGCACCTGGGGGAGTATCGTTATGCATTTCAGGAGAATGAATGACCGGGGCGTGGCCAGGAATACCATTTTGGGTGTTCTGGTCGTGTTTGTCGGAGTTACGCTGACGCTCACGTTGAGTAGCAGGCAGAGTAACCCTCCAACCTCCGATAGCGCCGCAAGGAGCGCGGAGAGTCGGCCCGCGGAGACTCCGGACGCATCCTCCGGCGGGTCCGCCGCCGGCAATGAGCATCCGGCCACGCCTCGGAGTCCGGCTTCGAATCCGAATCCGGTTCAGCCCCCGGCTCAACAGCCGGCTCAGAGCGCTACCCAGGGGGCTACGCCGGCTCCACTGCCCTTGCCGCTTCCGGGCGCGCCGGTCACCAAGGCGACGCCGGTCCCGGACGGTCAGGCGCCGGCTGCTCCGGCGGATGCGGCGCGGATTTCCCCTGAAGGCGCCCCTGTTGCCGCGAGCGAAACCGGCCGGGCGAAGCCCGAATCGGCCGAAACCAAAGAGAGCAGTCCCGATTCGGGGTCCGGTGATGCCGCCCCATCGGCAAAGCCGGATTCTTCAGGCTCTGCCCTATCTTCAGCCTTACCGTCCGCACCTCCCGCCGTTCCCCTCGTGGACCGCCTCAATCCCCCCACGGACAGCCAGGAGAAATTCGTCGCATTCATGAAGGAAAAGCGCGGCGAAGATGAAAAGTACCTGGCGCAGCGCTACCAGAGGGCTCAACTCCTCCTGGCGAATACCGACCTCTGGAACGACAAGGCCCTCAAGGCCTTCCTGCTGACTCCGCGGGAGAAATTCTGCAGGAAATGGAACCTCAACCGCGCCTACGACCGCTCGTTCCAGGACATCCGCCACGGCGTGACCATTTCAGGCCCCCACCTCGTGGGACGCATGACATCGGCCCTGGACGTGCAGCCGGGCGACAAGGTCCTGGAGATCGGAACGGGTTCCGGATACCATTCGGCCATGATCTCCAGTCTTACGGACCGGGTCTATACGATTGAGATCATCGAACCTCTGGCGAAAGAGACGGACGCCATCTATGCCGAACTCACCGCCGCTGGGTATGCGGAATTCGGGAAAATCACCAGGAAGTCGGACGACGGCTACTACGGCTGGGAGGAGCACGCTCCGTTCGACAAGATCGTGGTCACCTGCGGCATCGATCATATACCTCCGCCACTCCTCAAGCAGTTGAGGGTGGGCGGCAGCATGGTGATTCCCGTCGGACCTCCGGGGGCGCAGGTTATCCTCAAAGTCACCAAGACCGAAGACCGGGACGGCAACACCATCATAACGCGGGAGGATATCTACCACGGTAAGAAGAAGGAAGCCTTCGTCCCGTTTACGGCCAAGGGAGGCGGGGTTCATCACAAGTGATGAAAAGCGATACGACGACTTCGACTTCCGGTGAGACGATCGATCTGCCGCTGCCGGCTTACATTGCGGTGGCGCTCCTGTCCGGGGCCGTCCTGGCGTACGAGCTCTTCGTAATGCGCGTTTTCGCCAACAGCGGCTGGTCGCATTTCGGTTCCACGGTCATCAGCATAGCCATGTTCGGCTTCGGGGTCTTCAGTACGGCGCTGTGCATCTGGAAGAAGTTCTTCGGCGAACGGGCGGAACTGTGCGCGGAGATCGCCCTGGCGCTCCTCGGGCCCGCGATGATTGTCGCCAATTCCGTGGCGCAAATGGTCCCTTTCAATCCCATCTTTCTGGTTTCCGATCCCGGGCAGAAGTACTATCTGGCGGGATATTTCCTGCTCTATTTCATTCCGTTCCTGCTGGGAGCCATGTTTCTCGGGCTCTTCTTCCTCGTTGCGCAAAGAGACTTCGGAAAGGCGTACTTCGCCAATATGACCGGCTCGGGACTCGGAGGACTGGCGCTCTTCGGCGGCATGTACCTGTTCGCTCCCGAACGGCTCTACATCGTCCCCGTGGTGCTTTGGATCGCGGGCGCGATGCTGTGGTCCTGGGCTCGGGACCGGGAGAAGGTCATACCGGTGCTGGCCGTATCGGCGCTCGTCACGCTGGGCCTCGGGGCCTGGTGGCCACAGGTCGTCGTCTCTCCCTACAAGGGGGTGAGCTACGCAAAGAAATTCCCGGATTCGCGCGAGATATACCATAGCGCCAGTCCGTTCGGTTTCATCGAAGTCTACTCCAGTTCCTATTTCCATTTCGCGCCGGGGTTGAGCGATACCGCCACCCTGTACCTGAAAGACATGCCCGAGAAAGCCTACCTCGGCATGTACATCGACGGGGACGGCCCCATAGGGATCATGAAGGACCTGCCGGATAGCCAGGCGGAATACATCAGGTTCCTGCCCATGTCGATGCCGTATATTCTCAAGGAGCGGCCGGACGTGCTCGTGCTGCAGTTCGGGGGCGGGATTCCCACCAATGCGGCCATCGAACTGGGCGCGAACAGGATCACGGTGGCCGAAGGAAATCCCATGGTCGTGCGCACCGTGCGGGACAGTGAGTATATTTCCGGATTCACGGGACGCATCCTGGAGAACGGAAAGGTCCGGCTCATCCCGAGCGACGGCAGGATCTACGTGCGCCAGGGCGGGGAGGACTATGACATCGTCGATCTGAGCCTCGCGGATTCGACCGGACTCTCCATGCCCGGCGGTTCCTCCATCCACGAAAAGTACGCTTACACCAGGGAGACCCTTCTCTCCTGCATTCGCGCCCTGCGAAAAGACGGTATCTTCTCGGTGACCATATGGAACAAGGAGGACCCGCCCAAGTCCGCGCTCAAGTTCCTGTCCACTGCGGTTCAGGCCGCCATCGACGCGAACCGCGGGGATGTGAGCGGCAACTTCTTCATTGCCCATACGTATCTTTCGACGTTCAGCGTTCTGTACAAAAACGACGGATTTCGGGAGGACGAGGTCCGCAAACTCCTGGATTATTGCAGGAAGATGAGCTTCGATGTGGTCTACGCCCCCGGACGGGAAGCGAAGAGCGACCCCGGCGCCATGCGAAAAGTCTTCCAGTCCTACAGGGATACCTATTTCGGGCCGGAGCGGGAAGACGCCGAGGGGGGAGACGACGTGGACGTTTCGGCGGGAGCGCTTTACAGGCTGGCGGCGGAGCGGTTCATCAGCGGGGATTTCAGGACGGTCGAGGACGGATACGTCTTCAATACGGAGCCTCTCACCAACGACCGGCCCTACTTCGCCGGGTTCGTCAAGTTCGGGGATATTCCGAAGTTTCTCGACAAGCTGGAAGCCGTCTCCGATGAATGGGGCTACCTGCTGCTTTGGGCGACGCTCCTGCTCTCCATAGTCTTCGGCCTGGTGCTCATGCTGCTGCCCCTCATCTTCGGCTGGCGGGCGCTCTTCGCCAGGGACCGCGGGAAGGTGAGCATCGTGATGTACTTCATGTGCCTCGGCATCGGGTACATTCTCCTGGAAATCGGCCTCATCAGCAAATACATCCTGTGCCTCGGAAACGCCACCGTGTCGGTCACGGTCCTGATCACGGGCATGCTGGTGTTTTCGGGGATCGGCAGTTACGTGTCCGGGAGATTCATGGAGCGAGCGGGCCGCGCCATGGTTTTCATCTGTATTTCCCTGGCGGCGATACTCCTGCTTTACACTCTGTCCCTGGACCGGATGATGAACGTAATCGGCATGTGGCCCTACCCGGTGAGGGTCTTCGCCTGCCTGGCGCTCCTGTTTCCGCCGGCGTTCCTCATGGGATTTCCCTTTGCCCTGGGTATGGCTACTCTCTCCAACCAGAAGAAGGAGCACTTTTTCGTCTGGGCGTGGGGAATCAACGGGTCCTTTTCCGTGGTGGGGTCGGTGCTCGTGCCCATTATTGCGGTGAATTTCGGGCTTTCGTCGATCATCGTGATATCCGCCTGCATCTACCTGGCCGCTCTGCCGTGTTTTCTGCGCTTCAGGTCCGTGGGCGCGGCCGGTGGGACAGGGGTGGTGTAGGCGGGTTGCGGGTTGCGGGTTGCGGGTTGCGGGTTGCGGGTTGCGGGTTGCG
>CAYOVG010000216.1:0-12250 GCA_964407285.1 uncultured Syntrophobacteraceae bacterium
AGGTCCGCCAGGTACCGGGCGTCTGTTATGGGGATTCCCTCCTCCATGGCTTTCTTGAGGCATGCCGCGAGGCCGTAATAGCCCGAGTAGGGAACGCCGCGGTACATTACCTCCCAGACGGGTTCTCCCTCATTCGGCCAGAAGCAGTGGTTGAGGGTGTCGAGAACGAAAATCCATTGTACCGTCCGACGGGTCCCGTCGAAATAGTGGACCGAGTGTTCCCACGAGGAATAATCTTCCAGCAGATGCCCCCAACTTGCCACAGCCGGCTCCACACGTTCCGGGTGATAGAAGACGCGCCTGCAACGGGCCGTGACTTTCTCCACGGAAGCCGACACGGGAAGGGTAGGGCGATTATTGCTGTTACTGCTGCTGAAGTCTGCCATTACGATGCCGGATCGGCGCTCAGGGGCTCGGTATGCTTTCTCCCGAACGCGATGTACAGGATCGCCCCGATGCAGGGCAACGTGGAAACCACTCCCAACCAAATCAATCTTTTCTTCGGTTCGGAAAACCGGCGCTTCGGAATATCAAAAATGGCCCAGATCGTGGGCAGAATGGGAATTATAAAAATGAGCGCCACCATCATGATTTTTATCGGCATTTCTTCAGTCCCCCTTAGCCGGCGACCGCAGTTCGGACAGTTCCGACAACTGCGCCATCACCTGCTCGCCAAAGCGTTTCAGCCGTTCGACGAGTCTGTCCAGTTCATCTTCCCAAATCCTCGACATCTGCGTTTTGCACGACTCTATAACCCTTTGCGTCCGGTGCTGCAACAGTTTCTTGTAGCGTCCGTAAAAACGAAAGCCGAGGAAAAGGTTTAGGAGGATATACGTGCCCAGCGCCGCCAGGCCGGTCGGACTGAAAAGCGTATAAACAGCCGCGAGTGCGACATAGAGTAAATCGGACCAGTCGGGTTCCACCAGCAGTTGCTTCCATACCGCTTCTCCGGATAGCGCCAGCAGGAAAATCAGAAACAGGAAAAAATAGGTAACGAACTGGATGGCGATGAACCTCTTGAAGGAGGAAGACACATCGGTCTTGATGCGCATTTCGAGGTACCCGCGCCACCGTTCGGAAAGAACTTCCCATTCTTCCTGTACGTCAAGAAGGGACTCCACTTCAGCGATGAATCCCGTCGGAAGTCCCATTTGCAGAACGTGGTGTACGATACGGTCCCGGACCCTTTCGAGATGGCGCTTGAGGGTGGTTTCGGTATATTCCGGAGGTTGAAACGGTACCGGAGGCGTGGGACCTTCCCGTCTCTCCCGCGCCCATCGTTGCCATTCCTGCATTACTGTCGCCAGGACCCGGCCCGTGCCGACCATATCGGCATCCTTTCCCATTTCGGACAGGAGTTCGTGTTTCAGCGTCCTGTCCACCCATGAATCGATGCTTCTCCGGCCCGACTCATTCCATTCCGCCCGCTCGCTTTCCAGGTCGGCGGCGGAATCTTCCAATGCGCGATGCAGGAGTTCCAGGTTCATGACTTCCCTGCGAAGCACCGAGACCGTTTGCCGCACCTCCAGATCGAGGTTGGCGGCCTTGATGGCGGTGATTTCCTTTATGTCCCGTTGCTGAAAAATCTGGCGGCTGAACGTGGGGAACTGGTTCCAGGGGGCCTGCGAACGCTGCTCGAGGGCGTCGCGGGCGGAAAGCGTGTAGATGAACGGGTCGGGTATTCCCGATTCTTTCAAGTGCTGCTGAAAACTTGCGGCGACTTTGCCCAGTTCGTCGTAGCCGACCTCCGGGGGCCTTCCATCGAAGAGCCTGTCCATTTTGTTCAAAATGAAATAGAAATTGGGGGATGCTTTGGGCGCCATCCGGAGGAACTCGTAGAACTTCCTGTCCGCATATTTTTCCAGGGACACCACCCACACGAGCACGTCCAGATGCTCAAGGAACCGGAGGACGTTTTCACGGTTTTCGCCCATGAGGCTGTCGAAGTCCGGCAGGTCGCAAAGTAGGATCTGGCGAATGGCGTCGACATTGTGCGCGAAATCGCGCCGGGGGACCTTGCTTCCTCGTATGGTGGACGGCAGGTGAATTTCCTCGTGATGGTATATGAGCACCTGGTTCGTGTGCGGGCGGCGATGGCTCGTGGAGGAGATGTCCGCACCGGCCAGAGCGTTCATCAGCGTCGATTTGCCGACGCCCGTCCCGCCCAGAAGTCCGACGGTAAGGACGCTGCCGGACAGATCATCGAGTTTTTGCAGGAGTTTGCGTGAATCCACGAGTAGCTTCTGCTTCTCTTCGGGAGAAAACGAGAGAAGAGCGCTTCGGCCCAAGAAATCCTGTATGCGGATCAGATCGTCTCTCAATCCGGGTACGACATCGCGCATGGTGTAAACCTGCTTTTGGTTTCCGCCCTCTATACCCATTCTCTACCCCCGCGCCGCGACCTGCAGCGGATTCAGAAGGGATTGCAGAGATTCGATCGTCTCACGAGGCGTCATAAGCGACATGAGGCATTCCACGTAACGGTCGCGCTGCTCGCCGATCACGGAGATCAGTCCCTTCTCATAGCGAAAGGCCAGTTCCTGGGCCACTTTTTGAATCTCATGGTAGGCGAACAACTCCACCGCCCCTTTGGTGATGAATGGAGCGATCGCCGAATCGAGCAACGCTTCGAGAAAGTGGATGCCGCCTCCAATCGCTATCTCCAGGGAGATTATCAGCATACCCCAAAGTATGGAAGTGGAATATATGCCCCACTCCTTGGTCTTGGGAATTCCTCGGGCAAGCTCCTGGAAAGTCTCATCGAGCCACGAGGTCAACTTCTCCTGCTCCTGCCAGACCCGGCTCTTGATCTCCTCGTGGCTCAAAACCACCTCGGGGCGCCGAAGCCGTTTGAAGAGCGGAGACGACTCGTCGGACGGGGAGAGACCCTCCAGCACCGATCGGTTGAACGTCCCGACAGCCCCCTGGATGGGAGAGAGATCGATCTTCTGTCGTATTTTCATGAGAGCGTCCCTGCGGTCGTTGCCCGCCTCCTCCCTTCCCAGGCCCAGCAGGCGTAGCGGCGCCGTGATGATCCCGGCGATGAAGCGGCGCGGTTTACCCAGCACGTCATATCGGCTGAAGAGCTTTCTTATCTCTTCGCGAAGATATTCCTGGCTTTCCGTCGTGAAATGGCTGTGCTGTTCATCCAGCAGGCTCCGGCCGGCGCCGGCGAAGATACCTTCCAGGTTGTCCAGCCACTGCTTGGTCGCCTGCTTTTCCTTTTGGAGAAGGTCCAGAAGATCCTGCAGCCGGCGGCTCAAGACTCGCGCGCCCAACCTTTTCTCCTCGCGAAGGAGCCGTTGGAGATTGTCCCTGGACAGCATCGAGAAAAACTCCCCGGCAAAGTCCCTGAAAGCCGTATTCTCCGCGATGATTCTCTCCGGATTGTGAGGAGCATAGGGCAGATGCCAGAACCTGTCCTTCCTCACATCGAGACCCTGTGCATGGAACGACGCCGGGATCTCGTCGCGGGAAAACGTGTAGTCGGCCTTGTTGAGAAGAATGAAATGGTGCTTGCCCTCCTCATGAATCCGGCGCAGAAACCTGAAGAGAACCTCGTCCGCGTACTTTTCCTGGCTCATTACGAACACCACCACGTCCGACAGCAGGTAAAGGTCTTCCGCCATCTCCCGATTGTGCAGTTCGAGACTGTCCAGGTCCGGCGTATCCACAAAAGCGATGTGGGAAAACTCCTCCCTGTCGTGCTCGATCACCAGGAATTCTCCGGTCACGCCGGCGTGCCCGAAACGCGGATGACGCTCCTGAGTATCGATTCGCCTGATTCCGATGGAACGGAAGGGGAACCCCTTTTCAACCGCTGCATCCCTGTGGGCATACACTATGGGGCCATACGTCTTCGGCCTTTCCACTCCGGTCTCGCTCAAAGTCCGGCCGCAGAGGGTATTAAAAATCGTGGACTTTCCCGTTCCGGTCCCGCCCATCACCACGACCCAGACGAATGACTTCCGCTGCTTGTAGGCGTAGGCGGCCAGTTGCTTGGGAAGCTCACGGGCTATGCCGCGAATCCTGTCCGAGGATGCGGACAGGCCGGGAGACCGCACATTATCCCACACGGAATCGTCCGGCAGGGGAGGCAGGCGGTCCACGGCGTTTCGAGATTCGGAGATTTCAGAAAGAGTGCTTGAGGACTTCATAGTTTTCCATCCACTCGCGCGGGAGGACCCTGGCCATGGGGCTGTACAAATACACGAGCCGGTCTTCTCCCTGGTGCGTACGCAAAAGCCATTTAGTGAGCAAAGCCCCGGGATAGCGCTTATCCTGTCTGATGTCGGAAAGGAGCAGTTGCTTCATGTTGATGCGAAACCAACGTTTATAAAGAAAATAAATCGCCTTGGGCGTAATAACAACCTGGAGAGGCACAAAACGCGGGATTCCGGGAATTCTGATGGCGTAAGCGTTGCCGGTCCAGAGTAACTTCTCCTCGGCGGGTTTGTGATCGTCCAGGAAAGTATCGTACTGGATGGGCAGTATGTGAGACGACGTCCAGGCGGTATCTTTCTGAAAAACGCACTTGATATTGAAGAACGCGGCGCCCAGGGTCATGCGTACGGTCCTGTAAATCAGGGGCAGCAGAAAACAGATAACCGCCACCAAAGAAAGCGAGATGAAGAAGCTGAGCTTCGGATATGCCAGGCTCAGAAAGGAAAGCCCCACGGTGGAGACATCTTCGGCGATGCTGAGGATCGAATTGGAGAACGGTTCCGGACTGGCGTTGACGATGAGACGGGTGCCGGTCTTGGTGACGTGGGCGATCGACGCCATGCTCGCCCCCAACATGAAGACGATGATTTCCATAGCCGGGCTCGCTTCCCCCAACTGGAGCAGGGCGAGCATCGCTCCACCGAACGGGCGGATCAGAGTGTGGAGAAGGTCCCAAAGGGTATCGAGGCCCGGGATCTTGTCCATCAGGAATTCGATGGTGTAGAGAAACAGGGCCACGAAAATGACCGCATCGTTGGCCAGGAGCGAGAAATCGTGGGGAAGTCCCTGTACGAGGTTGTACCGGGTGCAAAGCCCCACCACCGCTACGGTCGCGTACAAGTTGATCCCGGAGACGAACGAAAGACCTAGTATGGAGCCTAACTGAGCGATAATATCCATAGTGAATTCCTGATGACCCTCTTTCCCGGGGATAACCACCGTTTAAGGGTGCGAGTGGACGTAAGATCAGACCATTTCGCGGGTGGTGGCGTGAAACGAAGCCTCCTCCTCCGCCCATTCCACGAAGTGGTTCAAACTGTGGTGGACACGCCACCACCGCTGAGCGTCGGCTTCCGGGAAACCCAGGGCACGCCCGCCTCGGCCTCCGTGCCGAATTTCACCACGAAAGCCCGCATTTACACTGCCCGTATCCGACCAGCCATCGATAGTATACAGCATTCGCAATTCCAATTGTAGAGCCAACCACAACGATACCGCAATCCCGATAAAACGGAAACCGACAGGCGCTCCGTTCCCGGCGTCGGACCCCATGACCGCGCGGACAGGGCTTCACCGCGGTACTGTACTCGCAAAGTCTTCCGGGCAGTGCTTATCTTTTGTGCATGGACGTCCATTTCTTAAATAAGTTAGCGTAATTCAAAATAAATTTACACCTACAAGGATAGTCATGAAAAGCACTGATAAACCGAGCAACATGGAGCACTCGTCGCTTCTTTTCAAACCATTGGAGATCAACGGACTGACGCTGAAGAATCGTATAACCATGGCCCCCATGTCTGTCGGATACGGCAACTCGGATGGAACGGTGAGCACCCTGTGCCTGGAGCATTACAGAGATATGGCCGCATCGGGCGTCGCCATGGTGGTCGTCGAAAATACGGCGGTGCACGCAACCGGTCTCAGTTCCCTATCCTCCTTGAGGGCTGACGACGAAATGTACCTTCCGGGACTGGCGTCCCTGGCGCGGGCAATTCATGATGAAGGCGCCCTGGCGTTTCTTCAGATCAATCATGCGGGCCGGCACGCGCTCGGCAGGGCCATTGCGCCTTCACCGGTTTCCACGGGCGATGCCGTTCCCATTGAAATGACGCCCAGGGCGATCGATACGGTTGCCGACTTCTACGCTTCGGCAGCCGCCCTGGTCAAGGATGCGGGTTTCGATGGAGTCGAAATAAACGGCGCGATGGGATACCTTCTCGTGCAGTTTCTTTCCCCCCGCACAAACTTCCGAAAGGATGAATTCGGCGGCGCGCTCGAAAACAGGATGCGCTTTCCCCTCATGATCCTGAATGCCGTCAGGGAAGCCGTCGGCACGGATTTTCCCGTGGGATACCGGTTTCTTGCCGATGAATGGCTCCCCGACGGCCTGCACCCGGAGGAGACATCGATATTCGCCGCGGAACTGGACAAACGCGGAGTGGCGTATCTTTCCGTCACCGCGGGTACTTACGATTCCTTCTTCACCGAAGACTACATGCGGGAAGAGCAAAAGGAAGCCTATATGGCTCACTTTGCAGCGGAAATCAAGGGAGCGGTCCAACATACTCCCATCATCGCTTCCGGCCGAATCCGGACGCCCGAAACAGCGGAACGCATTCTGCGCGACGGCGGCGCGGACCTCATCGGCCTGGCCCGAGTCCTCTTCGCCGACCCGCGGTGGCTTAAAAAGGCGACCGGACTCCTCGATGAGGAGATCGTCGAATGCGAACACTCCTGCACCCTGTGTACGAAACGCGGCCTTCTCGGCCTTGCCGCCCTTTGCCCCCGCTGGGATAAGGAACATCGCAGCGAGTTGCTCGATAGGGTGAAAGCGATAGAAGAGGAAGAAGGCGCCACGGTTTGAAGATGCTGATGGGGCGGCCTATGCGACCTGAGGAGCGGAGCCGGCAGCCCGCATTCGGAGCCCGCTGTGCGCTTTTCCTCATTGGTGTGCGTAACGGGCCCCGATAACAACGCTCCAATCGCGCTGCCGCGCTACTTACTGCATCGCCATTCGATAGTTTCTGAGATCGTCGATGGTGAGTACCGGAGCGCCGTAATTTTCCGCAAACGCCACTATCTCCGGAAGGCGCGCCATCGATCCGTCGGTGTTGGTCAGTTCGCACAGCACGCCGTAGGGTTTGAGCCCCGCCAGGCGCATCAAATCGACCGTTGCTTCGGTATGTCCGGGCCGTTCCAGCACCCCGCCCGAACGAGCCCGCAGTGGAAAAACGTGGCCGGGGCGGTGCAGATCTTCGGGGCCGGCGGTGTCCGCAATCGCGGTCCGTATCGTAGTGACGCGGTCCGATGCCGACACCCCCGTGGTGACTCCCTTGGCGGCTTCGATGGAGACGGTGAACGCGGTTTGAAAGCGGCTGGAGTTGTTTTCCACCATCATCGGGAGTTCCAGGGTTCGTACGCGCTCTTCGGTCAGACACAGGCATACGATCCCGCTGCATTCACGGATCATCAGGGCCATCTGCGCGTCGGTGATGGATTGAGCGGGGAAAATGAGGTCACCCTCGTTTTCCCTTACCTCGTCATCCGTCACCAGCACGCCGTGGCCGGCTCTCAGTGAGCGCAGGGCGCGCTCCACTCGTTCGAACGGGTTTCCAAATCGAGCTAACGGACTCTGATTCATGGCATTTCTCCTGGAGTGTAAGTTGATTTACCAGAATCAGGGCGAAAGGACAGAAAGCGGCGCCGGCTCACACGAGCAGGTTTACACCGGAATGGTGCTTGCGGCAGGTGCTGACTGCCTTATCCTCTTCCATCCGGACTGTTACCGTCGGCCCTGGATTCTCACCAGGTCTGCTGACCTCCTTTCGAATTGAAAGGAGCGCTCGCGGGCTTCCCGCTGCAACACGGGTTACCGCCGGTGGGGAATTGCACCCCGCCCTGAGAATAAGTCGGGAGATAATATAGCAGGTATTGCCGGCTTGTGGAAGGCTTATTGTGGTTCCGGTTTCGCGATCCCGCGACCGGAATTGTATTTCGCGGGCCGTTTCCATCTCCGCACAGCGGCATTATAATATCACCTGACAGTACTGCTTGTAGAACTTATGGCGGAGCAGGTACTCCCGATTGCCGCGAATTACAGACAATAGAGAGGTTGAATATGGATACTACGACGATTGAGCGCAAGCCGGTAATAGACAAATGCATCGGGTGCGAGAACATCGAGGGGGACAAATGCCGCATCTGGGCGTCGCCGGCGGGCCGATGGAGACTTGGGATATGTCCCTCGGCAACCCATGTGAAGGTTACCACCAAAGACGTTGAGCAAAAAGTCCGCGTCGGCCAGCAGAAGCAGAGAAAGTCGAGATAAATCATGGAAGTGCGGATGCCGGCTTTGTTTTGGGCCCATCCGCGCTTCCGGTTCGAGCCGGTAGCCGCTTCTCGGGAGGCGGGTTTTCAAAGCCGGCGGCTTTGCCCAAGCCAGTAACGGGTCGCGCTCCAGGGAAGGCCGAGGATCAGTCCGGCGAGATCCATGTTCGAAATCCGGGTGGCGAAGGCCCGGCAATCCGGCGGCGTCATAAACCTCCACGGCCATTCGGCGGCAAAGTGGATGAGAAATTCGCGCAGGAGCACGTTATCGATCAGTTTGTCCCCTCCCCCGATATCCGCCGCCAGGTCCCCAATCAGATGTATACCCTTCCGAAACAGCATCAAGTCGCCTCCGAAGCGCAAACCTGCGTCTCGGACCGCCTCGTCGAGCAGGCCCATCAGCCAGGTGAATCCGGGCAGTTGACCATGTTGAATTCGGCCGATCCATTCGCATGCGACCGACCTCAGGGCTGTCTGATCGGTGGGGCGCCGCTCCGACAGCCCCGCGAGAACCTCGGCGATCCTTTCGGCATCGAAGGCGATTGCTCCCAGCATGATCTGCACGATGGAGATGCGCTCACGGTTGCCGAGCGAACCGGCCAGGCTCCAGTCCAGGATGGCCAGGCGGTGGTCCTTCGTAAGGAACAGGTTTCCGGCGTGAGGGTCTCCATGAAACGGCGCGCTGTCGGAACCCGAGAAGATCGGCCGCGCAATCAGCGATTCAACGAGCAGGCCGGCCAATCCCGGCTCTTCGCACAGGAGTTCGGGGCGGCAGTCCGTCGCCTTCCGGCCGTCCACCCGTTCCATGGCGGTGACCCGGCGCGTGCAGAGGTCATCGAACAGTTCCGGAATGAGCACTCGGGGATCTCCCGCGTGTAGCCTGCGGGCCAGGGATAGGTTTTGCTGCTCCCTGTCGAGCCGGACTTCGTTGCGGAGCTTGTCCCGGACCTGTTCGAACGACCGGCGGTAGTCGAGTTGGGGTATTCCGAAATCGTCGCACTTCCGGTCCAGAAAGGACCCCACCCGCTCCAGCAGGCCGAGTTCCTGGTCGAGACGTTCTTCTATACCGGGTTTGAGGACCTTGAACACTCCATGCAGAAGTTCTTTCCCCCCGGTGAACCGGAAAGGGATGACGACGGCCACGCTCGCCTCCGCAAGCGCCGGGGGAACGAGCTTCACCCCGAGACGGTCCAAAGGGCCGAGTTCGCGCGTCAGCGTCTCCTCGATGACCTCGAGGGGAATGGACGGGGGGAGGGACTCGAGTTGCTGGAGATGGCCTCTCAACATTGCGGAGAGATTCCGGTCCCTGGCCAGGGCTTGACCCAGTTTGTGCAAAACGGGGCTGCTCCGGGCGAGCAGGGCCAGCCGCTCCGACACGCTCGCGGTCGGGGGAAGCATCGCCTGCCCGATGGCGATAGCTTCCCGCCGCGCGGCGGGAAGCCCTTCGAGGAATACGGAAAGAGCGCCCTGCAAAGGAGTACGGTAGCGGGCATACACATCGGGAAGCACGGAAGCCAGGGCGGTTTCGCCGATCAGCGGTTCCCAGTCCATCCTGAGTCATCTCCTTGTCGGTGCTCTCAATGTTCGTTCGGCAGTTCCACCATCCGGAACCAGTACTTCCCGAGGAGATCGACGACCTCGACCAGGCCGTCGAAGCTGTGGGGCTTGACGATGAATGCGGCAGCCCCCGCGCCGTAGCAGAATGCAATGTCGGAGGGCTCCTTCGATGTGGTCAGAATCACGATGGGAATCGTTTTCAGATCGGCATCGGCTTTGATCTCGATCAAAGCCTCGCGGCCATCCTTTTTCGGCATGTTCAGATCGAGCAGGATAAAGGCGGGACGGGGCGAAAGCGCGGCATCCGAGTACATGCCGCGCTGGTGGAGGTAGTCCATCAGTTCCATCCCGTCGTTCACGATTCGAAGCTCGCAGGGAAATTCCGATTCACCGAATGCATTGGTTACCAGCAGGCAGTCGTCCTGGTCGTCATCAGCCATGAGGATAGTGAGGGGCCGCTTTCGATTCTTCACTTTCCATCCTTTCCTTTGCACCGGCTCAAGGGGAGCTCGACGATGAACGTGCTTCCCTTTCCGGGTTCGCTTTCAGCCTCGATGCGCCCGTCGTGATGCTCGACGATCCTGCGGCATATGGCGAGTCCCAGGCCGGCGCCCTCGTATTCGCTTCTGCTGTGCAGTCTCTGGAACGGTTTCAGTATCCGGTCGAAATAGATCTTATCGAAGCCTATTCCATTGTCTCTGAAGAATATCCTGCATCTTTGCCCGGAGGCTTCGTCATGGATGGCGATGAGCGGGGCTTTCTCGCTTCTGTACTTCAGCGCATTGTGGATGATGTGCCGGATGAGTTGCTTCATCTGAACCCTGCCCGCTTCAATCTTGTGCATCTCTCCGACTTCGATACGGGCCTGCGATTGTTCGATCAGTTCGTTCAGTTCCTCCACCACGTCTTCCACGATTTCCTTCAGGTCCAGTATGCTGTGAGGTTCGGGCTTCACCGTAATTTCCGAGTATTCCTTGAGGCCGTTGATGAGGTACTGCATCTGGGCGGCCGATTTCTTCAACCGGTGCAGGTACTCGACTCCTTCTTTCCGCCCGGCTTCCGCGCCCATGCGCTCCACCGCGCTGCTGAATACCTGGATTTTGCGCAGAGGTTCCTGGAGGTCATGGGATGCCCTGTAGGTGAACTCCTCGAGTTCCTGGTTGAGACGTTCGAGCCTCGCCGCATAGGCCTCGATCTCCTGCTCGGCTGTCTTCCGCTCGGTGATGTCCTCCATCATGGGAAGAAAGTACAGGGGATTTCCGCCGGCATCCCGCATCAAGCGCACATGGAGTTTGATCCACATGGTCAGGCCGTCCTTCTTCACATAGCGTTTGTCCATTTCGTACTGGTCGATCTCCCCGGAGAGCAGGCTGCTCACCTTTTCCAGGTCGGCTTCGAGATCGTCCGGGTGAGTGATGTCGGGGAATGTGAGCGCCATCAATTCTTCTTTCGAGTAGCCGGTCATGCGACAAAGGGCTTCGTTTACGCGCTGGAAGCGGAAATCGAGTCCCACGAAGGCTGCGCCGACCGGACCTTCGTCGAAAGAGCGCCTGAAATGGTCCTCGCTGACCTTAAGCGCCGTATTCGCCTGCGAGAGGTCCTGGTAGACCTGGAGATTTTCCATTGCAACGGATGTGGCGTCGGCAAGGGCCTGCAGGAATTCGACGACGCTCGAATTGGGCCGGCACGGACCTGCCCAGTAGACCCCGACGGCTCCGAATGGCTCGGAGGTTCGGATCGGAACCATGACCAGGCTCCGAACAAAAGTGGGAAGGTAGATATCCACCGGGATGCGCTCGTCCGAGAGGATATCCTCTATGACCACCGGGCTCTTGTGCATCATCGCCCAGCCGCTTACGCATATGTCCATCGGGAATCTCCTCCCCTTCCAAAGAGGGGCGAGAGCTTCCTCATCGGCATAGTAGCATTCCGCGCCGTCGCGCAAAACGAAGCTCGCCCCGTCTGCTCCCGTAAGGTCGCGGGCCGCATGGCGCACGATCTTCATGATCCCGTCGAGACTGCGCGCGAGGGAAAGCTCCCGGATGACGGAGATCAGCCTTTCCGTGGCGTGCAAAAGGGAAGCGGGGGCGATCTCGTTGCCGTCGAGGGATGGAAGGTCGCAATGGTCGAGAGCCCGATTCTCAGGTGTGGTGTTTGCAAGCAGATCAGGTTTCATGGCGCACCCTGTCCGTTTCGTTCTAAATGCAAGAAAATGACGAACTTACCCCTTACAAGCTAATGCCGGAGGGGAACTGTTACAACAAAAGCCGGTCCCTGCACGGGGGTGCTTCCGGGCGAGGTCGAACTTCGCCGGGTGACCGCCGGCGTCGATTTGATCGGAACCGGAAAGCAGGTTATTATAATCAAATAACCCTACAACGCAACTTAGCCAGCCCCATCCCTTAGCCTTTTTTTCCTATGT
>CAYOVG010000217.1:0-12150 GCA_964407285.1 uncultured Syntrophobacteraceae bacterium
GGCGGCGCTGGCCGCCGTCATGGACGCACGGCCCCAAATCCTGGGCCACAATGTGGAAACCGTTCCACGCCTTTACCCGGTCGTGCGTTCCCGTGCAAATTACGAACGGTCCCTGCTGTTGCTCCGTTCGGCGAAGGAACTCGATCCGGACGTGTTGACCAAGTCGGGGCTCATGGTGGGGCTGGGCGAAGAGTGGGACGAGGTCCTGGAAGTGATGGATAACCTGCGTTCCGCCGGGTGCGATATTCTCACTATCGGCCAGTACCTGTCCCCCAGCCGGTCGCACCTGCCGGTAGCCCGCTACTATACTCCCGAGGAGTTCCAAACCCTGAAGGAAACCGGACGGAAACGCGGGTTCCGATGGGTGGAGTCGGGACCGCTCGTTCGAAGCTCCTACCATGCGGAATGCCAGGCGCGGGAACTCGCCTTCCGCTGACCGGCTCCGGCTAACGATCTGAGATTCGCTCCACCAGGGCGCTCCCCACTCTAGCGTATTCCGCTCGGGCGCGGGCGTGAGCGGCCCGGATCTCCTCTCGCAGTTCTTCCCTGCGCCGGATATCCTTGACCAGCGCCAGGTCGGCAACGGCGATATGGAATGCGCCGTTGATTGCCGCCCCCATGAGCTCGCACGCGACCTGGAGATCGGATACGAGGTGTTTCTTGCATCGACTGCCCGTCTCTGCAATCCGCCCGAGGGCCCCGGAGGTTTTCTCGATTATCCTGATGGGACACCGGACGGTTCTTTCAATGGCGTGAAGAAGCGCTTCAGGATGCGCCGTATCGGCGCGGGCCGTTACAAACCCTTCATATGCGCGGACATCCTCCTCGCGCAACTCGATCAATTCCCCCGCCTGACGGTCGATTTCATCCAGAAGACTCCGCCAAAAGACTTCTTCGCTTTCCTCCCGTCCCCGCAGGAACTCCAATTGCGCGATCTTCCGGAGCAGCGCCAGCCCGAGCGATGCGCCATAAGCAGCGGCGGCTCCCCCGCCCGGGTCGGGACGGGGTTCAGCCAGATCCTCGATGAACGTCATGTCGTATCTCCTCTGTGATCATTCCTCCGTGGTCATAATGGATACATAGCCTTCCGCAGTTTAATTATCCATGGAATCGCCCGCGGTCAACTTCCAGATAATCCGTTCTCACGCTGTTTCCATACGCCGGCATCCGATTTCTATTTGGTTTACCGGGTGGATTGGGTTATTATATAATTTAACCGTATTCATTGTCGTCATTGTCGCTTGCATGAACTGAATGAGTTATGGTCCGTATCTCATCCCGTTGTTGCGCCAGATCGGGATATTTTCAGTTATGCCGACGACCTGCCGGTTTCAGCGATCTTATGTTGCACGAATGAATTCAACCGGCCGACGACATTTCCAGATCACGCACGGTCAGTCCAAGACTGGCTCAATTATCAATCATTCCGGCAATCTGTCGGAGATATAGCTTTCAACTTCTATTCCCTCCCCGGGAATTGCATTCCATAGCTATGCTCCGGCAATTTGCTGACGGGAGGGGCGGAAGACCGATGGAAAACGGCAACATTTCTACATTCGTACGTCATCATTTTCGACACTTCAACGCCGCCGCGCTGGTTGACGCAGCGGAGGGTTACCGGAAGTTCATCGATTCGGGCGGCCGTATGCTGGTGGCCATGGCCGGCGCGATGAGCACGGCGGAAATCGGGTTGTCCCTTGCCGAGATGATCCGGCGCGACAAGGTGCATGCGATCAGTTGCACCGGCGCCAATCTCGAAGAGGATGTGTTCAACCTGGTGGCCCACGATTACTACCACCGCATTCCCAACTATCGAAGCCTGTCTCCGCAGGATGAAAAGGACCTGTTGGATCGGCATCTGAACCGCGTCACGGACACCTGCATTCCCGAGGAGGAGGCAATTCGGCGTATCGAACGGGTGATCCTGGAGGAGTGGGCCGAGGCGGACAAAAGTGGAGAACGCTATTTCCCCCACCAGTTTTTCTACCGCCTGCTCCGGAGCGGAAAACTGGAGTCGTCCTACCAGATAGATCCCAAGGACAGCTGGTTGCTCGCGGCTTGCGAAAAAGATCTTCCCATTTTCGTTCCCGGCTGGGAAGACTCCACATTGGGCAATGTTTATGCCGCCCACTGCATTCGGGGTGAAATCCGGAACATACATACGGTGAGGAGCGGCATTGAATACATGATGTACATGGCGGAATGGTACGCTAAAGCCACGCGTGAGAGCCGGTTCGGGTTCTTCCAGATCGGAGGCGGCATAGCCGGTGATTTCCCGATTTGCGTGGTCCCGATGCTGAGGCAGGATATGCGCGTGGACGACACGCCGCTGTGGGGGTATTTCTGCCAGATCAGCGATTCCACGACGAGCTATGGATCGTACTCCGGCGCAGTTCCCTGTGAAAAGATCACCTGGGAGAAGCTGGACATCGATACCCCAAAATACATTATCGAGTCCGACGCAACCATCGTGGCTCCGCTCATTTTTGCCTATGTGCTCGAAACATCCGGCCGGGGCGACTCGCGGTAGTAGTGCGATATGAGCATTCCGCGGGTAGAATGCCGCGCACGCAGGATTATAGCGCCTTAGGATTGTAGTGCGTTCGCCGTTTCAGACCATTCCGCGGGTGGGTGGTGTTTGGAAAGCCACAGCCAGAGATTCGGCTGTTCCGCGGGTAGTGGCGTGAAAACCAGGGAGAGCACGGAAACGGCGGTCGGAGGTCGGATGGATCCATTCCGACCTCCGGAATTCGAATCCGATCTCTGCTCTCCGACCACCCACATCCGATATCGACCTTCGTCCGGTAGAGTGGGCAAAGGCGATTTGGAGGAAAGTTACCGGTCGATTTCGAGGCTGATCGGGAAGATGCAAATGCCCGGTAATCCTGTAGGGTTCATAGACAGACATATTTTTCTTCATCTATTGTCCGCCGACAAAGATAAGACCACCGATCGGGCCGAGATGATCGTGCGGACGGGCGGTCTGATCAGTGTGCAGGCATTGAAAGAGATCATCGAGGTCAGGGATGAAGAGTGAATTCAGATAATGAGGTTGTATTTGATAAGGTACCAGTAAGATCAAGGATGCTTCTTGATCTCCTTAGCACCTCATCTAATACAACCTCATTTGCATTCACTCTTCCCCCCTGACGGGTTACCAAATTTGGTCTGGAACATCCGATTTGAACAGGCCTTCAATTGATGTCGGACCAAGGAGCCAAGACTACCTTCGTGGCGGAATGAAGATACTCTATCGTCATTCCGCCTCTGCTCGCACTTCTGTTCATGACTCCGTGTCTTCAAGATAAGGAAGCGGTATGGCCGGCTATGCCGCCGCGACTTCCTCTTCCACGGGCTCGAGCGCCAGTTCGAGCGCTTCCGACATCGTCTGCAACTCGTGGAACACCATGCCCTCCCGCAGGTGCTTGGGTATATCCACAAGGTCCCTGGCATTGAGGTGAGGAATCATTACCTCCTTGATACCCGCACGGCGCGCCGCCAGCATCTTTTCCTTGATCCCGCCCACGGGAAGCACGTCTCCGCGCAGGGTGATCTCACCGGTCATCGCGATGTCGCGGCGCACTTTTCTTCCGCTAAACAGCGACGCCATGGCGACGAGCATCGCCACGCCCGCCGAAGGGCCGTCCTTCGGGGTCGCGCCCGCGGGCACATGAACGTGGATATTGGAGGAGTCGATAAGCTCCTCGCTAATATTCAGCTCATCACTGTGAACCCTAAGATACGTAAGGGCCGCCACTGCCGATTCCTTCATCACGTCACCCAGTTGCCCCGTAAGGGTCAGCTTATCGCTTCCCTTCGTGCGCAGGGCTTCGATGAAGATCAGCTCTCCACCGGTCGGGGTCCAGGCGAGCCCCGTGGAGATTCCCGGCCCCCAGGACCGGGTGGAGGTCTCGGGAATGAAACGGAACGGCCCCAGGATCTCCTCGAGTTTCCCCGGATCGATGTTGATGGTCTCGATATTCCCTTCCGCAATTTCCTTGGCGACGTAACGGCAAACGGAAGCGATGTTTCTCTCCAGGCTCCGCACGCCGGCCTCGCGAGTGTAGGATTCGATGATCGCCATGACGGCCTCGTCGGAGATACTCAACTGTTCGGCCTTGATTCCATGATTCTTGATCTGTTCGGGAACCAGGTACTTCCTGGCTATCTGCAACTTGTCTTCAGCGGTATAGCCGGGAATTTCGATGATCTCCATGCGGTCGCGCAGGGCCGCGGGGATGGGGTCCAGCATATTGGCGGTCGCGATGAACAAGACCTTCGAGAGGTCGAACGGAACGCTCAGGTAGTTGTCCGTGAACGCGAAATTCTGTTCGGGATCGAGCGTTTCCAGGAGCGCCGACGACGGATCGCCCCGGAAATCCATACCCAGCTTATCTATTTCGTCCAGCATAAAGACCGGGTTGTTGCATTCCAGCCTGCGCAACCCCTGCATAATGCGGCCGGGCAGCGCTCCGACGTACGTGCGCCGGTGGCCGCGGATTTCCGCCTCGTCCCTCAAGCCGCCCAGCGAAATGCGCAGGAACTTCCGCCCCAGGCTCCGGGCGATGGACTGCCCCAAAGACGTTTTGCCCACTCCGGGCGGCCCCACAAAACAGAGTATCGGGGTCTTGAGGTCCTTCTTGAGCTGCAGGACCGCCAGGTATTCCAGGATACGGCGCTTCACCTTCTCCAGGTCGAAATGGTCCTCGTCCAGGATCTGCGTCGCCCGCCTGATATCGAGCGTGTCCTCCGTGGCCTTGCTCCAGGGCATCTCAATCAGCCAGTCCAGGTAGTTGCGGGAGACGGTGTAATCGGCCGCGGCCGGATTCATCCGCGACATCCGTTCGAGTTCCTTTTCCGCAACCTGGCGGGCCTCCTGCGACATGCCGCTGTTGACCATCTTCAGCCTCAATTCCTGAACATCGGGCGTTTGGTCGTCGCTTTCGCCAAGCTCCCGCTTGATGGCCTGGAGCTGCTCGCGCAGATAGAATTCCCTCTGCCGCTTGTCCATGCCTTCCTTCACCCGGTCCTGGATCTTCTGACCGAGCTCGAGCCGTTCGAGCTGCAGCGTCAGGTAGTACGTCGTCTGCTCCAACGCGCTGTGCAGGTCGGGCAACTCCAGTATCGACTGCCGCTCCGCAACCGAGAGGTCGATATTGGCGGCGATGAGATACGCCAGTTGGATCGGGCGCTCCACATTGTGGGCAACCATCGTGAGTTCCCCCGGCAGGCCCGCAAGCGTCACCAGTTTCTCGAACTGCGTGCGCAGATTCGGAATCATCGCCTCGATCTCGGGACTGGTGCTGTCGTCGTCTTCCATGGCTTCGATGTTCGCAAGCCAATACCCTTCGGAGAGCAAGAAACGCTCCAGGCGCACCCTACGGCCCGCGTGCACCAGGATCTGGTAATTGCCGTCCGGTTGCTTCATCAACTTGATGATGTTGGCCAGCGTTCCCACTTCATAGAGATCATCGGGAACCGGATCGGGAATCTGCTTTTCCTTCTGTGCCACGACAACCACCATTTGATTGCCCATCAATGCATCGTCGATAAGCTTTCTCATTCCGGGCTTCGATACGTGAAGGGTGACAACGAGATCGGGGTAAAGGACCATATTCTGCAACGGCAGGACCGGCACGGTCTCCGGGATCTGCTCCGCAGCGTCTTTTGCGTGCATAACTTCATGATGATGATGGTGGTGCATGAGCACTCCTCCTGTTTCCTTCATTTCCATGCAAGGACTTACTCGGAATTCAGCGAAATTTGAATCGCCGACGGCTTGTCGAGCTTCGGTACGACTACCTCCAGAATTCCCTGCCTGAAAGATGACTGAGCAGCTTCCGGATCGAGACTTGCCGGGAACCTGAAAGTCCTCTGGAAACTACCGGAATCGATTTCCAATTGATGTATATGCGTGCATCCTTCTATGCGAATGCGCGAACGCTCACCAGTCAGAAACAAGGTATTTTCATCTATTTTCACCTGAATAGTCGCGGGATCCACGCCCGCCAACTCCACATAAAGGTGATACGCTTTTTCCGTCTCATGGATATCGGCTGATGGGACCCACTTCATTTTACCCGAGCAGCAACCCTTTACCCGATGAAGCGATGTGTGCTTCAACCAATCCAACATCGCCTGACGCATGGTCTCGTATTCGCCTAACAAATCGTCGTGGGGCATTTCATTCCTCCGAACTCTAAGGTGTTGCCTGTCCCGGCTACACTTGTTCCACTATTATCACCGTGCAACTCCTAGGTCTCCGGGCTCCCTCAACAATATCCGAGAGAATAGTAACAAAATCAACACATTGAATCCTCCAGAGTTTCCGCTCAGTGCTAACGGCAGATCCGCATTTTCTAAAGACCCTCGAATAATCGCGCTACAATTAAAAATTAAGATCCTGATTAGAGCGACGCAAGACAAAAGAAAAGCCCGGCAGTCGCCGAATTCGAATTCGGCGCTGTAAAGCGCTTCGATCTTCTTGTTAGCGCCTCATGAAAGAGGTATATTATAGCTTCAGGCATGAGAGCACATGAACTTTCAAAGGCAAGTCCAATGGGAGCAAGGAAAGAGGGGAATATGTCCGGCGTGAAGGTCGGCAATAAGCGACGATCTCGGAAGGAGTCTTTAGAGACCCTTTACAGTCAGTTCCATACCAAAGACCGCGTCCTGATCACTATCGACCCGGACCCGGATTCCATCGCTTCCGCGACGGCGCTCAAGCGGCTCCTCTGGCACAAGGTGCTGTCGACCACGGTTGGTATCGTTCGCCCGATCAAGCGTCTGAACAACCTGACGATGGTTCGGCTTCTGCGCCTTCCGCTGGTGCAGGTAAAGCCCGAACAACTCGCCGACTACGACAGGTTCGTACTGGTGGACGGACAGCCCTATCATAACGATTTTTTTACCGACATTAACTATACGGCCATTCTTGACCACCACCCGGTGACGAAGCCGCTCGAAGCGCCTTTCATCGACATCCGCCCGGATTACGGGGCGACTTCCACCATGCTGACCCAGTATCTCAGGGCCGCCAAGATAAAACCGCACAAAGCCCTGGCCACGGCGCTCCTCTACGGGATCAAGACGGACACCCGCAATTTCGAGCGCCACACTCTCGAAGAGGATATCGAAGCATTCCTCTACCTGTACTCGCTGGCGAACCACTACGTCCTCAGGAAAATCGAGATCTCGGACCTGTCTCTCAAGGACCTTAAGATATTCGAAAAGGCGATAGACAGGAAGTACGTGGTTCGGGACCGTATGTTCACTCACCTGGACAAGGTCCCTTCGGCGGACATACTGGTCATTATCGCCGAATTCCTGCTCAAGGTCCACGACATCTCGTGGAGCATCGTGTCGGGCATCCACGAGGGCAAGCTTGTAATTATCGTTAGAAACGACGGCAACAGGAAAGATGCCGGGAAGGTGCTGGTCCGGGCTTTCGGCAACCTCGGATGCGCGGGCGGACACCAGGCCATGGCCAGGGCCGAAGTGCCGGTGGAAAAGCTCTCCCAGGTACTGCCCAAGCTCGACGCGGTTTCCGTCGAGCAGTTCATCCGCAAACGGCTTTCGCCGTTTTCGTAGCGAATGGTCCGGCCGTAGCGGCATTCATCAACATTCAGTAAGGTATTATTTTGAAAACAGTAGAAATATTTACGGACGGAGCATGCTCGGGGAACCCGGGTCCCGGAGGTTGGGGAACGATACTCAGATATAACGGCGCCGAAAGAGAACTCTCGGGCTACTCCCCGCTTACCACCAACAACCAGATGGAACTCGCCGCCGTCATCAACGGCCTGAGAGCCCTCAAGGAACCCTGCCATGTTATCGTTTATACCGACTCCCAATACATCAAGAACGGCATAACCATGTGGATACGCAAGTGGAAAATGAACGGCTGGAAGACGAGCGCGAAGGAGCCGGTCAAGAATAAGGAGCTTTGGGAGGACCTGGATCAGACCTGCCGGAGGCACAACGTCGAATGGAGATGGGTGAAGGGGCATGCCGGGCACCCTGAAAACGAGCGGTGCGACCGGATGGCTCGCGACGCCATACGGACGGGCGTCGCCCGGTAAGCAGGGCGTCAACCGTAACCACCACCAGAGATTAGACCATTTCGCAGGCGGCGGTGTGAAAACCGCGGAGAGCACGGAGACGGAGGTCGGAAGCCGAAGATCGGAATAGATCTATCCGATATCCGGCTTCCGTCCGGTAGGGTGGGCAGAAGCGAAGCGTTGCTCACCGAAGCAAAGATCGGTAGTCGGAGGTCGCATCGAGGTGCCTTCCACCGACCTCCGACTACCGATTTCCGGCATCAGGCCGCCTTCTCCAGCTTGACGGCGCAAACCTTCAATTCGGGTATCTTGGCAATCGGGTCGAAAGCCGTATTGGTGAGCACGTTGGCCGCGCACTCCGCAAAGTGGAACGGCATGAAAAGAACGCCCTTTCCGATACGGTCCGTTACCTGGGCGCGGGAAGTCACGGTCCCCCTGCGGCTGCTGACATGAACAAGGTCCCCGTCACTGATTTCGAGACCGGCGGCGTCGTCGGGATTGATCTCCAGGATGGCTTCGGACATTTCCCCTTCCAGGTGCGGAGACCTGCGGGTCATGGTGCCCGTATGGTAGTGCATGAAGGAGCGGCCCGTCGTGAACCAGAAGGGATAATCCGTATCCGGCTCTTCCGCCGGGGCCCTGTAATCGACGGCATGAAAGAGTCCAAGTCCGCGTACGAACTTGTCCTTGTGCAGATAAGGCGTTCCCGGGTGTTCCTCCGACGGACAGGGCCAGCATAGCCCGTCGCCTTCCAGCCTCTCGTACGTCATTCCGGCATAGGATGGCGTCACTTTCCTAATTTCGGCGAAGACATCCTCGGCGGACGCAAAGTTCATGGGATAACCCATCCGGTTGGAAATCTCCTGGAAAATCTCCCAATCCGTCCTGGCCTGCCCCGGCGGATCGACCGCCTTGCGGACACGTTGCACCCTGCGCTCGGAATTGCTGAATGTCCCGTCCTTTTCCGCGAACGCCACGCCCGGAAGGACCAGGTGAGCCATTTCGGTGGTGGGAGTCGGGAAAATGTCCACGACCAGGATGAATTCCGCGGCTTTCAGCGCATGTTCCACATGATGGATGTCGGGGTCGCTGACCATCGGATTTTCCCCCAGGATCACCAGGCCCTTGAGCTTGCCTTCGGAAAGCTGGTGCATCATGTCCGTGATGGTGAGCCCGAGGTTGGGGGAGAGCTTCGTATTCCATGCGGCCTCGAACTTCTGCTGAATTTCGGGAACCGTAACCGCCTGGTAACCGGGATATACGTTGGGCAGTCCGCCCATGTCGCAGGCGCCCTGCACGTTGTTCTGGCCGCGGAGCGGGTTGACGCCCGTCGACGGGCGGCCTATCTGTCCGCACATCATCGCCAGGTTCGCAAGGGCCTTTACATTGTCCACGCCGGTTACATGCTGCGTAATTCCCATGCAGTACACGATGGAGCCGGTTTCGGCCTTGGCGTACATCTCGGCCATCTTTACTATGTCGTCGGCCTTGACGCCGGTGATCTCGGCAGCGCGTTCGGGCGTAAAGCCTTCGAGGAGTTCAGCCAGAGCCGCGAAACCCTCCGTGCGTTCGTCGATGAACTTCTGATTTTGCCATCCGTTCTTGAGGATAACGTGCATCATGCCGTTAAGGAGGGCAACGTCGCTGCCCAGTCGTTGCTGGACATAGATGTCCGAGAAACGGGCCATTTGAATCTCACGCGGGTCGGCCACGATTATCTTGGCCCCCTTGGCCCTGGCCCGATAGATGCGGGTGGCTACCAGCGGATGCGCAACCGTAGTGTTGGAACCTATGATAAAAATGCACTTTGCGTCTTCGAGTTCCACGAAGGAGTTGGTCATAGCGCCTGATCCGTAGGCTGCGGCAAGACCTGCCACAGTGGAGGAGTGTCAGAGGCGCGCGCAGTGATCTACGTTGTTGGTGCCTACGGCAGCCCTCGCGAACTTCTGCAAGACATAATTGTCTTCGTTGGTGCATTTGGCGGACGTAAAGAACCCGATGCTGTCGGGTCCGTAGGCATCCTTAATTCTCTTGAGTTCCGACGCCGCATGGTCGAGCGCGGAATCCCAGGACGTTTCTTCCAGGGAATCCCCCTTGCGGATGAGAGGGCTCTTCAAACGCGTAGGATCCTGGACGAATTCATGGATGTACCAGCCCTTTACGCAGAGCTTGCCCTCGTTGACCGGGCTCGTCTTGGAAGGAATAGTACGCATGATCCGCCCATCCAACACCTCAAGGTAAAGACCACAACCGCAACCACAATATGTACATGTGGTCAGAATGGATTTATAATCCATAGATCACTCCTTCGGGAATGCAACCCCGTCCTCATTTCATTGACGATCCTCTTAAGCCGTACGAAGCGCCTGCCTCCGCGGAACTCCTCCTCGAACTCCCCGCATCGCGCACCAAAGTGCCTCAACATGCTTTCTTTAGCATAATCCCTGGTCCATATCAAGTGAAAGTGGGCACGCAATCTTGTGCCTAGGTGCAGGATATTGGATGCTGAGCAGCGGGCTGCGCGCCATGATCAGAGGTTGAGGTCGGGTTGCGAAATGTTGACTGCGAGTTGCGGGTTGGGTGAAGCTCTTGCGCAACAGCGCGCAGGCAAGACGCGGATGGGCACGAATATAGCAATACGAGTGGATACGGATACGAATCGGGGGTATGGTTCAAAACAGGGTAACGCCTCGGAGTCGCCCACGCGCAAGCGGGGGGGGGCGGGAAACCTCGAGAAACCCGGATTCCCGCTTGCGCGGAAATGACGATGAGTCCTCTCGAGTGTCGCCTCGAACTCACGGTCTATGAACCATGCCGAATCGGGAGACACCCAATTCCATCAGCGGAGGTAACAGTCATGAGAAACGATCGTCCCGCGCCACAAGACACAGGTGATTCGCAAACGGCCGAAAGAGGGTTTCGAGACCCTCGGGAAACCATGCCCCGGTTTGTGCTTCCATTGCTGATCGGTTCGCTGGCGGCCGTGATCGGCGCCATTGTCCTCACATGCGTTCTGTATGCGAGGCTCACCACGCATCTCGGATATCTCGGACAGGAAGCGGAGAACAGGACGGCGATACTGGAAAGCAGGCTGGCGGCGCTCGAGGCGACATCGAGGATGACGCAGAGCAATGCCGAAACCGGAGGAACCGACCCGCGGCACAACGCCGACAACGCCGGGATAGATGTTACGGTCCCCGTGATGCAGGAAATCGGCTTCGGCTTTCTGACCACCCACCTCTCGGTTGAGCAGCTTCCCGGAGGCGCGGGCTTAAGAGGGAGAATCGTGAATTCCACGTCGCTCGACCACAAAAATGCAAAATTCAGAGTGCGAGCGGCCGACACGACCCGCGATTTCACCGTTCCAACACTCCCGGCGGGAAGCAGCAGCAAGTTCGATGTCTACGTGCCGGGCATAACGGCAAAGGAGGTGAAGAGAATATTCATCGATTACCTGGAGTCGGCGGTCGCCTATTCGAGGGATGGTTGAGATAAAGATGAGGATGCAGGGTTGATTGACACAGTACCGCGCCGTCAGGGTTTGCACTGGCGGCATGGGCGGTAACCCTGTTCCAAAGCGGCCCAGCGGTCCTGGAAGACTTTGCGGTTCCTCCGAGATATCTCCCGCCCCAGGGAACACCCAGGCCGATGGAAGATGTAGCTCAGTTTGTTGCCTTCATAGCGGGGTTCAACGTCCACTCTGCAGCTTCCCCACATGCCGCGCCGCTCCCGGACCGCTTCGCGCTGGTGCTCCAGAAATTCCTTGAATCGCTCGAAGCCGCCGGCGGGCCTGAAAAGCCACGCGTTCCCGGATTGGATCATCAACGCATTCACGCATTTCCCGTCGGGCAGGTACACATAGGCGAGAAGCCGCCCGTAGCGGTCCCGCGTTTCCTTGTCGAAGCGCAGTGAAACTTTCCTGTGGAGCACCAGGCCGGCATTGGCTTTCCGCGCTTCGTCGCCGTAACAATCGGCCGGACTCTCTTCACGGCCCGTCTCGGGGGCGTCGATCCCCAGGTAGCGCACCTTTTCCCCGTTATCGAGAATAACCGTATCCCCATCGGCCACGAATACCACGGTCCCCCCGGAC
>CAYOVG010000218.1:0-12140 GCA_964407285.1 uncultured Syntrophobacteraceae bacterium
TTGACCTATCAGCGTTCCTGTACGCATTCAGCAACGCTTTCAGGCGAGGAAGCCGGATAATTATTTATTGCCTGACGCCTTATGGAATTCAACCCCGGATGCCGCGGAGACGGAAACGGGCATCCGGACATCTACGCGGCGATTTCCGGGTTCGGACACGCCGGTTGCCGCCAGGGGGCGAAACGGTGCAGAAGCACCAACCCCGGAACCGCTCCCAGCAGGCTGGTCAGGAAGTACATGGCCCAGCCGAGGTGTTCGGCCATGAAGCCGGTCGGCGCTCCGACCAGCACGCGGGTCAGCGCCATGAGGCTCGAAAGCAGCGCATACTGGGTCGCGGTGAAGCGCTTGTCGCAAAGGCTCATCATGAATGCGATGAATCCGGCCGTGCCCATCCCTCCGCAGATATTTTCTATCGCAACGGCGGCGACCATGGTGTGGTAGCTCTTGCCCACAATCGCCAGCCACATGAACGCCAGGTTCGAAACGGCCTGGAGAAATGCGAAAACCCACAGCGACCTCGCCATCCCTACCCGTGACAGGACGACCCCGCCCGCAAGGCTCCCCACGATGGTGCTGAGCAGGCCGAAAGCCTTGTTGACCGTCCCGACATCGGTTCGGCTGAAACCGAGGTCCAGCAGGAAGGGGGTGGTCATGGCCGCCGCGATGGTGTCGCCCAGCTTGAAGACGACGATGAAGACGAGCATCTCGACGGCGTTGGCGCGTTTGAAGTAGGATTTCAGTGGCTCCCATACGGCTGCCGCGAGGGATTTGGGAGGGACTACCTTCTCCTTCGGTTCGGGGGCCATGAGAGTGAAGGCCATGCCTGCGAGCATGAGTCCCGCCATGATGGTGTACACCTGGCGCCAGGGCAGGTGGTCCGAGAGGATGAGCGCCAGGGCGCCCGACGCGAGCATCGCCAGCCGGTAGCCCACGACCGTGGTGGCCGCGCCGGCCCCCAGTTCCCGTTCCTCCAGCACGTCCGCCCGGTAAGCGTCGATGGCGATGTCCTGGCTCGCGCTGCAGAAGGCCAGGAAGAAGGCCATCGATGCGACGGCCCAGGGCATCGCGGCAGGAGAGAGCGAACCCATCGCCAGGATGGACGCCGCAATCAGCAGTTGCATGAGGATGATCCAGCCCCGCCGCCTCCCGAGCCAGGGTATGGCGAAGCGGTCCATGAGCGGGGACCAGAGCATTTTGAGCGTATACGGCAGCCCGACCAGCGAGAATATGCCGATGATGCTGAGATCCACATGTTCGGTCACCATCCATGCCTGAAGGGTGGAACTGGTGAGGGCCAGGGGCAGTCCCGAAGAAAACCCGAGTCCCAGCAGCATCAAAACCCTGCGGCTTCCATACACATCCAACCACGCTTGCATCAAATCTCCTCTTCTCCCGTTTGGATTCGGAATCTACTCCTCCAGCCATGGAACACCGAGATCGAGTTCCGGTTCCAGACTTATTTGGGATTATAGGAGAGTTGGGGGCCGGGTGTCAAATCGATGGGGTGATGGGGGATAGCGTTCGGGCTGAGTCTCCGGGCCTCCTCATAAGGTGATCTTTACCGAAAACATATTGCTTAAATTGAGTCCCGGTTTTATAACGTACTCCTGACATATCGGCCCTTCGACCGTCAATTGCCGTTCCCGTCTTCTAAGTCCTTTCACCCGTGGATGACTGCCCCAACCTTTGTGAGGAAGGGAGAGACGCCCATGCAGGGTGTGCAGAAGCGAAGCGTTGTCCACCACTCTTCGTGTCTTCACGGTGTTTTCGCGGTGACGGACACCGGCGGATATCTCGACGAACATCGGCAAGACGATTGCTCGTCGTCTAATGCTCGTGATTCGGCCTGTCGCCCTGAATGGCGCGACCGGGACCGGGCCGGGGTCCCGATGAGATTGGAATGGAGATGGCATGCCGAGATCAAATGATTGGGACGACTGGAAATGGCAGGTCCGGAATAGAATCACTTCCTCCGATGAATTGTCGAAGATTGTCTCCCTCTCCGACCGGGAGATTCATGCGATAGCCGCGGTATCCGGAAAGTACAGGTGGGCTGTCAGTCCGTACTATGCGGGTTTGATGGATAAGCACAACGCCGATTGCCCCATAAGGCGGCAGAGCATTCCCGATGTCGGAGAACTCGAAGACCCTCTCGGCGTCGCCGACCCGAAGGGGGAGGAGGGGAGGCTCCCCGTTCCCTGCCTCTTTCAATTGTATGCGAATAGAGTCGTGCTCTATGTGACGAACTGCTGTCCGGGATACTGCAGACACTGCTTCAGAAAGAGAAGAATCGGGGACCGTGACGAGCACACGCCCGTTGCCGAAGTGGAAAGGGCTATCGACTACATCGGAAAGAGTCCCGCAATAAGGGATGTGTTGATAACGGGAGGGGACGCATTCATGCTCTCCGACGACCGGATCGACCATATCCTGGCGAGGCTTCGAAGATTCGATCACGTGGAGATCATCCGGTTCGGCACGAGGACTTTGTGCACTCTTCCTCAAAGGATTACTCCGGAACTGGTTAAAGCGGTAGCGAGGCATCATCCGGTGTGGATCAACACCCAGTTCAATCACCCCAAGGAGATCACGGACGAAGCGGCCGGAGCTTGCGATATCCTGTTGAGCCATGGAATTCCGTTGGGCAATCAGACGGTCCTGTTGAAGGGGATCAACGACGACACCGCCGTAATGATGGATTTGATGCACAAGCTCATAAAGATGAGAGTCAGGCCTTACTACCTCTTCCATTGCCATTTTGTCGCCGGCTCGTCCCACTTCAGAACTTCGCTGGATAAGGGAACGGAGATAATTCGAGGGCTGCAGGGCCACACGACCGGATTTGCCGTTCCCCGGTACGTCGTTTCGACAAGGATCGGCAAGATCCCTCTCGACCCCGATTACGTTCTCGAAAGAGGAATCGACAGGCGCTTGTTGTCCAATTACCAGGGAAGGACAATTGAGGTCCCGGTGGAAAGTTCTGATGCGCCGCCCAAGAAAGGTGTTGGAGAGCTTCCTCGGTGACTTGCCGTAAAGCGAGTGTATGGCAGCGCGTACGGGAACGGGCGTAGTTTTGGCTTTTCTTCGTAGGAGCGGCTTTCAGCCGTGATAAAATGTCGTTGTGTAAAACCGCTTGACCGGCCCCGCTCATGCAGGAAGCGCGGCTTATGGTCGTCGCAAGCATAACGTGGCGGGTTCAGGACAGGTTCATCGACTACAGGCTGAGGTTGTTGTGGCAACAAGCCTTGCAGGTTGGTCCGAGTTCCACGCCATGGCGGTCGACGATCTTCTTGGATTCGAACAGAAGCCGTTCCAGGAAATCGGGCGAGGGTGATTTTTCGCGGGCGAGGAAGGTGCCGGGTGCGGGAATGAAAGGGCTCAGGACCGGCATGCAGCCGCGCCGGGCGATCTCCTCCACACCGGCGAGAGTATCTTCCGGGGATTCCAGGCCCACGACGAGGCAGGAACGGATGCGTTGCGGGCCGAAACGTTCCACGGCCAGTTCGATGAACGCAAAGTAGTTCTCCCGCCCGATCTGTTCCTTTTCCCGGATGATTTTTTTCCTCGGTGCGTCTCCGTACAGTTCGAGATTGATGGAAAGCCCCTTGACTCCGCACTCATGGAGAAACTTTATGTAGTTCTTATACTTACGGCGGGTGTGGGAGCCGGGTCCGGGACGGCGGGAACGCGGCGCGAGCATCAGGTCGAAATCCATATCGGGATAACGGTCGGGAAAGTATCGATACACTTCATCCAGGTATGCGAAATCTTCGTCTCTCGATTCGGGGGTGCCGCCGGAGATGAGAGTGTGTCTCGGTTTCAGGAGCGGATCTTCGAGCGCGATCCGGAAAGCGGCGTCCAGGGATTCTATGGAATTACGCCGATACCGCACGCGCGGAGCATTGCAGAATTCGCAGTGAAACGCACAACCGTAGATCGGCATGATCCTGGCGCGGTCCGCATGAGCCATAACGAGGTTGCGGACCGGGTCGCCCGAAGCCAGCATTTTGTTCTCCAGGGCGAAAAGCGGGGGAGGCAGTACTTCCACCGGACGGTTCGCGCCGTTGCCCGACAGGGAGAAGCCCTCATTGCTCCAATTCAGGGTGAAGGGACTTTCGCTTCTCAGGTCTACGGGGCAATTGGCGTAGACGTCGGGCGCAATCTTCAGCACGAGACCGCCCGTGGTGGGGTAGTCCCGGTAAACGATCTGGTTGAACCGGCTCTTGGGGAGCGCCTCCAGCGCGGGGTCGCTGAGCCGGACCCCGCGCTGCATGAGTTCGATTTTGAGGCGGCCATATTCCATGATGCTGTCCTTGAAATGGGTCCTGCCGCCTTATCCGATCATATTCTTCACTGCCAGGAGGTATGCCTGGAGAAGTTCCAGGGCAAAGAGCGTCGCCACGGCAAACGGCCGTTTGTTGATGGGGTCGATCCAGTGGCCGAGTACCGGATGCTGTTCCTGGAGCAGTCGGCTTATGGTAATTTCAATGTTCCTGCGCATTTTGGGGGAAAGTGAAATGCCCAGTTCCGGATTGGCGAAGGTCTCGTTGTGGAAATCCAGAAGCAGCGCAGCAAGCCTCACGTCCAGACGAATTTCCCAGGCATTGAACGTATCGTTGAGCCGCGTTTCAAGAGGAATCCGGAATTCGTAGACAAAGAGAGCATCATAGTCGGGTTTCCAGATCTCTTCCAAGTACTCCACGAATTCGCGAAGGATCGGATATATGCGGTTTCGCAAGGAAGCCATGCCGCGTGACATGGAAAACAGGGCTCTGAAACAATACAGGGTGGCGCCAAGGATTTCGGCTTGGGGGAATCGTTCGGTATCGGTATCAAAAGCCATCGTCCAGACCGAACGGCCATTGTACTTGGTTTGCCGGGAGAGGATGAAGTCCAGGGTACGTTCGAGAGCTGTGTTGATCTGACCATAGAGTTCGTAACGCTCCAGGTGGTCTATCACCCCGCACATTTTGGCAAGTCCGAGACTGATGACCGTAAGCGAGGTGGAAAACGCCGTTGGCGCAACGTCGAATCCGCCTTGGGGGTAGCGGTAAATTCCCCATCCTCCATCGTCCAGTTTTGTCCGCAGGAGAAAATCCACGGATGAGAGAATTGCTTTGCCGAGTTCGTCCTTACGGATGGAGAAATGGACTCCGCGCTTCTGCAATTCGTCGAAAAAAAAGTAGCTGATCGATGCTGCTGTGACGAAATTGGCTGTGGCATCCACGGTGGGATGGAAAGAGCCCGGCTGGTCTTCCAGCGGTTGAAAGCCGCCCGGATTCCATTCCGCCGGTATGCCGCTGTACGGATTCTGATCGGGAGTCACCAGGCAGTTCAGGTTGTACTGCAGAAGAACATTTAGGAGTTGCGGCGCATCCTTTTCCTCTGCCGGATTGATTTCCACCGGGCCGAAAAGGCTTTCGCTCAGTGCGCCCAGCGTATCGCTGTTGCAGGTTCCAGCCTGCTTGATACCGACCGGTCTCAAATCGTTGTCGACGCATTCCCAAAACGCCGGAAGTCCGCCGATCTTGAACTCCTCGCTAACCCTGACGCTGTGCAGGCACCACTCCAGCCCCCTCTGAATGGCCGTCTTGACATCGAAGGTGCTCCACGAAGCAACGTCTTTTTCTTTCTTACCGAGGATATTCTCCACCTCGTCCCACGTCAGCTTAAGGTTCATCCCCTTCGGAATCCGCCCTCCCTGTAGAACAAACCATTCGGCAAGATCAATTTCAAACTTAATACTATAGACGCCATCATGATTATCAAGGATCGGAATAGACTCAATCAGTTCTTTTATCCGACTTTCGGGCAAAGCATAAGGAAAATTGTCCGTTAGAAGGATTAACTCCTCCATTGTATATGAACGGGTCGCTTCTCGGATGGAAACTATCTTCTTAAGAAAATGAATCTTGAATAGAATATCCTGCAAACTATTACCGGCGAACAGCACCGCCGTTCCGGCTTCCTTTTTAGCCTTGTCAAAATACTTCTGTACCATCTCTCAAAAAACCCCATTTCTCAAAAGCATCAAGGCGAGAAGTTGAAATCCTGTTAACCGATTAAATAAATCGAGAACCAGGTAATCCTCAACATCAGTCGGAAAAATTACAACTCTGCAAGGAGCAGCGTTTGAATCGTAGGAAGGTATGGTTCGGGCCATCTGACAAATTCCCCTTTGCCGTCAAGGAAAGGCACTCCTGTCGATACTAACAGTTCATTCTTGGCAAAGGGTACAAGAATTTCATCCCTAAAATTCTCTATGCTCTCATATCCAAGATCTCTTCCCAGTGCAAATAGTTGATCTTCACTCAGCCCCTCGTTCATACCTGCCCCTTTAGGGTGCTGTTCCATAATGAAATCAAGTAGTACGTTAAGGAAGTCGTTCTGGTTATCCGTTGTCAGCAGAGGGTCGAAGTTCTCTTCGACCCATTTCTTGGCGAGTTCCAGATCTATGACGCACTGTTTGCTGTTATATGGGAGTTGTTGAGTGAATTGGGAGAGCATTGTCAGGACCGTCCGAAATGTCGCGATGGCGGCGAGTCCGGATGGTGTCAACACATCGTAAAGTTCATCGGAGATAATGGATGCTCCACCCTTTTTGTTGAGAAAGTGATGCACTCGCTGATCTAACACTCCGGCGAGGAACTCCTTGTCGAGAGGTTCAAAGCTCCGCAGGTATTCGGTATTCTCCAGGTCTCCTACGATATTGTTGTTTCGCAGAGTGTAATCGCCCAAAACGATTGCCTTCTGGCCCGTCTTTTCCGTGTGTGCTTTGACGACATCCATTGCATTTCGTAGGTCGTTCCATGTGGACTTTATATCGGCTTCATCGATATAAATGATTTTGCCCTTAAAGCCCCGGATCTCGCCACTCTTTAGTTCCCTTGCAAAGAGTGGTCTTTGTCGTGTTTGTATGCCTTCCAGTTCCGACGACACGTGGTCTATAAAGAAAGTTTTACCGGTGCCGAGCGGCGCGGAAATGAAATACACAAGCCCCCGGCTGTTTAGGTCGTCCTCAAATCGATCCAGTATTTCCTTCTTCGATTTTTCCCTATTGTAGAATGGAACCTGGATGTCCAGGCCATACGCAAAAACCTGAGCCGCACTCCGCTTCAATTCACTGTTCGTTATCGCCATTAATCGTACTCCTCTTCTTCCTTATAAACTTCTTCCTCGGAGCTTCGGGTTCGGATTCACCCGCTCCGGATGCATCAGGCATCTCGGGTTCGATTTCCCGTGCTTGTGCCGCTTTGGGCATATACATCATCTCGGCGGGCTCCAACCTGTAGGGAATTTCCTTCTTATCGCAGTCGAGACGTTCCAGCATCAGTTCCTGGACACGCACAATTATCTCCCTAATCGGCCGGTTATCGTCCCATGCCTGCCTGACGAACTTCTCGGAGAAGACGGAACCCAAATCCTTGTATTCACGTACCCCTTTTCTCCCGGGTAAAGAAGGCTTGTACCGCTTCACCAGCATCGCAAAGATTTGAGCACTGGTATACGGAGGATACTTAATGTCAAAGAAATCCCGCCGGAACTCACGCGTCAGATCACGCCGGGTGCGTGGAGTGCAAAAGTAAATCTCTCGGATGGATGCCGGCAGAAACGGATTTCGCTCCATCAGGATTTTCACTGAAGACACCACGTCCATGGCCCGCTGCTCGTAGAGCGTATCCACGAATGGTGCGCCGGTTGTTCCTTGCCCACCTTCCACTAGTTGAGGGAAGTGGTAGAATATGGCGGTCTGAATCCGCAGGTTTTGAAGAAGATAATTGAGTATGTCTCCTAGTCCCTGTTTAAAGAAAGGAAACTTCTTCAGGAACTTCGTAGCAGAAGGCCTTTGCGGGGAAAGGAAATTGAGGCATTCCGCTCTAAAAGCATGGAAATCCAAATCTTCCTCATAGTTGATGCAGTAGAAGTAATGGGCGGTATCCAGCTTCTGCTCCCACGGATTGTGAACCAGGTTCCAGATGATCTGGTACTTGATTTCCGTTTCCAGGGAATCCGCGGTTATTTCCTTCTGCCACTGAGGTTCACCCAAGTCGATCAAGACCGGAATCACCAGGCTGTCGACAGCTTTGTCCTCGCTGAGTCTCAAGAGATACTGGCACAATGTCGAGAGCCCGCATCCATCTTTCACAAGGATCGCGGTCAACCTCCTCGAGGACAACGCATTCCAAATATCTCCTTCCACTTCCGGATTGATGACCATTTGCTCGAGGATGTTGTCCCTATCCAGTCTCCGTAGGTTGGGAAACTCCGGCGGAAGGCCAACCAGCGTTCGCCAAAATCTCAAGTTCTCGCGCGATCTTTCCATGGTGGATTCCCCCAAATAGTGGCTAATGCCTTGGCTCGCCCGCATGTAAGACATCCATTGGTTCAACACTCCGTGAATGTAGTCCTCCCCAGGCGGTAAATCACTCAAGACTCGAGGGAGAACCTCGTGATGAACCAAGTACAAGAGAATGGCCTATTCGGAATGGAAATGCAAGCGGAACGTTGCCTTATTTCCAAGGGATAATGCATGATTGTGCGAAGTCCGCCTGGGATTGGGGCCTGGATCTCAACCAAGGTCCCGAACCCCGGGCAGTCACGCAGTTAATGGAGAGCATTCGTCGATTATAGATCGGTCGGTGTAAAATATCTTTAGTGTTCAAGAGCTTGCATTAGCCAATACTCGAAGCGATAAAGGAGTGCATAAATTAGTGAAACGGTCGTAGAAACAGTGTCGGAGTGACACACTTTCTCTGGAGAATACCACGACCTAAGCCTGTCTGCACGTGGTGCTTGCTTTGGGACGGCCGGTTGGTTCATCAGGCTATTTGCAGTTCTTGCAGTGAAGGCTGCGGCCAACGATCTCAAAGTCTTCCGAAAAGGATTGCTCTTCCGAGCATTTGACGCATTTGAAAGTTCTCTTTGACCTATTGATAGTTGCCTCTCCAAAATCGATATACTTGTTCAAGAGCGAGTCGGACGGAATTTGAGCCCCACGAAACAGCAGAAGTTTGAGGTCAACCGTATCCAGTCCTTCAGTAAAGTTTATATTCATTCCTCGGCAGTTCAGATGCATAGGCACATCGATCTTTGTTTTGAATCTCTCCTCTCTGTCCATCAACTGCAACTTGCTTCCACCCACGGCTACAAAGCGTCCATCCGGCGAAACTGAGAGGGTTCGCGCATTCTCAAGGCAAGTGTAGTCCTGAAGACGAAAGGATTTGTCTGTGATCTGTTCCAACTTGCCGTATCGGAAAGATCCATCTGAGAGGAGAAATATTTCTTTAGCTTCAACCGCATAGGAAATATGTCGTATCCCGGGTGTATGGGATAATCGGTCCAGCCTTAGATCGTTGAGCGACAGGAGGTAAGCTTCGGCGGCATCATCATTCACCAGAGCATACTGATCATTGAGAATGCAGATCCCGGCAACACCTCGAACTTGATCGGAGGTTTCCTCTACCTTGTAATCCAGTCCAGCCCAATTGCGAATGATCCTCAACGATCCATCAGCATGTCCTACAACAATATTCTGCTCGTCGGGAGTAACATCCAGTGCTGTAAGCCATGGGGGATCATCAGTGATCCCAAGTGAATACCTCGTTATCCGGTTCGGAGGGCTTAGAGAAAGCCTTATTGCTTCACCGGAATATCCTCCGGCCAGCACTTCCGCTTCACTACTGGGAAGCACGAAAGCGCATACCCCACGAACAGATGGATTGTATATACGCCGATCCATTTCATCATGAAGATTCTGAACCGAAATGTGACCATCTTTATATCCGGTAAAAATCTTTGTATTGGATCTCCCGATACGTAAGGCTGTGATTTCGCACTGGTGTGGACGAAAACGACCGATGATCTTTCTATCCCTGATACTCCAGACGACGACACTGCCGTTTCGGGTACCGCATACAATGAAATGATTCTTTTCCCTGTCACTGTAAAAGATGCTGCTGGTCAGCAGTTCTCCGTACTCGGAAAACCGTGCGCCTTTCAGATTGGAAAACTCCATGTTGGTGTTCGTGAGAGTCGAGTATGAAAAGTCGCAACCCGTCAAATCCGCGCTGGTCAGCAGAAGACCGGTAAGATCGGCGCCTTCGCAGTCTGCATCGCGGAGCACCGTCTTCCTGAATTGAATTCTCTTGAGTAGTTCTTTCCATCGTACGTCAACACCCACCTGTACGGCATGGAGAATAATACTGAAACCATTGGATGCCTGATACTGAACATCCGTAAATGAGCGGTAGGCTGAATCCTCGATAAACTCTTTCAGCTTTGAACCATGATCTTCAAAGACGATCTGTTGAACGATCATTTCCCGCGCTATAGGTGTGAGGCATATTTCTCTAACCAGAGATGCGGCATCTTTTGATGAAGAATCAAGCTCTTCAATAACGAATTTTGCCAGTAAAAACTCAAGATAAGGAGGGGATGCGAACATCAGTAAATTACGCTTTTTGATCTTTGTGCGATCCAAAAGGGTCAGTGAAGCTAGATCATCTTTCAGTTCCGGAATCCTGCTCTTATCGATGGGGTTGTTGGGAGGTCTGTTAAATGCATTCAGCCAGTCGTCAAAGTCACAACTAGAGTTGATACCGTGTAAAGTGATCTGTTTTATAAGATATCTCAATGCCGTGCTTCGCGTCTGTCTGTCTCCGAGTACCTGCCCCCTTGTCTTCAACCATGCCTGATAGGGGAGGTCAAAGATATCAAAGGGGGATATATCTCTATTCCCTTTTTCCCTCTCACTTATCAGTCTATTAAAGCCTTGCATATTATCAGCAATCGTCCTGGCTAAAAGAGGTTTTCCTCTATTCTGCATTGCGACGCGGATGAACTCGTCCTTGTTCCCAGCATCTCTAATTTCAGGTATCTTCTCGGCATATTGATTGAGTTCGTCCTCGTCAAATCCGGAAAGCGTAATTCGATCGGTAAACGGTCCTTCGCCTTCACGTTCAAGAGGCTGTAAATAGCGAAGATAGAAGTAGTCTCGGCATGCCAGGAATACACATCCTCGATCCCGTGCGAAGGATAAGATTTCATGAAACCCTGCTTCTATATCCTTCTTTATGGGAACGGCAAGCATTTGATCGAATGCATCGAAGAAGAGCGTAAAGACTCCCTCTCTGCATAATGACAAAAAATCTTTCAATGAAACTTTTAGTTCATACTTTGAATTCAATTCGCTTTCGATGAACCCGCCGATACTGCCCGCAGAACGGTCGTTCAGGTTGAAAAGAATAGGGATTGTCGGCAGACAATCAAGATCTCTTGCTCTATCATTTAAGAAATTACGTAAGAAGCTCGTTTTGCCATTTCCATATTCTCCAAAGATGTAGATTAGAAATCCGTTATGCGGCTTATTGTTTAGATAGTCTGAGACGAGCTTGTTAGGATGCGTGGTGATTTTTATTCTGTCGCTTACAACTTTAGGGGGAATGTAAATATCTCCTCCTTCCAACTCCCTCCACTCGCTATATTGTTCCTGGAGGGTTCTTCTGATATTCTCTATCTTGACTACCTGGTTTCTGAAGTCAAGGAAGATCTTCTTGTCGATCTTGATTTCACGATTCTCGGATTTCTTAATATTTTCGCGATATGTTTCGAGCAGAGAATTCAATCCTGAGTTCTCTGCTTCTTGTTGTTCTTCTCTATCTTTGAAAAAAAGCCAAACCCTTTGGTAAGCGTATCCACTCGGAAGACATTCCGGCGACTTTTTGCTGTATTCGCAAACCAGGGTTTCGTTCGGTTCAGAGAAGAGAGGGGCTTCAATACACAGGAGAAAGCTTCCGTCTTCTATTTCCCGGACATGGATAGACTTATTGAGACACAGAAGACTCTTGATTGCTTTTATCATCGGTTAGCACATCCATTTTAATAGCGGTAAATAGTCCATCATAATCCAGATACCCAAATTGTTTTTCAAAAAATTGTGCGTAGATCTTTTTGTTAAAGTCTTCCTTCTGTCGGTACATTGGAAGCGGAAAGGATTTATCAAATACTATAGTAATTGATAGAATCCTGTCTTTCATATCGAATGCGATCCGACTTTCAAGAATCCGTTGTTCTGTCTTGTGTTTTATGAAATCTTTCTCTGACTCTTCCTGTTTTGATCCTTTCATATTGTTTAGCGGATT
>CAYOVG010000219.1:0-12084 GCA_964407285.1 uncultured Syntrophobacteraceae bacterium
CCGTCAGTTTGAACCGGACCACCCGGTCCGGTCCGGGCCCGAGACCCCGGTTGCGGCACCGGCCGTCGTATTTCGGCTTGAGCCCCGCCTCGAGGGCCGCCTGCCGGCGCCTGTCCAGGTCCTCCGGCGAACAGTCGCAGTAGTAGGCGCGCCCGGCGTCGATCAGTTTCTGCATGTACTCCCTGTACACATCCAGGCGCCGCGTCTGGTAATAGGGTCCTTCATCCCATTCCAGTTCCAGCCATTCCATGGCGTCCAGAATCGCCTTGATGGATTCATCCGTCGAACGGACCTGGTCCGTATCTTCGATGCGAAGAATGAACTTGCCGCCGTAACGGCGGGCGAAAAGCCAGTTGAAGAGGGCGGTTCGCGCGCCTCCTATGTGAAGATAGCCGGTGGGACTGGGGGGAAACCGCGTGATGATCTGCTCCATGGACACAGCGCTCCTTATTTAGTATCTCCCCGACCGAGGGCCGGGTAATCCAACGGATAGCACAATCGCAAATCAAACTCAAGGATCGAGGAACAGCACAGGCGCCAGCGCAAACCGGGAAACCGGTGATACAAGAATGTATTTCGCCGCCTGATAAGAGTAGTTTTGACTTCATCGATGCTTGGAGATCATATCAGTACAGCGCCACAAAGAAAAGGAACCATTTTGTTGCATTATGAATTTCGAATGCTGTATAAGGTTCCGTACGGGAAAGCAGCCGCCGACCTCGTTCGACGGTACGGGCGATCGGTCCGCCCCGCACGATGGCATGAATATTGCTATAGCGACTCCAACGAGAAATGGAACGATACCGGCTCATTGCGGCGCGGCCTGCCGCCGTGCGCGGTCCGACCACATGGCCGGTACAAATCATAGCGAAATATAGAACCTTACGAAGGGGCTTTTCAATGAACTGGAGGCAGACAACCATTTGCAGGAGAATCATGGTGGGATTCGGAGCACTGTGGGGGGTGCTGCTCGTCGTCGGGACGTTCACCTCCACGAGCATCTCCGAAACCGTCGACTTTGCTCTTAAAGGCATCGAGGGACAAAGTCTCGTCGCATCTCTTGCCCGGCTGGAAGTGGACCATATTCAGTGGGAAAACGACAATCCGCCGTCAACCGCGGGCGGCGCTGCGGCGGATCCAAGGAAAGCGGCGAACCGGGGGGATTCCCCGCTGCATGGATGGCTGGCGGGAGAAGAACGCCGAACCGCTCAGAGCCTTTCGCCGGGCCTCGCCTCCATTTTCGAATCAATCGAGAAGGGTCTGTCCGGGGTCGAACGGCGCGCGGCAGGACCGGGAGTATCGCAGGCATCGGAGCGGAAACCGGCCGACGCTCTGAGCGCTCTGCTGCGAGGAGCGCGGGATGAGATCGAACGCAACACGCCGGGCGAACAGGCAATCCGCGATGCGGGCCGTAAGGCGAAAAACCGGTTGCTGGCCGCGTTCATGGCCGTCGCGGCGCTAACAATCGCGGTGGTGCTGCTCCTGTCCTGCCGGATAAAGAACGAGTTGCGCGCTCTTTCCGATCAGATGGACAAGGCCGCGGGCCAGATCGATTCTTCCTCCTACGAGGTGTCCTCGGCCAGCAAGACCCTTGCGTCCGGAGTATCGGAACAGGCCGCCGCACTCGAGCAGACCGCTTCATCCCTGGAAACCATGGCTTCCATGGTCCGGCAAAACGCCGCCGACGCAAACCAGGTGGACGGCCTGGTGGCGGAAACCAGCGGGATCGTCGACGGAGCGAGCAAGTCCGTCGAACAACTCATCGAATCCATGCGGGCGATAACGGATGCAAGCGCGGAGACTCAAAAAATCGTGAAAGCGATCGACGAGATAGCCTTTCAGACGAACCTGCTGGCGTTGAACGCCGCCGTGGAAGCCGCCCGCGCGGGGGAAAGCGGGGCGGGGTTCGCCGTTGTGGCTTCCGAAGTCAGGAACCTGTCCATTCGCGCCGCCGAAGCGGCAAAACGCACCGCGTCGATGATAGACGACACGGCCGGCAAAATCGCCGTCGGCTCCGAACTCGTCGGGTCCACCGCGTCGGCTTTCTCTCGGATCGCATCGAGCACCGAAACGATACGCAACCTGATGTCCCGGATCAACAGCGCATCCCAGGAGCAGACGCAGGAGGTCGAGCAGATTCGGCGCGCGGTTTCCGAACTGGACAAGATCACCCGCGAGAACGCGGCCGGCGCGGAAAAATCCGCCCTCGTATCGGAGCGACTCAGCAGGGAAGGCAGGCACATGAGGGGAATCATAGGAGACCTGATCGCCCTCGTCGTTCCGGGCCCCCGCGTCGAAGAACGGATTTTGAGCAGCCGGATGGAGGAACTCAGAATACTGGCTCAAAGCCCGGTCCTCAAAAGCCTGGACCCGTCGGTCCACGGAAGAGTGCTCGTGGAATGGCTGCGCAAGCACGCCGGAGTGGAAGCCGTCTATACCAACAGGGAAGACGGAACGTTCGTCTTCTCGGAACCGCCCGCGGGACTGCCCAACGCCAACGTAAGGCCCTGGTGGCAAAGGGCGATGGCGGGCGAGGAGTATTCCTCCCCCGTCTACGTTTCCGCCATTACCAGGAAACCGTGCTGCACCCTGTCGCTGCCGCTTCAAAACGGAAACGGCCACGTGATCGGCGTCCTGGGCGTGGACCTCAGGTTGAGCTGACCGAGAAGAAGATGCCGGGTACCCGATGCGCGACGCCGGATGGAAACGAGCCCTATTCAGCAACCGGCGCCGAATGGGCTCCTTTTTCCGTCACACCGCATACCTTCTGAGAAAGGCCTTTACCTCCTCGTTATTGAGAATGCCGGAGCGGGTCAGCGCGAAATCGTACTTCACGGGGTCTTCGGGAGTGATTCGTCTGAAATGGCCGGTGATTTCCAGAGCGGAACACGCATCCGCCCGGCGCCGCGCGGTGAATCCCAGCATGGCGCCGATCCTGTGCATATGCGTGTCCAGCGGCACGATCAGCATGGACGGCGATATGCCGTCCCATCCTCCGGGGTCCACTTCATCGCGACGCGCCATCCAGCGCAAGAACAGGTGGAAGCGCTTGCACGCGCTTCCCTTTCGGGGTGAAGGGAGAAACATGGACCCATCCCCTTCCGAGCCCGCTCCGAGCCGCTCCGCGAACGCCGCCAGGGCGGGAAGCACGTCGACGTCTCCCTCGCTCATTCCGGAGGCGAAGCCTTTCTCCAGCGATCCGAACTGCGCGATCATCCGCTGAACGTTGATGAGCAAAGACGCCAGTTGGTCCCCGTCGGTGAATCTGTGCCTGAAATGGCGGAACCGCCGCCTCAACCCGGACGGCGACGTATCGCGAAGGAACCGTGAAGGAGCGGGTCCCATGCGTTCAACCACGGCGGTGACGCTCCCATGGATCTGGGCGACTCGCCCGTAGGCGAGCGACGACGCCACGATACCCACGATTTCCCGGTCGCGGGGATCTTCATGAGCATAGAGGAACTCCACGGGGTCGGGATGCACCCATTCCCGCCGGTTGAACCGGAAGTACAACTCCTCCAGCGCTTCCCTGGTTATGCCGGGGCCGGCTCCCGGTCCCGGTTTCGAATATCCGCTTCCTTGCATTCTTAATCTTAAAATACCGCAGGCCGGCAGGTCAACCGGATTCCGGCCGCCTTCCCATGCGCTCGCATTCCCGGCCTCGACACACGCCCGGCGGTTGCAGCCTTTTTCAACGTTCGCCCCGGAGTATCGAACGGCCCGTCCCGCGCCCTTCGAAAGCGGCGAGCGGTGGCGGTCCGAACGGCGACCGGGGCCGGGGCCGCGTCTTTCTCAGCGCGTCGCTCCAACCTTCAGCATGATTGGGGACTCCGCCCCTTCCTGCCTGGCGCGGCTGAGCATATTGTTCGCCGTGTTCACATCGTCGACCGGCTCCATCTGCACCAGGAACAACTGCCCCTTCTTCTGGTCGAAGTGAGACCGGATTCTTACGGAATATCCCTTCTTCTTGAGCTTTTCCTGCTCCATTTCCGCATTTTTCATCTCATGGAAAGCCCCGAACTGAACCACGTACTGCAGGTTTCGCTTGTTGGTCGTCGCTTTCGCGGTCGTGGTGTTATTCGAAGCATCATCAGTCTGCGTATTCCCTCCGGTCGCGGCCGGTTCCTTTTGAGCGGTCCGCGCCTGGGCGGTCGGCGTCCTGGCGGGTTCCTTTTCCTTCGCCTTCACCGCGGGTGAAACCGACGCCAGGGTCGCGCCGGCAGTGTCGCCCTGTCCGTTGTCCTGCTTCTTCTTGTCCTTGGCCGCCGCCGGTTGCCTGTCCTTGTCTTTTGCTTTGTCCTTCGGGTCACCGGCCGCCGGTTTCTGGGGCGAGTTCTGGGATGTCTGCGTCTGCGCCTGCGCCTGCCGGTTGCCCGAGGCTTGTTCCCTGGACTTCTGAGAAACCGCGGCGCCGGTTGAACCGCCTGTCGCCGCGGGCGCCGACGCCACGTGCTTGTCGCTTCCCGCTCGCTCCGCGGAGGACGGCATGGGGACTTTCACCTGGCTGGAACTGCCCGCGCGGGGATTGCCCCCGTTACCCGGTATGGCTTTGACGATTTTTTCCGGCGACGAGGAGGATGCGGGCTTTGTCTTGTTGTCATGCGCGCCTGACGGAGGCTGAGCCGCCGCCGCGGGAGCCGCCGACGGCGCATGGCCGGGTATGGATGCCGCCGCGGCCGGCGGAGCGGCGGGAGGAGAATGAGTCGGCGCGGGGGACGGCGCCTGCGCCGGAGCAGCCGGACGCGCGGGGACGGGAGCAGCGGGCGGAAGCGACGCTACCTGCGTCGGAGCCGGAGGGGAAGGCGCCGGAGCGAAGGGAGACGCGGGAGGATTGGCGGCAGCCGGAGGCTTTGAAGCCACGGGAGCCGTCTTCCCCGGGAGTTCCGTCGGAACGGGCGCTCCGGGCAAAGGACCGGCGCCGGGTAGTCCCCCGTCGGGCTTCGCCTGCTGGTCCCGGGCCGTGGGGTCGGCCTGCCCCTGGGTCCCCGTATTGAGGATCAAGCCGTCGGGAGTGGTATCGGCAGCGGACCTCGGCATTTCCTTAACGACCTTGAACTTGTCCGAAGCGGCCTTTTTGGTATTTCCCTTCCCCTTTGCATTCATCATCAGGGGAATCAGGACAACGAGTAGAATCGAGGTCACTGCAACGCTCAACAGCACCTTGAAGATCGAGGAACTCTTCGTCGCCTTGGTGCTCCTGTTCAAGAAAGTCCTGTTCTCCATCCCCTCACCTCCCTAGAGAAAGCTTCGCGCCTTTTCCAAAGCCCGTTGAAATCCCGGGATCGCCCCATCGATCGTCTGATCGTCAACGCAGTACGCAATACGAAAATAGCCCGGACTCCCGAAGCCCCTTCCGGGCACGACCAGGATATTCTCCTCCTGGAGGAGTTTCAGGAACTGGAGTTCGTCCGCCAGGGGGCTCCGCGGGAACAGGTAGAAAGCCCCCGGCGGATTCACCAGATCGTAGCCCATGCCGGTGAGGCTCCCCACGAGCCTGTCGCGCTTGCGGCGGTATATTCCGGCATCCACGGACACACCCTGCAGGTCCGTGATGAGGCGCTGCATGAGCGCGGGAGCATTCACGAAGCCCAGTATCCGGTTGGCGAGAACCAGGCCGCCCAGGACGGCTTCCCCGTCCGAAGCCCCGGGATGCACGACCGCATATCCTATTCGTTCGCCCGGAAGGGACAGGTCTTTCGAATAAGACGTCGCTACAATGGAGTTTTCGTAATACTGGAATATGCTGGGGACTTCGCGATCGTCAAAAACTATCTTGCGGTAGGGTTCGTCCGAAACCAGGTAGATCGTTCCGCCGTACCGGGCGCTCTTGTCGCGCAGGAGTTCCCCGAGCCGGCGTATCTGATCGCTCGAGTAGATCTGTCCGGTGGGGTTATTGGGGGAGTTGATGAGAACGATTTTCGTCTTCTCCGATATCGCCTTTTCGAGAGCGTCGATATCGAGGCTGAAGTCATCGAGAGTAGGCGCCGTTTTCAGCACGCCGCCGTGGTTGTCCGCGTAGAAGCCGTATTCCACGAAGTACGGGACGGGGACGAGCACCTCGTCGCCGGGGTCCAGGAGGACCTTGAAGACTATGTTGAGGGCCCCCGCCGCGCCGCAGGTCATGACCACATGGCCGGCGTTCAGTTCAACTCCGTGTTCGACCGACAGGAACCGCGCAACGGAAGCTCGCGTCTTCTCCAGCCCGGCGTTGGGCATGTAGGCGTGCGCTCCCGTCTCGTCCCGGGTCACCAGTTCCAGCAACTTTTCCTTTATCCGCTCCGGCGGGGGAACGTTGGGATTACCCAGGCTGAAATCAAATACATTCTCCGCGCCGTGGATCTGCTTGAGCCGGGCCCCTTCTTCAAATATGCTCCTGATCCAGGAAGCGTTTCGCGTGAAGTGGGCTATCTTTTTTGCCACCGCCATTTTCGTGGTACCTCTTTCCTGCCGTTGATGATGTTGATGATGATGTTGAAGACTACGGTTGAATGATCAAAGATATCGATCCGGAATTTTAGGCTAAACCGCCGGTTTGTACCAGCAAAATCTGAAAAAAATGGAGGACGAAATATTTCCGGTATTATCGAGCATTAAGGTCGCCACAGACTTTGGAGCCGCGATTTTTAAGGACAAACCGAGTGTAAGTGACGCCGGACAGCGGATACGATCAGTCCGTCGATCGGCTCAGCAGGGCGAAGTAGTCCTGTACGTACTTGCCGGATACCACGCGAGTGATGGGGAAAAGAAGGCTCTTCCCCTGGAGCCGCGCGCCGTTCAGCGCGTGAAAGAGCCGGCTGGAAACCTTGCACAGCATGTCGTTGATGTGGAGCGCCGACAGGGTTTCCGCCGGGTCCGCGGCCCTTCCGGGGAAGTTTGCGTCCCCGCCGTCGTCCTCGCTCCCGGCCGGGCCGATATCCCGCGGGGAAGCGCTCGCGTGGAGGTCGTGGAGCATGCACGCAAGGGGGCGGAAGCCGTACGCCGCGCATTTTCCTCCATCGCTGAGCGGGCAGCGGTAGCCCGGCAAGCCGGGGTCCGGGGAAGAGCCGGCCTCCGGGCCGGCGCATCCGGCGGGACCGGGATGTCCCTCGGCGCCGGCGTCGATATCGGCGCACGGCGCATGCGGCCCCCGCGCGGGCGCGGGCGATACGCCGCCGCTCGCCGCCTTCTCCGCGAGAATCGCCCGGTCGATGGCGGCGAGGCGCGCCTCCCTGGTCAGGGTTTTGTCCACGTGATGCCGCAGGTACATCGCCTCGATGAACTGGAGATGGAGGAACCTGCCGCAACAGGCGTCCGTGTCCTTGCCGCAACTGGGTGACGCCGCCGAACGGGCGGCGGCCTGCTCCAACGCCCCGGCGACCAGGCCGCGAAGCGCCTCGTACTCGGCGAAGTACCGGCACAGGGCGTCCTCCTGCCCGTTCGTTCTCTCCAGGGACGGTTCCCGCATGGTGAGCTTTCCGGCGCGCTTGCCGTACTTGCGCAGGAGCCTCCACTGGCTGAAGCTGGTCGGGCAGGCGTAGAGCCGCCGGACCGTCTTCTCCGCGGTCTTCGGATCGAAACCTCGCCTCAGAAAGTACGCGGTGAGAAAAGTGGTCGTGCGCCCGATTCCGAACCGGCAGTGGATGAGCACTTTCTTCCCCAGGATCATGGCCTCGTCGAGCCAGTGCAGGGCGCGGTCCAACTCCTCCACCTTCGGAGCGCCGTCGTCGGGGACCGGCAGGTAGCACACCTCGAACCCGGAATCCCGTTCGATCCGGTGCAGGTCGCAGTACTCGCCGCAAAGGTTCACGATGGCGCTTATGCCCTGCTCCCGAATGTAATCCAAATCCTCATACGACATGGGAGCGCAGCCCACCGCCAGCCTGTCCGTAAACCAGGTAACCTTGTAGGTGGAAGTTGAAGCGGATGAAGCCATTGGGATTGCAGTCTTCCTTATCCTTGCGGCAGATAATCCTCCCGTACGGGAGAGAAGATTTCGATGGCGACCGAATCCAGGAGAATCTCGGCGCCGTGTTCGATTTCGCCCGGAATGCACCAGCTATCGCCCGGTTCCACGTCATAGGTCTCGTCACCTATGGTGAGGCGTATCCCGCCCGAGACGAGATACCCCGTCTGTTCGTGCGGATGGCTGTGGCGGGGCAGCTTGTTGCCCTTCTCCAGCCGGAACTCAGTGAAAAGGGTCTTCTCCCCGAACACGAGCGTTTTGAGTTCGACGCCCTCCAGCACCTTTTTGTAGCCGGCATCGTCTTTCTTGCAGAACACGAGACTCCTCCTTTTTGGTATGCCCGCCCGCATGCTCTCACTTCGCAGAACGGGAAACCGGCGGTTGTGAGTGAAAAAGCACGAAAACCATGGACCCGCCGGTATGATATCTCAAGATCGCACGCAAAGCCAGATCCGCTTTCGTCTTTGGGACGCTCTCCCGCTGCATCATGCAAGATAGTGATTATATTGTTTTTATTATACAGCAGAAAGACGGTCTCTCTTTGAAGGCGCTGTCGGAACAGGCTTTTGCGCCTTTTGAAGTTGAAGGCGTTGTCCGACGCCCGCGGATAGTATGAAGAACCGCAACGGCGGGCCGCGACACCGCCGTTTTGGATGGATGCGGCGGGACGGAGCAGAGCACGGGGAGCGGCCGGGAGCGTTTCGCGGTGCAGCCGCTTGCGGCGTTGCGTCCGCGACCCGACCCCGCCCGCGACGACGAGGCCGCGGCCCGGTAGTTGCCCGTCATTGACGGGAAGGAGGTTACGATGTACCTGGATGCTTTCGAAGACAACCAGAACTGCAAGCTGGAAGACAAGGTTTATCCCCACGGGGCGGATATCTGCGATATGGATGGAATGGACTGCAAGACATGTATTGATGGGTGGCTCGTGGACAAAGTAAGGCTTCGGAACAGCAGTCTTTTCGTGACGTAGCAGGCGCGGCGCGAACCGGATTTCAGCGCCCGGTCGGATTCGACGAGGTATTCCACGAGGGCCGGAAAGCGCTTTCCGGCCCTTTTCATGCGCGGTTCGCGAGCGGGCCATGACCAGGAATTTCCGCAATGACTTCAGGGTCATCGGTGTCGGCGGCGGGTCCTGTGCCGGAGGCGGTCCGCCGCTTGAGGAAGCGCATCCCGCCGCGCTCCGTCCGGGCGTTTACGATTTGTTGATGAAAATGCTTGACTGCGAGTTCGTTTTAGCTTATGTTTAAAGAACGTCGCGGGGTGGAGCAGCCAGGTAGCTCGTCGGGCTCATAACCCGAAGGTCAGAGGTTCAAATCCTCTCCCCGCTACCAGGAAAAAAACAAGCGCTTGGACGAAAGTCCAGGTGCTTTTTTTATGCCTTCAAGAAAAGTGGAACTCACGGAAACGAATCGAGCCTCCGGACCGCCTGCCGGGCTCTTGCGTCTTCCCGCATCCCCAACCTCCCGAGAAACATTTGATTCCCGACGGTCCGTTTCCCTCGAACGCAAGATCCCGGCTGAACATCCGCGGCGGCAACGGAAAAACCATTACATGAGCAGTTTGTTCCCCTTCCTGGTTTTCTCCAACGCCTTCTTCTCTGAATCGCGATAGTAAGCTTCCCTTTCCAGGGCTGTTTCGCGAACCCACGCGTCGATTTCTTTTTCAAGCTTTTTATGTTCGCGAAACGCTTCCTCTTCGGACTTCAGATACTGACGGAACTTCTCTTCATTATCGGCCGCAACCATGAGAGCGTTGCAGATCTGCCAGCCGAGTTGCACGACAGCGTTACGCCTGTTGCTTCCCGGTTTTTTCTTCAGGTGATCCTTGATCGCCTGGGAAATCTCCATGAGGAACCTGCACTGAAGGTTCCAGTTCAAGGCCGACGAAGCCTTGCTTCTGTGGTAAATCGGCAGCAGGCGATCGATTTCCGCGACTTGTTCTTTTCTTTTCCCGACGTATGTATAGCTCCGAGACTGCCAGGTCTTGAGGTCCCATACGCTTATGTCGGAAGGAGGCGAAGGCGTCTTTATCCTGTCGAGCACTTTCAACAGGTCTGTCGCCGCTTCCTTCGGAGGGCTGGCGTAAATGTCGTCCGGCTCCTCGATCGTAAAGGTATTCAGCTTCTTGTTTCCCGAAATCACGGCGACACAGTCCCAGTAGATATCATGTCTCAGCGCCAACTCGAGAGATGCGGGGGTGATCCTCTCGGCCAGGGGCTCCTCGGTAACCCGGATGCCGCTCTTCGGTTCGAACACCTGCCCCGCGGCCAGAATACAACGGGAAGCGAGAACCGAGCAGATGAACCTCTCCTCTACATCGCCGCCCCACTGATCCTTGCCGGGTTGACTCTTTCCCTTGAGTCCGATCGCTACCGGTCCCCACGTATCGTAAGTTCCGAAATCCAACGGGATATTGTCGTAAGCCCAGGACAGGTCATTGATCGTGTATTTGTCGTGGCGCTTACGTCTGTATTTCGACTTCTGCAGACTTGAAGTCTCCAAAGCCATTCTCGATGGCGCTTTGCCGACTTTCTTCGCCGTTTCGGAAAGATTCTGATATCCTTGCGCCATATCTCCGATTCTGTTTCTAACGGTCGTGATGAGACTTTCCTTCTCCTCGGCCAGACGCGCTTTCTCCTCCAGTAAACGCGCGTCCGCCCAATGCTTATCGACGTCTATCCGCTGTCCATACTCGAACGCTGTCGCGGCGTCCAAAACCGTCTTGATCGCCTGTACGCGCGCTTTTGAAATGATGTCGAAGGGGTTGTAGCACCATCCCTTATAACGATAGATGAAGTAACGTCTTTCCGGATTCGGCGACAGAAGGGCTTTGATGAGCGAGGGACCTCGACCGGCTACGCTGTGATAGGCCATTGACAACTCTCCGGCCGCCACGGCGGCGTGCCCGATCCACAGATTGGGGGCGGCCGATCTTTCCTGGCGAGTCATGCCCCAATAGGAGCCCACGACTTTGGCTTTGTTATCCTCCTCGTAGAAAATCATGTCGCCTCGTCTAAAAATTTCAAGGACCCTAACCTTCGCTTCATCGCTACTGTAATCGGTTTTCTTCATGCTGCCCCCTCTCGGTTCAGGCAAAGAAATCCGGGTCGGCCGGAACCGGCAAGCGTTCGAGATATCGGGCGACCCCGGGGAAGTAATCCACCGGAACGGCAGGCTCTTCCGGACCGCGGGCATGCGAGCCGGCGGTGGATTGTTTGCGGCGAGTCGCCCGAGGCCCCGCAAACGTTCCAGAACGAACCCGTTCGCATCTGTTCCGAATGGGGCGTCGCGGTTGCGTCCGTTCCCGGGCTTTCCGGCGCGAGCGTAAGTGGAGCGACAAGGCGTCCGACATTCCATTTAGCCACTAATTGACTAATATCGCCACGCTTTAGCTCAAAAAGTCCCAGTTTTTTTCATTCAGCGTCGTAAACCCGCACCAAGCCCACATTCAATGACATTTTTACGATACTTTCTTGATACCTTGATGACACTGTGATGATGCCAGTATGAACCCGATACCCCCCCTTCTGACGTTGAAAAGGCGCTCGCGAGACGCCGGACGTCATTCATTGCTTTCACGCAACTTCGGCACTTTTCCGGCCGGCATCGACCATAAGAAACATGGATATTATGGATGCCGAGGAACTGTCTCAATGAGGCCGGGGCGTAAATCCCAGGAAATACACGACTCCAAACGGCGCGAGATATGGAGATTGAGCGGTTTCAATGAGGCCGGGGCGTAAAACCCCGGAAATACGGCTATAGGCGAAATCCCGAGCCACGGACATGCGATGTTTCAATGAGGCCGGGGCGTAAAACCCCGGAAATACGAAAGAGGAAGACAGGGAAAGAGCAAGAAATGCGGCGTTTCAATGAGGCCGGGGCGTAAAACCCCGGAAATACATGCTCTCGTTGATACCGGGGAACACTGGGACGCTATGTTTCAATGAGGCCGGGGCGTAAAACCCCGGAAATACGTGACATCCAAACAAACAGAGAAATATCATGTCTATGTTTCAATGAGGCCGGGGCGTAAAACCCCGGAAATACGTGACATCCAAACAAACAGAGAAATATCATGTCTATGTTTCAATGAGGCCGGGGCGTAAAACCCCGGAAATACGGCGGGCCTGTGAGGCC
>CAYOVG010000220.1:0-12041 GCA_964407285.1 uncultured Syntrophobacteraceae bacterium
ACTTATATGTACTAATATAGGTAATTTGATATTTGTAATCTCACGGATTCAGGTTATTGTGTGCCGATAGCCGAAATGGGGGTGCTTTTGTCGGAACTGGTACGCAGCAAACCACCCAAAAGCAGGAAGATTCCAAAAGACATCGTCATCGAGGCGAACATCGCACGACGGGTGCTAAGTGATTTGCCTTCGGTCAACGCGCTTGGTGAACAGGTCCCTTTCAATTGTCCGGAGTGTGGCGGGGTCTTGTGGCAGATGGCGGAAGGAGATCTTCTAAGATACCGCTGCCATACCGGCCATGCCTTTACCTCCGCAGTGCTCCTCGCCGAACAAACCGCGAAGATTGAAGAAACGCTCTGGGTTGCGCTACGAATGTTTGAGGAACGCCAGAACCTGCTCGTAACCATGGACAAGCGTCAGGGCAGCAAAGCTTCCACATCGCTATCTCAGCGGATTAAAGATTATCAGGTCCACATTGGCCGCATTCGCGCTATGTTGATGACCACCGACAAGGATTCGGACAATGAAGAGGCTGCTGACAATCAGCGCGGCAGGATGGATAGAACGTAGCGAAACCCATCAATACAGACCGGCATGTCGGTATCCCTCCGGCCTAACAAGTCAGCATAGCCCGAATGAAGCTTGCGGAATTCAGAGCCGCCGGAGCGCACCATGTTCAGAGCCATGTAGAGCAGACACCGCATGAGATGTCCGTGTGTTTCCACCGCCGCCGCGGCATGGTAGCGGTCCTCCCCGTAGGTTCCTTTGTTGGAATCGAGTTGACATCGATCCGTACCGATGGTAATAGGGTGCTAATTGCCCGACAGAAGTCGGAGTGATTGAGCCGTGCAATAGTCCAGTCAATGTGATCGAACAATCGAGGCCATGAAGGTCTTTGACGCTGTACCGTCGAAGCGCCTTCACGGCCTTTTTTATTTCGGCGGGTCGTGCGCTATTGCCCCGGTTCCGCGTGAATGCAGAATCGGTCAATCAATCGACTCGTTCGTCGATGAGTCAATCAACGTTCAGTCAGACCAGATAGTGAAATATCTCACGACGCCGTATGACGTTGCGGCCCGGCCGTACACAACCGCTTCCCGGCGGGCATACGCCGCGGGCGATGGTGTGCTATGCGTCCGGAAGACTATATGGATATCAACCATGTGGGGGAGTTCGACATAGAGAAAGGAAAGAATGTGATGGCAAGGAAAAGTATACGGAAAGGCATGGCGATGTCTTTGACGACCTGCCTGCTGTGCGTGTTTGTATTGTTGTGCTCGGGACTGATTCTCGCCCCGATCGTTGCGAACGCCGAAGGGGGTGGCGGACCTGTCGTCCCGCCTTCTCAAAGCGATGGCGCGACGGCGGGTGGAGCCGTGGATGCGTCCGGCCTCGCGCAACCGGAACCGGAAGAGACCGGAAGCGCTCCGGCGCCCGCATCACGCCATGAGACGGTCGCTGAAACGAATGAAAAGCCGCGGATCACCGATCCGGGTCCGGATGGAATGTTTTCGCTGGGCGGGGTAACGGTCACGGGCAAGATCGCGGACGAAACCACGGCGAACGTGCCGGCGGTCGTGGAAACCTTGACCAAGGAGGGCATCGAACGAATCAATGTCGTGGACACGGCGGATGTCTTCAAATACATGCCCGGTTCTTACCTGAGAAAACTCTATCCCGGCTCGACCAACCGGCCTCTTGTCATTCGGGGCAATAATTCCGCTCTGACGGCAAGGACCCTTGTCCTGATGGACGGCATACGCATCAGCGATTTCCTGGCGGCGGGCCATGGCAATGCTCCCAGGTGGCAAATGGTCGCGCCCGAGGAAATCGAACAGGTCGATGTGATCTACGGTCCGTTCTCCGCGGAGTTCAGCGGCAACTCGATGTCCGGGACGGCGCTGATTACGACGCACGTCCCGCAAAAGATGGAAGCCGCGGCGAATGCAAAGTATTTCTATCAGAACTTTCACGAATACAAGACCGACGATGACCTTCACGGCTACACGACGTACCTGTCTTTCGGCGATAAATGGAAAGACCTGTCCTACATGGTCTGGTACGACAGGCTCCAGGCCGAAATCAACCCGATCCAGTACGTGACCAGGGAGGCGTCGGCAGGCGGAAGCTCCAGGGGCGCCGCGGTAACCGGGTGGGACTTCGACAAAGACCCCAACGGGAGGGACAGGTACATCCTGGGGTCGCCCGGAGAGTCGGACCTGGTCAACAACGCCTTCAAGGTGAAGTTGAACTACGACCTGACGCCCGAATCGCTCCTCCGGTTCACCATGGGGTTCTGGGATTCCCGCCAGGATTACGATTCCCCGGAATCCTATTTGAGGGACGCACGGGGGAATCCGGTCTACACGGGCACGGTGAATATCGACGGCCGCAGCTACACGCTCGGTTCCTCGACGTTCACGTACCAGAAAAGGGAAATACAGGATTTCGTCTATGGATTGACGTATGACCTCGATTCTCCCGGCGGGTTGAAGATCACGGGTACGGCAAGCGCTTACGATAAGGCGAAAGACCTCACCCGCACTTCCAGCACGGCGCCGCCCGCGGCGGAACACGGCGGAGCGGGGCAGACCACGGAGACCGACGCCGGCTGGTATACCGGTGACCTGAAAGCTGCCTATGACCTCCCATGGATGGGCGTTCACACCGTCGCCGGCGGCTACCATATCGACTGCTACCATACGGACAGCGAAACCTGGAATACGTCGGACTGGAAAAAGGACACCAGGACCTCGCTCAACCAGGGATCGGAAGGAAAGACCATGACAAACGCTCTGTTCATCGAAGACACGTGGCGTATTGTCGACAAGTGGTCCGTGTACCTGGGCGGCAGATATGAATGGTGGCGGGGATTCGACGGATCGAAATCCACCGACGCATCTTCACGGCGCGTGACTTCCGGTCTGGACGACAAGAGCGAGGAAGCGTTCTCTCCAAAGCTCGCAACCACGTACAACCCGACGGATGACTGGAGACTGCGGTTTTCCATGGCTCTTGCCGAGCGGTTCCCGACGGTGGGAGAACTCTACTACGGCGGCATCAACTCCGCCGGCGTCATTACGAATTCCAACCCCGATCTGAAACCGGAAAGCGTCCTTGCCATGGATTTCACCATCACCAGGTTCATCGGAAACGACGGCGAGGCGCGCTTGACTTTCTTTCAGGACGATGTGGAAGACGCTATTTACAGCCAGACGAATTACTACACCAACGTGACGAACTTTCAAAACGTCGATGAAGTGAGAACCAGGGGCATAGAGGTCGCCTTCAACAAGCGCAGATTTCTGATCGATGGGCTCGGGCTGTTCGCCAATCTCGCCTGGACGGACTCCGAAATCCTGAGAAACGACAACGTTCCGGCGAGCGTGGGGAAGAACTCCCCGCGGGTGCCCGAGTGGCGCGTGAAATGCGTACTGGACTACGCTCCCACCGACCGCTGGTTCGTGACTTTCGCCGGCCACTATGCGAGCGAGCAGTTCGGGACTCTCGACAACAGCGATACCGAAGGCGGTTACGGCGGCGTCGATTCATTCCTCGTATTCGACGCCCGCGTCTCCTACAGGCTGCTTCAGAACCTGACGGCCGCCGTCGGTGTGGACAATATCACGGATGAACTCTATCACGTGTCGCACCCCTATCCCAGAAGGACCGTTCTTGCCGAACTGAAATGGGTTTTCTAACGGCTGACGGCCGTTGAATTGAAGTTTAAGGAGAACGGAGGCGATCCGAAAAGACCGGCAGGTCTTTTCGGATCGTAAAGTCGTGAAGATCGTGAGACCGTGTTCGCTTCAGACCGGCCGCGCTCTTTCGTCAACCTGCGCTAATTCCTGGAATTTTTCAAAACGAAGTGCACGGGCAGTTGCGCTTTGCACATCATGGGGACGCCGTTTTTCATCGCAGGCTTGAAACTCGCGTTTCTGACGGCTTCCAGGGCGGCCTCGTCGAAACCGAACCCCGCGCCTTTGGTCACGGCCACGTTCAACAGGCGTCCGCGCTCATCGATGGTGAGACACAACAGGACCGTTCCCTCCTTTCCGCCTTCCCTGGCCAGCCTCGGGTACTTCGGCGCGATCTTGCTGATGAATCGCGGACCATCCGCCGCGCCGAAGGCCGTGTTGACGACCCCCTGTCCGGCTCCGCCGCCCGAGCCTCCGCCCGTGCCGGGACCGCTGCCTCCACCGCCCCTTCCGGCTTCGGCGACGCCGAAGCCGCTGCCCTCCGCAACGGCTCCGGGCGGCCCCGCCGGCGGGCTGTTATCCACCGCCGGGACGGCGGCCGGCTGCGTTTCTTCTCCGACGGGCCGGCGCTCCCTTTGCGGCTGCTCGACCATCGGCTTGGGCTTCGGCTTCGGGACCGGCTTTTCCTTCTTCCTGACGACCATCCGCGCGGGCCGTGGGGTCTCAACAACCTCGGGCGGCTCCGGAACGGCGAGCTTCTCCTCCGGAGGTTCGGGTTCGCTTTGCGGAGGAGCGGGCGGCTTCTCCAAAACCGAGGTTTGCGCGGGACCACCTCCGCCTTCGCCTCCCGAACCGCCTCCCATGCCTTCCATGCTGAGAAGACTTATCGTAAACACGGGAACCGGGACTTCCTTTTGCGGCATGAACCACGGGCTCGACCATACCAGCAGCAGGATCGCCAGGTGCGCCGCCACCGACAGTCCCAGGCTGTACACATACTCATTTTCGGAAAAACGGCTGTAGTCGCCGGAACCCTGAACTTCCATCAGCGTAACCCTCACTTCCCGACAGTTTCCCTGCAGCACCCGGCTGTTTCGCCCGGCGCCGGCCCATTCTCACCGACAGCGCTCCCGATCCCCTCTCCCCGCAACTCACCCGGCAGCCGCCGAAGCACATCACGAAGCCGGCGCGACGGCCTGCCCCGGACCCTCCACGGCCCCAACCGACGATTCTCCGGGATTCCCTTCCCCATGGCCGGAACCGCGGCTGCCGTTATCCCGGTCGTTAGCCGCTCCCGCGGTCACCATCCCGATCTGGTCGATTCCCGCATCATGCATCGCCCCCATGACCTTGACCACGAAGCCGTAGTTGATGCCTTCGTCGGCCTTGAGGAAGATGGAGCGTTTGTCCCGACGCGTCCGGTACATGGCGGTGAGCCCGGAGCCGAGCCCCTCGAATTCGACCTGGTCGTCATTGATGTATACCCTGCCGTCCCTGGTCACGCTGACCACCACCCGTTCCTCCTCGTTGGAGATCGTCTGAGCGGAAGTTGCGGGAAGATTGACATCGATTCCCTGCGTCATCATTGGTGCGGCAACCATGAAGATGATGAGCAGAACGAGCATGACATCGACAAAAGGAGTCACATTGATCTCCGAGACCATCTGGTCCTGCGATCCGCCGCCAAGTTGCATTCCCATCGAACCACCCCCCTTTTATGGACGTATCAGGTCACGCTTGAGCGAATTGAGAAATTCGATTGAAAACTGAACCATTTCATCGTCGATCAGTTGAATCCGGTTGGAGAAGTAGTTGTAGGCCGCAACCGCCGGAATGGCTGCTGCAAGCCCCATCGCCGTGGCGATGAGCGCTTCGGAAATTCCCGGCGCCACCACGGCCAGGTTGGCCGACCCTCTCGCTCCGATATCCTGAAAGCTGGTCATGATGCCCCACACCGTACCGAACAGGCCCACGAAGGGGGCCGTGCTGCCCGTCGTGGCCAGGATCGGCAGGAAGCGCTTCATTCTTCTCCTGTTCGCCACCGCCGCCCCCTGGATGGCGCGGTTCACGTTTTCCAGGACAATCTCCGGCTCTTCCCGGAATCTCGGGAGACCGTCTCCGCCTCCGAGCGTCTCCTTCACCCGCTTCATTTCGGCATATCCCACCCGGAAGATGTGGGCCAGGTAGCTCCGGCCGAACGCCCGGCTATCATCCAGGAGCGTGTCGTAGCTTGTCTGGTCCAGGAAGAGCTTCGAGAACTTCTCCGATTCCTTTCTCGCTTTCTGAAACAGGCGGGCTTTCAGGATGACGATTCCCCAGCACAGCACCGACATCGCGACGAGGCCCGCCATAATGGCCTGGACCACAACACCCGCGCTCAGCACCATGTTCAGAACGCCGGCCCCGGTCCCTCCCGCGGCATGGGAACCGGCAGCGCCGGCGGTTTCCGAAGCGGCATGAACCACAGCAGCAAGAACGTTCACGTACATCCGGCAGATCTCCTTTGAAACCAATGGTATAAAAATAAAAAAGCCACGACGCTCCTCCTCCCCTTTCTCACGGGGGGAAAGAGCCTTCGTGGCTCGAATCTGTAAGAGACAAAACGGCGACTCGCCGCCGGGCGCTTATGGAGACGGCCTTCCTGACCGTTGTTTATCCCGGACGGACGAGAGATGATCGCATATATCCATTACCGGATAACTTCCCTACCAGAGAGCAGGATGTTTGTCAACGCGAAATAGAGGCGATGTTCCCGCCGTCGAAGTCGAGGTCGATACATGTTCGAGAGTTGTGGAAGCGGGGGAGGGGAAGCCACGAACCGGCGAACAGTCAAGGCCCGGGCGCGCCGATAACAGCCATGAAGACAAAAATACGTAAAATTACTACCTTATGACCATGAGTACTTGTTTTTCTTCCTAAAATAGAATACAAAACAGCCTGAATATCTCAGGTGACTCCGGCATTATCCGGAAAACAACAGGTCCGTAACATGGACACGGAATAAACCGACCCTCCGGCCCCCCTGAAGCCGGGAAAGGGAAAAGTACCCTTTCGCCTGTTTGCGACTCTTTCCCGAGCGCATCCGGGAGGCGGCCCACACCATGGAGGGTTCGGTTATCCACCGATCGACGCACTGCACCGGTTCCTGAATGAAAAGACAACACGATGGATTAATTGCCCGAACCGGCAGCCGGCAGGCTCGGTTCTTCTGCCCGCCGGCCCGGTGACACAGCAGCCGTGACGCGGCAAATCGAAGGAAGCCGCTCCGGTTTCAGCAACGAGAAGTTGAATATGCGGATCATGAATACGGAATCGAACTGTCCTTTGCCCGGCGGCGCGTGTATGGATTTCTCGGCGCCTCTTCCCTTATATCCATGTCCACTGGGCCCCATGGCCCCTCCCGTTGTGACGTACGAGCCGAGATCGTTCGTGATCAACAAGGCCGGGACCCACCAGGTAACCCTCCATGGCACGAAGCACAATCAGCCATGCTCCCTGGACTTCATTATTTCCATTCTTCCCATGCTGGCGGATTCGGGGATAACGCATGTCGGGCTGGAAATAGCTTCGGATCAGCAGCGAGCGATCGACAGGTTCATGAGAGAGGGAACCGGACTCGAGGATATTGAAGTCTTTCACGTCATCGACTGCCCGGAGTATCGGTATCTGCTCAAAGCCATCCGCGCCTGCGGCCTTTCGGCGGTGGCCCTGGACCTTCCGCGGTCGGCATGGGACACTCCCTACACTCGCGACCAGTGGATGGCGAATGAGATCGGGCAGGTGCTCCGGAGAGACCCGCGGGCGAAGGTCTTCGTTATCGTCGGCAATCTGCATACTCTGAAAAATATCGACTGGTTGGACCCGAGCAAGACGGACGCCTTCATCCCGGGCCATCTTTCACGGTGGCGGCCCGATCTCGGGGTCTTCTCCATGGTGGCGGAGCATATCGATGTCGAAGGAAGTGGAAACGTCTGCGACTTCTACAGGAAGCTGGTGACGCGGCCGATCGTTGTGGAAACGGCCGGTCTCGACCTGGAACTGAGGGTCCTGAGGCTGCTGGCGGCGAAACCCATGGACCCCTGCCGCCTGGTGGACGCCATTGTCGTATACTGATGTAGACGGGCGCAATCTCCGCATGCCCGCGACCGATGCGTTCGGATATGGCGGGCCCGTACGACCGGCCATCGCCATATCCGAAGCCTGTGTGGCGCGTTCTTGCCCGACGGCGCACCGCGCCGGCGGGACGTCATGAGTAAACGTGCGTAAGGGCTGTTGAAGCGGAGAAAGAAGATCCTACTCCGCGTACGCAACGTTGCCGAGTTCCTGCATCACTTCGGCGGGAGTATTGTATTCCTTGTCGGGGATCTGCTCCAGAACATCCATTACGTCCTCGGTATCGGGTCCGGGGCCTTTCCGGGCATGCTCCAGGAGTTGCTGCTTGCTCACCGGAAAGTCGATTCCCTTCAAGTGCTTCATCACATTTGCGGGACCGTGCCCGCCTACGCCTCTCGCCATTGCTCATCCTTCCGTGAACCCCGCGTAATTACGGTTGCCGGTCAAATCGTCACAGCCGGCAACCGTAACCGCACAAAGCGGTTTCCTATCTTCACCGAATAGGTCGCGTAATCGCGATCTCGAGTACTCTTAAGGAGTTATTTCGGCGTTCCGTTCTACAGAACTGCCCCACCGTTCTTCATGTCCTCGATCATGCCTTTCGAAATGCCCGGAATCTTCCCGAGGTCTTCCCAATCCTTGAAGGGACCGTGCTCATCGCGATAATTCAGAATATCCTGGGCTCGTCCACGACCGACCATGGGCAGCATGGCAAGTTCTTCCAGGCCGGCGTTATTGAGATTGATCTTCTTCTGGGATTTCGATCCTGATTTCGACTCTGATCCGGATTGTTCTTTGCGGTGTTGCGCCATATATACTCCTCCATTGTCTGAGAGAATCGCGTCATGGGTCGCCACGGGGAGGCGCGTTTGCTCCGCCGGGCCCTCCCTTTTCCGCGTTTTCATTTAATTTCGACAACTTACAGATAATAATAACAGGGCAAGCCAATTCACGTATGGGATAAACACCCCATATCGAACCCGGAAAGATGGTAAATTCCGACCCATGGCCGGTTACCCGCTTATAAATCCCGCCGATCGATCCGGCTGTTTCCCCAACCCGCAACCCGCAAAGCGATCGCTGTTTACGGGACGCCCATGCACGATGGAGTACGCTCATGCCTTACGACAACTCACCCCCCAACTCGCACCCCCACACCCTACCCCCCACCCGCAACCCGCAACCCGCACCCCGCAACTCCCATCACCGGCCAAATCATCCCACTCCAGGTATTCTGGATTTCCCCTTCTTCAGATCTTAAATATCTGGATAGGCGCTCTTTGACATAAAGGAGCCGGAAAGCTGTATTGAGATTTCACGTCAAAACACCCGGGCAACAAGGCAAAAAGATACATGAGTTTTGGTGACGGCCGTTCCGGCGCAATGCCCGGTAAAGCGCCGTATCACACCATCCAGTATCGAGGAGGAAAGAGGATGTTCCTGGGAATAATGAAATTCAACGGGGGCGCATTCGAGGACAACGGCGCCGGGACTTTCAGGTGCCTGACCGATGCCGGCGCGGCGATCGACACGCGAGCGGCGACCGGAACCCATTTGAAGGCAGGCGGCTCCCGCGCGCCGGCCGGAGCCGATGTAGCGACCGACACCGGTGCGGAGCCGGTTTTAAGCGGATTCCCGAGCACCTGGTCCGACGGACGGATCAGGCTTATCCACGGACTGCCCGAAAACGGAAAGAACAACGGGAGCCGTGACGGACCGGACCGACGCGCCCCGGACCATCACGGCGGGGAACGGCTCGACCGGGACCGCCGTGGCCGGGACCGTCATGGCCGGGACCGCCATGGCCGGGACCGGCAGGCTTCCATCAGTGTGCTCGGGCATGTGGCTATCGTGTTTGAAGGCCGGATATACAATATGCCGGACCTGCTCGAGCGCGTGGGGGGCGTTCGAGGTTCGCCGCCGGACGGAGCCGGAGCGGGTGAGACGCTGATCCGGCTCTACGAGAAATACGGCGAATTGTTTCCGGGGAGGATAAACGGCAAGTTCTCGTTCGCCCTGTGGGATTCCAGGGCGGGGAAGCTCGTGCTCGGGCGCGACCACCTGGGAATCGAGCCGCTCTACTACGCGGAGAACTGCGGATCGGTCGTCTTCGGCAACTCGCTGCACGCCCTGACGCGCACTGGGCTGGTGAAGAAGGAAATCAGTTCCGAAGCCATGCTTCAGTACCTGCTCTACTGCTACAATCCGTCGGATCAAACGCTGGTGGACAACGTATTCAAGCTTCGGCCGGGCCACGTGCTTTGCCAGTACGGCCCGGCCAGGTCCATCAAGCCGTACTGGCGCCTCAGCTTCGCTAATCAGCCGGTGCGCACCGAAGACGAGTACCGTGAGGAAATTCTGCCGCTCATCGAGGACGCCATCAGGATTCGCCTGGAACCCGAGGAGGCTCCCGGAATCTTTCTGAGCGGCGGTACGGATTCCAGCACCCTGGTAAGCCTCGCGTCGAAGATCCTGGACCGCCCGTTTCGCACCTTCTCCTTCCGGTGCATGGGGAAGTCCTTCGACGAGTCCGGGTATGCCCGCCTGGTGGCGAACCGGTTCGGCGCCATGCACAATGAGGTGATCTACGGCGCGGACCAGCTTTCGCTCATTTCGGAAGCGGTGCGGTTCATGGACGAACCGTTTTGCGATGTTGGGATCGAAGTGGGCACGTATGTGCTCGGCAGGGCCGCGAGCGGGAAGGTGGCCTACACTCTGAGCGGCGAGGGCGGAGACGAACTCTTCGGAGGACATCCGGTGTACGTCGCCGACAAAGTCGCATCGGTCGTGGACCACGTTCCCTCCAACCTGGTGACCCCCTTCACGTCCATGTTCACGAAGCTGCCCGATTCCGACCGGAAGAAAGACCTCTCCGTTCTCCTGAAGCGTTTTTCCTACGGGCTCTCGTTTCCCTCCAAGCTCCTCAGCCACCGGTGGCGCATCTACTATACGCCGGACGAACTCCGAAGCCTTTGCAGCGAGGAGCGGACCCGGCGGCAGTGTCGTCCCGAGAGGCTCTTCGAACCGATGCTCAGGCACAACGAGGGAGCGGACGGGCGCGACATCCTGAGCCGCAGTCTCTACAGCGAGTATTCCACGCTGGTCGATTTCTACCTGCGCAGGCTGAGTCTGCTGAAGTCGTTTTCGATCGACCCGCGAACGCCCCTCATGGACATAAGGCTGGTGGAATATGCCGCACGGGTGCCGTCCGCTCTGAAGATCAAGGGGCTCTCCAACACCAAGTACATCTACCGCAAGGTCCTGGAAGGGATACTGCCGAGAGAAATCCTCTACGACCGCCCCAAGCTCGGCCACAGCGTCCCGATGAAGAACTGGATTCGCGACGATCCGAAGGCGCTCGGAATGATCAGGGATGTGCTGGACGAAAGCCGGCTCGTTGGCGCGGGCGTACTCGACCGCGCCTATATCGACCGCATCGTCCGGGAACATGTGGAGAAGCAAAACAACCACTCACACCGGCTGTGGGGACTGACGGTCCTGGACCTGTGGCTCCGGGAGCACATGCGGCCGTAGGCGCAACGCCTTTCAAACGGGAAACGGACGCCCGGGAGCGCATCCGTTTCCCGGCGCCATGCCTCCACGTTCGCCTCATTTGAGCTTGCCATCAACGCGGGATTGCCATACATTGATTTCGGGTCTTCCGTGTCGAGAATACAGGATAACGTATTGCCGGCTTTACAACCACGCAAGTTTCGGCAGCAGGAGAGTGGAAGTGAGGGGTGGCGTCTTGAAGTCCGGTATCAAAAAGGCGGTTGTCTTCGGCGGCTTTTTGCCCGCCGCCGGCGTTCTTGCGGCTCACTTCCTCGCCCCTCACTCGTACTGGCGCCATGAGACGTTTCATTCTTTTCTCGAGTCGCTCGGAGCCTTCGCGGCGTTATCGCTGGCGACGATAATGCTGTTTCTCCGGAAGCACAGGGTCGAGTGGGCTCACTCCATATGGTTTTCAAGCGCATTGACGGGCATGGGGATTTTGAACGGATTCCATGCCGCGGTTTCCAACGATGATTCTTTCACCTGGCTGAGAATTACGACGATCCTTACGGGCGGTATTCTGAGCGCGCTGATCTGGCTGCCCGACCGTTACTCAAAGACGGAAGAGGCCAGAAAGCTGCCGGGAGCGACCTTCGCAGGGGCGTTCGTATTGGGGACACTGCTGACCGCTTTCGCCGATCATCTGCCGGCGCTGGTGACGAACGGCGCGCTGGTACC
>CAYOVG010000221.1:0-12005 GCA_964407285.1 uncultured Syntrophobacteraceae bacterium
CTGCTGAATGGAGGCCGAGGCAATCATCGAGAGCAACTCCCCCACTTCGGCCGTGCTCTTCGCCACCTCGCCGAAGGCCGCATTGGTTCTCATCACGAGCTGAGCCCCATCCTTCACCCTCCTGACCGTTCCCTCGATGAGCCCGCCGGTGATCCTGGCCGCTTCGGCCGCCCTCATCGCCAGGTTGCGCACCTCATCGGCCACGACGGCGAAACCCGCCCCGGTCTCCCCCGCCCTAGCTGCCTCGATCGCCGCGTTCAGAGCCAGGAGATTCGTCTGGAACGCGATCTCATCAATGGAGCCGATAATCTTTGAAGTCTCCTCACTCGCTTCCGAAATCTCCTCCATGGATCTCGTCAACTCCCTCATCGATCCGCCCGCCCGGCCCATCATGTCATTGACGGACCTCATCAGGCCGTCCGCCTTGCCGACGCTCTGAGCATTCCGCCTCGTCATGGAGGACATCTCCTCCAGGGACGACGAGACCTCTTCGATGGACGCCGCCTGCTCGGACGCCCCTTCCGCCAGGGACAGGCTCGTGGCGAAAAGCCCGCTGGATGCCGAGGATATCTGCCCGGCTCCCGACACGAGACCCTCGATGGCCCGGCCGAGCGGCCCGCCGATCGACCGGATTATGCAAAGCGCGATGGCCCCCACCAGGGCCACCGCCCCGATCAAAATACAGACCAGGACGGATCGCGAGAGCGACAGCACGGAAAGGACCGCATCTCCGTTCCGGTCGATGCTTCGAGTGATCGAATCCATGCACGAGGCGACCCGGTCTTCCAGTTCCTTCGTAATCCGGTCCATCGTTGCGGTAGCTGCGCCGATCCGGCGATCGATCTCGACAATGGAAGCCATGTCGCGATGATACGCATCGAGGAGTTCGGCCATAGTCTTCTTGTCGTCCCCCGCCAGGCCGAACATCTCCATTTGTTCGCCGAACTCCTTGACGGTCTCGGCGATCAGGCCCGGATACTTCAAGTCCCCCCGAAGAAGATAATCCTTTTCGTGACGCCGGCATGTCAGCATCAACACGGACAGCTCGGGCAGCCCAAGGCCGTTGACGACCTTTTCCACCGCATGAACGGAGGACCGCAAACGGCCCTCCAGTCCATCGTTCGGCGTCAGTCCCTTTTGAGTCCGCAGTTCCACGACCTTTTCCAGGTTCGAGCCGTACTCGCCGAGCAACGAAACAGCCGACTGAATCTGCCCTTTGACAGCCGCATCGGAACTGCCGCGGAGAATGTCCTCAAAGTCCGTCGTGGCGATGAGGATATGCTCCTTCGCCCTCTTGAACGATTCCAGGTCCTTGTCGAGAAGGAACCGTTTTTCTTCGAACCGGGCTTTCTGTAAAGCCGCATCCGCTCTTTGCGCCTTCTTGAGGAGGGCCATGTCGACTTCCACCAGGTTTCTTGTATCGATCGACGCCTTGTGCGCGGACCACCAGCCCGCGCCCGTCGCAAGGGCCGTGACGAGGACCGAAAGCGAAAAGCCGCTTATCAACTTCCTCCTGATGCTCATCTTCACCCCTCCTCTCCCTGCAGGCCGCACATCCAGGTCCTTAGTCCTTCACCTCGCGGAGCGGCACGAAGCCGGCCTTCTCCACGACTTTCTGCCCTTCGTCGCTGACGACGAAGCTCAGAAAGCGCTCGATCTCTCCTTTCGCCTCCCCCCTGGTGGCGAAGTGCAGCGTGCGGGAGATCGGGTAGCTTTTGTCCCTCAACGTGGCCGGCGAGGGCGCGATTCCATTCACCGTCGCGATCTTGACCCCCGCATTGTCGGTCACCTCCCCGACGGACGTAAAGGCTATCGCCGTGACCGCCTTGGATACCGTATCTATGCACGCCTTATCGTGCTTGATCTGCAACCCCGGATCGAACTCCTCGCCTTTGCCGAGGACCTTCTCCTGGAAGACTTCACGAGTACCTGAAGTCGTCGGGCGAACCAGCGCCAGGACCGGCTTGCCGTCCGTCCATTGCTTCATGCTTCCCGTAAAGACGGCTCTCAACTGCTCTAGCGTCAGATCGCTCGATGGGTTGGCCTTGTTGACGATGACAGCGACTCCGTCGATCGCGTACGGGACCCCCGCCAGGCCCGCTTTGGTCTCTTCTTCCTTCGGTCCCCGAGACATGAAAGCGAGGTCCACCTCCCCCGCAAGACAATCCCTGGCCCCCTTTGACGATCCTCCCCCCTCCACCTTGAAGGCCGCGCCCGTCTTCGCCTTGTACGCTTCCGCAAGGGCCTGGACCACCAGTATGGTCGAGTCCGAACCTCTCGCAACTATTTCACCCGCCACGGCATTGGCCGCAACAAGGAACACCAACGCCAGGGACCCCAAACACCGGCAAAGCCCGCTTCTCGATCTCAGCAAGAAATCCATCGTCTTTCTCCTTTCTTTTCGGGTGATCAGCATTCCGCCTGATGCGCCTTTGCATCGGCGGTTCATACCGGCATCCCGTCTCCCAGGAACAACGGGACCGCGGCCGTACTCATTCCCCTGCGAAAGTCAAGGACTCGAAGCCCCCGCGGTCATGGGAAGCGTATCGAGTCGGGTCGGCGGATTCGGCGTCGCAATTACGGGTGCAACTGTTATTGAGTGATTCTTCGTTATCGAGATTTTTTCGAGATGGGTAGTATACAATATTGTCGAAGGCGTCCTAAGGGTAAAATATCAGTAGCTTAAAGGTAGCACACAACTACCTTTCACGATTTTCGCCATTGTTTCCAAAGGATGCATTATGAGTAGGTAAAGTGATGAAATAATATGGTAGAAAAATTACATGGCGGCAAGATAATCGGCCGGCGGCTGAGAGCGGCTGCCCCGCCGAGGCAGGGCAGCATGCCCGCTCCTCCGGGCTGATGCCCAGCGGGCCCTCTCTTCCTCCACATTCTTCCGCTCTCTTGTTTTCGTATGCAGGGGTGCTCACGGAGAAGAATACAATATTATTGTCCGGTCAGATCCTGTAAAATTTTGAGAACCCTGCCGTTCGGATTGTCCCTGCAGGCGCTTCCGACAGCTTCGGCCATTTCACCGAGAAACTTCATGTCGATTGTCGTATCGTCGGTCTTTCCGCTCAGGTATCCATCGAGCCATATAAGTATGATGCCGGCGTCGTCCTGCTTCTCCGACAGAAGGTCCCCGCACGTATACTTCGCCATATCCACCTGCTGATTGATCTCCTTCTTTGCATGGGCGCAGGGCGACAAGATGATGACGCTGATTAGCACTACGACTGAAGTCATAAGGAGCCGCTTCATAAGATTCCTTTCATTGGTCGGATATCCGGCCGTCCGGAATAGCCGTACCGAAACAGTGGGTCTATCGATTGATCAGGTTTTGGACGGATGAAAAAAACGTGCGTCGGACGAGCACCCCGGTTCTATTTACAGGATAGCGGCGTTGCGTACAATAGAGAATTTGTCGGCGCGCGCTGTTGCTGCAACGGCGGGTTGCGGGTTCGGTACCGGCGCCATTGAGCGAGCCGCGGCCTGATTTCTCGTGTTTGGGGTTGCGGGTTCAGGACTGACACCCCACAACAAACCATAGCCTGCCCTTTGTGGCCGGCCGTCTGCGGGTACCCTCCATGACCGTTCGCGGTCGCCCCCGTTGGATAATCAGTATTGTACGGTGAGATGTGGCGCGGACCGCAAAAAACGCGCTGCTGTCCCTGACTGTACATGTCCCGACAGGTTTACGAAATTTGAAGAAGACTACTCCATACCTCGCGCATTGAGCTACAACTTATCTTCAACACATTTACGTATTACAATACATTAATCAGGCATACAAATACCATAAAAGGCATTACAGCTTTAAAAGACAATATCTATCGATAGCTTCTTGACATGCACAGTAACTATAGTTATTTACGCCTATAGGCACCTTTATATATGCTTCATCGGATGAATATAAGTCTGATGAAACATTAAACAGCTATATATAAGCATATATAGTAGAGGCATTCATCTACAGGGATAGGATCAGGCTGCTCCCTTGTTACCTGATAAGAAGGGATGACAAGGAAAAGGATCGTATCGCAATGTCGTTGACTTCAGGCCCGGCAACGTCATTCCCGCGCCGGCGGGAACCCGGCTTTCTCGAGGTTTGCCGGCCCCCCGCTTACGCCAATACTGTTGGCTTAAACTCGCATCCCCCGCCCGCGCGGGGACAAGCTTCGCGGAGGTGGCGTTGATTCAACAGCATTGGGATCGTATCGGCAGCTCCATGAAGTGGAGCGACTCTATCCATTCCTCGAACCGGCATCCGGGCAGGCGGGATGCCCAGGAGGTGAAAAGCGCCGTATTATCGTGAAGGATTCGATGTCTTAAGCTCTCGAGCGCCTGTTCCCTCGAGAGGTGGTTGAAGGCGTCGCATTGCGGGTCGATTTTTTCGGAGACTTCTTTCGGCGACTTACAGCGCCGGAACAACACCAGGTGCGTGAATGAAGGAGATTGAGATGAATGCCCGGCACGTAAAGATTGCGATTGTACTGCTCGTGACAGCCGTCCTGGTTGGAATGACCGCTACCGGAACCACTGCAAGAAATGCCGATGGCAAGGGTAGCGTCGATCAAAACGGCGATGTCGTCATCTACACCGCTCCGGCGCAAAAGGAATTGGAAAGCAGCGCCGCAATTGATGTTGAAAACGCCGTTCCAATGCCCCTGCCCACCGTGAACGCTCCGCCGCCCGCACCTGCCGACGAGGGCGTCGCCGGGCAGTCCGCGGGAACGCCGATGGTTGTGCCCGGTTCGTCCGGTTCCGGCAAGACGGTGCAGCAAAGCGGCGAAGTGGCCGAGGGGGAGGCGTGCGCAAACTCGACTGCGGCCGCCGTCGGCCTGGACGCCCCGTTCGAGCCGCAGGAGTTCGGCGCGTCGAGTCACGTCTTCACCACCAGCCGCGTTGATACCGACGCCAATGGAAACGTATCGAGGACATACCCTTACCGGGCCGTGGGCAAGCTGTACTTCAACAAAGGAACCGACACCTATGTGTGCTCGGGCTCTCTCATCAAGCCGGGAGTGGTGGTGACGGCCGCCCACTGCGTAGCGGAGTTCGGAGAAAGAAGATTCTATTCGAACTGGAGGTTCTATCCGGGCGTGTACGGCGACCCTTCGACAACCACTCCGCCCTATGGCGCATGGACTACCCAAAACGCCATCATCAGGTCGTCCTACTACTACGGGACCGATCCGTGCTACTACAGCGGCGTGGTTTGCGAAAACGATGTCGCGGTGCTGGTCCTGAACCCGCAAAACGGAGTCTATCCGGGCGCGAACACGGGCTGGCTTGGATACGGCTGGAATCGCTGGGGCTTCAACTCATCCAATCTCGCCCTGATCAATCAGTTGGGTTATCCGGTTTCACACGACACCGGGTATAAAATGCAACGAACGGATTCCGAAGGCTTCATCAGCAGCACCTATTCCGGCAACACGGTGTGGGGCGGAAGAATGACCGGGGGATCGAGCGGAGGTCCCGAAGTATTGAACCTTGGAATCCGGGCCGTTCTCAACGGCATCGACTATGGAACCTATTCCTCCCCCAACATCGTGGTCGGCGTCACGAGCTGGGGGTACGTGGACTCCACCATCAAACAGCAGGGCGCCAGTCCTTTTACCTCGAACAACATCGCCTTGCTGGCCGATACCGCCTGTTCCTGGTATCCGGCAGCCTGCCAGTAGCTCTCACTCTTGATGCGGACATGCGGCAGCCCGCCCGTACGGGCGGGCTGCTTGCCGGCCTCCTCTGCCGGCCGCTCCCCTCTCCTTGCCGTTCGCCTCGACAAACCGGCTCCAATGGAGATGAAAAGGACCACAGAGGCAGCGCAGGCGCGCGCGAATACACGGATGCCTCACCTCCCGATCGAATACCAGTCCACTTTCCGGGTGATGAACATGACAACGGCGAGCATCAGGAACAGGCAGACGGACCCGATGAGGAGCGCATAGTCCTGGTTCATGAGGAGAATGTAGAGATAGCCGTACAGGAGCAGAACGACGCCGCCCATGACGGAAGAGCGCCGGTACCCCCCGAGCACGAACGAGCAGTAGAAGTAGATAAGACCGGTGACGGGAAGCGTCGCGAGCACGTAGGCCGTCGTGAATCCCAGATGCTCGGCGAATGAAAGCTCCAGGAGATAAAACACGCACAGCCCCGCGCCGACGAGAAGATACTGGATCGGGTGAATGCGTACTCCGGCCAGTATTTCAAAGAGCCAGAGAGTGATGAAGGTCAGCGACAGAAAAAGCATCTCGTACTTGACGCTTCGTTCCGACATCCGGTAGTGGTCGACGGGCGTTATGAAATGGACGCCGAACAGCGCGGACGATATGGAATCGTCCAGCCCGGTTTCGCTCCTCCACTTTTGGGGGTAGTTCCTGCCCAGGAACGGAATGCTCCACTTCGCCTGGAACCCATCCTTGCCGACGCTACGCTGAGAGGGCAGCCAGTTGCCCTGGAAACTCGGGTCGCCCCAGTTGGAGTTGACCTCGACGGCCGTCTCCCTCCCGAAGGGAACGAAAAAAATGCCCTGGCTCCCGTTGAGGCTCAACTGGTAGGAAAAGTTGAAAACTTCCCCGGACAGCCTCCCCCTCATGGGGACGTGGATTCCCGTATGCCGCCCGCCGAAATCCCCGACGCCGGGGAGAAAGGAAAGCCGCTCGCCGTTCCACTGGAGGGAGACCTGGTTGGTTATCGCCCGCGCATCCGATATGCGCATGGTCAGGTGGGCCTGGTCCCAGACGATGTCCCCCGGAGCGATGCCCCATTCCGAAAAATCGGGGCGGGCGAACCGGCCTGAAACATCGAGAGCGGCGGAATAGACCGGGACCTGGAAGATCCCGCGGTAACGGACCTCGCAATCGACGTTCCCGCTCACCCTGAGATCGTCGGGCAGGAAGTTGGCGTGCCGCATTTCGGTTCGCTCCCTGGGGGAGCCGTCCTTGTCGGTCTCGGATATTCTCTTCACGTAAGGCGCCGTGATCATGGGGCCGATCAGCGTCTGCTGTTTGCCCCACTTGGAGGTGACTTCCTCGATCGCCTCGTTTCGCCGCATCTGCCTTTCTCCGACGACGCCGCCGATCATGGCTATGGGAATCTGCAGCAAGACGATGAGGAACCCCACCAGCACTATCCGGACCAGTTGAGACTCCCTGGCGGACTCCAAGAGCCTGGCCGTGCTGCCGCCGTTACCGCCGGCGCCTTCGCCGCCGCCGCGACCGTCGTCATCCTTACCCCCCATGCGAAAACTCCGTCGATTCGAAAAATAAAACAGTTCTGAACCAATCAAATCAGCCTGTTACCGGGCAATGCGGGATGAGGGGCCATCTTCACCTGAGGTCCATCCGGAAGTCAAGACGAAAAGCAGGCTCCGAACGTCTGCTCGTTGCCGTGTGCCGGCGTCGGCGGCATGAAGACAAAGCATACGGAGTCGGAGTCGCGAAGGAAATCAACCGGGCGGGAGTGCAAAATTATCGGTTCCGCAAGGGTAGCCGGGTGAAGATCGCGGATGTTAAGATGGAGTGCACGCCGGGTTTCGGCGCGGAATCGATCGTGGAAGCGTCGGCCGGGGGCCTCGATCCGCTGTTCGATTCGCAAAGCCCGGCGAATAACGGAAAACGAAGGGAGAAAAAAGAGAATAAAGCGCATGAAACCACTCACTCGCTCAGACTTGGAAAAGCTCGGAGCCGAAGGGGCCGGGACTTTGTTTCCCGACACGATCAGGGTCGGCGTGGGGATGACCGCCTGCGGCATGGCGGCCGGTGCGGGAGATGTCTACAAGGCGCTGCGGGACGCGGCGTCGGAGCAGGGCCTCGAGATCGCCCTGGTCCGGACCGGCTGCCTCGGCTACTGCAGCCGGGAACCCCTGGTGGACGTGCAAATGCCGGCTTCGCGGGACCGGGTCCTGTATTCGGATATGACTCCGGACCGGGCACGGGGCCTCGTGAGCGCCCTCGCACAAGGCCTCCTGCCGGCTGAAGGCGCCCTCGCCGTGATCCCGGACGATTTCCATTCCCGCGGCGCTCCCGCTCCGGATGCCCCCGCGGATACCGCCCCCCCGGATGCCCCCGCCCCGAATGCCTCCGGCCGTTCCGGAGGCGATTCGAAAACCTCCGCGCAGGCGCTATGCGACAGGCTTTCCGTTCCCCTGCTGAGCGACCTCCCGTTCTACGCCCGCCAGAAAAGGATCGTTCTTCGAAACAGCGGACTCATCGACCCCATGCGCATCGAGGAGTACATCGCCCTCGGCGGCTACGCCGGGCTCGCCCGCGCCCTGCTGGACCTGTCCCCGCGGGAAGTCGTCGACGAGGTGCTCCGGTCCGGGCTCCGGGGCCGGGGCGGCGGAGGCTTCCCCACCGGTCGCAAGTGGCGGGTGTGCGGCGATGCGCCGGGGGAGACCAAGTACGTCGTCTGCAACGCCGATGAGGGCGACCCCGGCGCGTACATGGACCGCACCGTCCTGGAGAGCGACCCTCACAGCGTGATCGAGGGGATGATCATCGGGGCCTACGCGGTCGGGGCTTCGGAAGGATTCATCTACGTCCGGAACGAATATGCCCCGGCGATCGAGCGGCTGAGCGAAGCCGTGAAGCGGGCCGGGGAACTCGGGCTCCTGGGCGACGACATCCTCGGTTCGGGCTTCGGCTTCAGCATCGCCATAGTGCGCGGGGCGGGCGCATTCGTGTGCGGCGAGGAGACGGCGCTGATCGCGTCCATCGAGGGTGGGATCGGCGAACCCCGGCCCCGGCCGCCCTTTCCGGCCGTGAGCGGGCTGTGGGGAGCCCCGACGCTTATAGGCAACGTCAAGACCTGGGCATCGGCGGCCGTGGTGCTCGCCCGCGGCGCGGAGGCCTTTGCGGCCGTCGGCAAGGAAGGCGAAGCCGGGACCGTCGTGTTTTCGCTCGTGGGACAGGTGGCCCGCGCGGGGCTCGTGGAAGTCCCGACGGGGCTCACCCTCGGGGAACTCATCGAGGACATCGGGGGCGGAGCGCCCGACGGAGCCGGGAGGATCAAGGCCGTGCTGACGGGCGGCCCGTCGGGCGGGTGCATACCGGCCGAACTCTTCCACCTGCCCGTCGATTTCGAGAGCATCGCTGACGCGGGGTCGATCATCGGGTCGGGCGGCATGGTCGTCATGGGTGAGGACGCCTGCATGATCGACGTGGCGCGCTACTTCACCGGCTTCACCCTGGCCGAATCGTGCGGCAAGTGCACGCCGTGCCGCGAGGGGCTGCGGTTCATGCACGAGACCCTCTCCCGCATAGCGGAGGGGCGAGGAACCATGAAGGACATCGAACTGCTGGAGGAAGTCGCCCTCTGGGTGAAATCGGCGTCCCTGTGCGGCCTCGGGCGGACGGCCCCCAATCCGGCGCTCTCGGCGCTTCGCTATTTCCGGGAGGAATGCGAAGCCCACGTGAAGGAGAAGCGGTGCAAGGCCGGCGTATGCGGCGCGCTCATCGAGCTCTCCATTCACCCCGGCGCGTGCAACGGCTGCGGCCTGTGCGCGAGGGCGTGCCCGGCGGGCGCGGTCACCGGGGAGAAGAACGCCCCGCACGCGATCGACCGGGGCCTTTGCAACGGCTGCAGGCTCTGCCATGCGGTGTGCCCCGTCGGAGCGGTGGAGATCGTTGCGTGGAGGTGACGATTCTCGACAACCGACGATTCTCGACGCGAAGCCCGTGCCGAACGGCCGAGCAGGCTGAACAGGCTGAAATTTTCGATCGGGATGTCGAAAATCCCGATCGGGCCGATGGTGGGCTTCGTTCGGGTTGCGGGCTTCGCGTTGCGCGTTGCGGGTTGCGCGTTTCGGTTCGGGCGGACGTGGGCCGTCATGGGCGCATTGAACCGCCCGGTTCTCCCGCCGCGTGCGAACCCCAACCTCGATGAATGGAAAATGGGCATGGTTCATAGGCCATGAGTTCGAGGCGACACTCGACAGGACTCATCGTTATTCCCGCGCCGGCGGGGGTCCGGGCTTCTCGAGGTTTCCCGGCCCCCCCCGCTTGCGCGGGGGCGACGGCTTAAGTGTTACCCCGTTTCGAACCATGCCGGAAAATGGCATTGAATCGGATCGAATATCGGATAAGGAAGAAAAGCCCATGCCGGCTTTGACGATAGACGGAAAAAAGGTAATCGTGCCGGAAGGCGCGACGGTGCTTCAGGCCGTGCGGGCCGCGGAAGCGGATCTTCCCACTCTTTGCCGGCATGAGGAACTGGCGCCCTATGGAGCATGCAGGCTCTGCATGGTGTCCATCGTTTCCCCGCGAAGCGCCCTCGTGGCCTCGTGCATCCACCCCGTCGAGGACGGGATGGTGGTGGAAACCCGCTCCCCCGATGCGGTGAACGCCCGGCGGCTCGCCCTGGAGTTTCTACTCGGGCGGGCGCCGAACTCCGAGTACATCCGGGAACTGGCGGCCAGGGAGGGAGTCACCCGGTCCCGGTTCGCGGACCCGGCGGCGTCGGAGGGGAAAGCCGACGATCTGTGCGTGCTCTGCGGGCTGTGCGTGCGGGTTTGCAGGAACGTGGTCGGGGCGTCCGCGCTCTGCATGGTGGGGAGAGGCGTGGACCGCCGCGTGAGCACCCCGTTCGACATGCAGTCCGACGATTGCACGGGCTGCGCCGCATGCGCCGAAGTCTGCCCGACCGGGGCCATCCGGGTGGAGGACCGGGGAGGCAGGCGCATCCTCCACACCTGGAACACGTCCGTGGAACTGGCGAAATGCGGGGAGTGCGGCCGTTCGTATGCTCCCCGCGCCGCGGCGTCGCTGAAAGAGCCGTTGCAGGAAACGAAGGAAAAGCTCCCCGAAGCCCAGGACGCGCCGGACCTGTGCCCCGACTGCCGCAAACTCCGGTAGTCGCACGGTTCGCTCGATGCGAGCGGGCATTGACGGCGACGCCATGGCAGCGAACGCAACGCATCCGGGCAATTTCAGGCAAAACGGTTACCCGCATGCTCTCCGGTCTCCGACGCGACGGCGCCCGACGGCGATGCGGGTCCGGGGGGCAAATCCATTTTCGGAAATCGCCTAAGTACTATATCCCTCGTTCGTGAAAATGGAGGACCGGACTTACGCGGGATTGCGACAGGTCTACTAAATGGTATGAGCAGATCCGGGAATGCGTCGTCACAAGGGTGATGTTCCTTGCCATGAAGCACATCTTCAGCGATCAACTCGCCGACAAGCTCCACTCCGTAGAAGGCGGATCGCATTCAGGCAAGCGCTGCCTGATTCTGAGTCGTTCCATTTATTTTGTGGAACGTGGCTCAATACCGTGGTATGATGTCAAAGACTTCGAAACGGCGCATTCCGAATGGTCGGAGTTGAAGTTTGTGATATATACCTCTGGAATGCTTCGGAAAATTTGGAGTCGCCCCGGTCGTCGGCATTTCATTGCCGCCCGGACGGAGCATCGAACCGCCGTACGCATGGTGGAAAGCATCGGTGGACCGAGGTGGCCCGACCGGTCGATCCGGCCAAGCGGTTGAGAATGACTCGGCGGGTGATCGTGTGGAGGGTGTTTTGCTCGCCGGTGTTTTGCGAGCGCTCTTGTGATGCGAAAAACCCCGGCAGCGCTCGCAAGTGGTTAAGCTCTTTGAAAACCTGGAAAAAATGGAATGACCGAAGGATCTGGCGCACGTTTTTTCGGCCGCGAAAGCCCCGATTTTGGGACCTCTCGCAAATAGGCCCGCAAACCCTTACGGATCAAGGCCTCACAGGCCCGCCGTATTTCCGGGGTTTTACGCCCCGGCCTCATTGAAACCTTTTGGATGGCAACGACATCAGGAGATGTCGGCATGTATTTCCGGGGTTTTACGCCCCGGCCTCATTGAAACTTCATGCGAGAACCACAATGTTTCGATCTGGACTTCGTATTTCCGGGGTTTTACGCCCCGGCCTCATTGAAACCCTTCCTGCGATGCATACATAGATCTCGCTTGATCCAAGTATTTCCGGGGTTTTACGCCCCGGCCTCATTGAAACACGACTTCCCGCAAGCGC
>CAYOVG010000222.1:0-11950 GCA_964407285.1 uncultured Syntrophobacteraceae bacterium
AACCCTCGTATAAATGTTACCGGCGTTCTCCTTGATCCGGAAGAGGTAAAAAAAATCTTTCGCGTTCAACCACCGGCAAAACCCTTCTCGTTTCGCCCGCCGCTCTCTCCTATTTTTAGCTTTTTCGCCTGTACGTTTTGTTCTCATGCCAAACGACGGCATTAATTGAGATCTACTACAACGGTCCTTTCTGGTGGGCGGCGGGAAGAAGTGTCCGAAGCGCGAAGAACAGGATGGAAGGGAAAGGCGGGCGGGAAGACGGAAGGCCTGGAGAATGGCAGGCAATTTAAGGGTTTGCGCCCTTTAGCCGGTCATTCAAGACTTTCGCCGTCTCCCGCATGAGTCTTACAGCGATATCGTCCACGCGCCGGTTTCTCCAGTTCTCGATTTCCGTGCCTTTCACCCATTGGTTGAATGCGCCCAGGGCGGGACCGCAAAAGATCTGAAAATCGACTTTGTTCTCAATGTCTCCCTCCATCGCGAGCCTCAAGGCGCGCACGAAGTACCAGCGGAAGATCAACGCCATCTTCTGTTTCGGATTTCGCTCCGCCCTTTCGATTTCTTCAGGAAAATGCCTCGAGTAGTAGGCCCTTGTCTCGTCATATACCGAGTCGAAGGTGCGCTTGAAGTATTTTTGTTCTATCTCGAGCCGGGTCCGGGCATCGATTTCGTCGATGGAGTCGCGCCTGCGGTACAACTCGTACAGCTTATTCGCCCTGACCGGGAAGAAGAGGCCTTTTTTCACGACCTGGACCTTGGAACCGAGCGCGAACATGTCCCCGGCAGGCGCGTAACCGGTATCGTGCACATCGATACCCTGCAAAATGTCTTTCACGGCATCGCTTATGCCGGCCTCCACGGTGCACTGGTTGATCGATCCGGTCAGTATGAAATCCGCGCCGAGGACAAAAGCCGCGGCGGCGGCTTCAGGGGTCCCGATTCCCCCGGCCGCGCCCACGCGTATCTTTCTCGGATAACCGTACTTGCGGGCCGTCTCGTCGCGCAACCGGACCACGGCGGGCAGCAAAATCATCATATTTCCCCGGTCCGTGTGTCCGCCGGAGTCCGCCTCCACGCATATATCGTCCGCCATGGCGATTCTCCCGGACAGTTCGGCCTGCGCTTCCGTGATCTTGTTCTCGGACAGCAGCCCGGCGACAATGCGTTCGGGGGCGGGGCTCAGGAAGAGTTTGGCGATTTCGGGACGGGAAATTTTGGCTATGATCCTGTTTGCCGTGCAGATCTCTCCTCCGGGACCGGTTCCCAGTCCTTTCAACCGGTACCGCACCAGAGCGGGCGAGATTTGCATGTACGCGGCGGCTTCGACGTTCCTTACGCCATACTCGAGGTACAAATCGACCGTCTTTTCTTCCAGGTGCGGATTGTTGAGCTGATAGAGCAGGTTCATTCCGTAGGATCGGCCGGCGTGCAGTTCCTGCCGTATCTTCCCGATGGCGTCCTCTATCCGGTAAAGACCCAGGCCGCCGGCGCCGAAGAAGCCCATCATTCCCGCCTTGCCGATTCGAATCACGAGTTCTTCCGAGGCGATTCCCTTGACCATCGCGCCGGTCAGATAGGCGTATTCGAGGTTGTAGTCCCTCTTAAATTCCATGCATCCCAAGGATTGTGCCGTGATTTCCAATTGTCGCGCGCCTTCCAGGAAAATGATCGCTCTTCCGGTTCGCTCATCGAACCTTTCCGGATTTACAGATCTACCAAAATATCCTTTCAAATGGAATATGTTTTGAGTATCCTGCCCGAGTGTCGAAGCGTGAAAACCACAACACCGCACCACCCGCGAAATGGTCTGAACTCCGGCAAATTGGGGGGAACCGAGCCGAATGACAGAACTGAAATATTCCAGGACCATCGAAAATTCCTCGCAGGTCAAAAAGTACCTGCCGGGAGGAGCGCATTACAACTTTTATGATCCTCGAGCCAAAATCGAGAGGGTCATCGCTTTTCAGAAAGGCAGAGGCTCCAGGCTATGGGACCTGGACGGCAATGAATACCTGGATCTGTTCTGCAAGTTCGGCGCGCTGATTGTCGGGCACGGCAATCCCCGCTACAACGAGGCGCTGATGGATTGCATCGGCAAGGTCCTGGCGGTGGACCAATGCCATTTGGAACGGGAAGTGTGCGAAATGCTGGTGCATCATATCCCTTGCGCGGAAATGGCGCGCTTCGGACTGAGCGGCACCGAGAGCATACAAAACGCCATCCGCCTTGCCCGGGCCTACACGGGCAAGGAGAAATTCATCCGCTTCATCGGCCACTACCACGGCAATGCCGACAATATCATGGGAGGAGAGGTGAAAGACCCTCGATACCCCTCTCCGGTTCCCGCGGGCAAAAGGGGTTTCGATACCGAAGGCCGCGCCCCCGAGATATTGCAGCGGCAGTCGTTCATGATCCCATGGAACGACAGCCTCGTCCTGGAGGAATTGCTCTCGAACCACTCCCGCGAGATTGCCGCCGTGATCATGGAGCCCATCGCGATCAACGGCGGCGGGGTTCTTCCCAAACCCGGATACCTGGAAGCGGTGCGGGAGCTTTGCACCCGGTATCAGGTGGCGCTCATTTTCGATGAGGTCATTACCGGATTTCGAGTCGGGATGAACGGGGCGCAGGGGCTTTTCGGAGTGACTCCCGACCTGGCTGTTTTCGGCAAGGCCATGGCGGGAGGAGCAGTGCCGGTCTCGGCCATTGCAGGAAAAAAGGAGATCATGGATCTCTACGCGCAGCAGCGGGTCGTGCACCTGGGCACTTTCAACGGATATCCCCTGGGGCTGGCCGCGGTTCGCGCCACCTTGCAGTTGCTGTCCGACGATCCGGGCTGCTTTGATCGCATGGGATCGTTGAATCTCGAGATGGCGAAAAGTTTCGTGAAAGCCGCGAAAGAGGCCGGTATCCCGCTCGTCGTCCAGGGAGTTCCGAACGCTTTGGCGTTTCATGTAAGGGAAAAACCGGTCGAGAATATGGTCGACGATCAGGCGGATGTGCAATCGGACGCGCTGGTAACGCTTCTGGCTCGGGAATACGGGATTCTCTTTTCATATGTTTCCCGGATGTATCCCAATCTGCTGCTCGGCGAAGAAGATGCGGCCTTTTTCCGGGAACGCATCGGAGAAGCCATGACCGCCGCGAAGAGGGTCATTCGCCTCTTCCAAAAGGTCTGAGCGATGGATTCGAATCAGGAGTGAAAGGAACCGATCGTGGAACCGGAACAACAGGTGGCGGTGGTGACGGGAAGCGAGGGCGGCCTGGGACGGGAGATCGTGGATCGCCTGTTGCGGCAGGGTTTTTTTGTTGCGGCCGCGGATATCTCGCCGGAAGGTCCGGACAGCCTCCGGCAATCGATTCAATCCGAAAGATTGCAGTGCTTTACGATGGATGTTCGCGACCCCGCCGCCGTCAAAAGGACATCCCTGGAGATATCCCGGGCGTTTCCACTGCCGGTTACCGTCCTGGTGAACAACGCGGGCCTTTTTTGCCGTCATCCGGTCACGAAAGCCGGTTTCTCGGAGGCGGCGGAGCGTGTGCTCCAGGTCAATCTCCTTGGAGCGTTTCATTGTACGGAAGCGTTCTGCAGGTCGATGATCTCGGCCAGGTACGGCCGCATCATCAATATCGCCTCGATCGCCGGAATTTACGGCGCGGGACACGCCTCCGCGTACTCCGCCTCCAAAGCCGGCCTGATCGCCGCCACCAAATCCTGGGCCAAGGAACTGGCCCCTTTCGGGATCAACGTCAACGCCATCGCGCCGGGGTTGTTCCGGACTTCGATGCTCGACCGGGAGAACATTCCTCGCGTCCAGGCGCGGAAACTCCTGCTGGGCGCGATACCCGTCAAACGGCTGGGTACTCCGGCGGACGTCGGCGAACTGGTGGTCTTCCTGGCCACTTGCAGGACGAACTACATCCAGGGGGTGGTAATCGAAATCGACGGGGGGATACACGTTCCCGGAGTCGAGGGGATTCATGAGCTATGAGGGGAGAAGAGAGCATGAATTGCCGTCGGCCGGGACCGGGTTTTCACGGGAGCGTTTTCCTCACCGGAGCGACCGGGATAGTCGGCGGGCGGGTCCTGGTGGAAATCCTTCGCTTTACCGATGCGGACTGCCGGTGCCTGGTGAGAGCGGGCGACGAGACTCGAGCCCGCCAACGCCTTGCCCGAATCTTGAAGATCTATGGAATGCCGGAATATGAATACGAGGGGCTCCGGGGGCGCATTCTTCCGGTTTTGGGCGATGTGTCGCTGAAACGCTTCGGCCTCGACGATGAAACCTACGATGCGCTGGCGCGCAGTGTGAGCCTGACCATCCACCTGGCCGCCGACATCAGCCTGGCGGCGTCTTATTCCAAGCTTTCCCCCACCAACGTCGAGGGAACGAACCACATCATAGAATTTTGCCTGCACAGCGGTTGCCCGCTGGCTCATGCTTCCACTTTCGGGGTCATCGGAGACAAAATCTACGATCAAGGGTTCGTTTTCAGGGAAGACGAACTGGACGTCGGCCAGAGATTTCCGGAATCCAATTATCAGCGCACCAAGTTCGAGGCGGAGCAACTGGCGCACAAGGCCGAATCCCGGGGATTGCGCCGGGTCGTCCTGCGTTTCGGAGATGTCCTGGGAGATAGCCGCAACGGGGCCTATCCTCTCGACGGGAACAGCTCGACCGGCATCTTCCACGACATGCTCAAAACGATCCTCGAAACAGGCGTTGCGCCTTTTTCGGAGGATCGCCTCTACATCACCCCGGTCGACTATGCGGCCAGGGCCACCCTGTACCTGGCTCTGCATCCGGATGCGCACGGATCGACCTTCCATATCGTGAATCCGGATCAACCCCGGCTGTATCATATCATCAATTTACTGGTGGAATGCGGGTACGCTCTGAGGGTGTTTCCCATCGGCGAGTACGCGCGGCTTTTTCGAAAGAACCGCGTGTGGCTGAAGGGAGAAATCTACCACTCGATATTCACCCGGATGATGGTGGGGGCTCCTCTCATCTTGAACCGGGTGGAGTCCGCCCGGATATGCGTCCGCGAGGCCGAACGGCTGCTCCTGCCCGCCGGCGTCGTTTGCGCTCCCGTGGATTATAATCTCGTGGCGACGTATCTCAACTTCTGCATCAGGAGCGGCTATCTGCCTTCTCCTTCGAATCAAAGGCCGCTCGCCGAAATCCGGTGAAAACCTGCCGGCGAGGTGGTGGAATAGGGGAAGTACCTCAAAATGACAACGGCCGGCAAAGAATCGAACTCTCCGAAGACCGGACCCATCGCTATCGTCGGCATGGGCGGGATTTTTCCGGAAGCCGCAAACTTGCAGGCGTTCTGGGACAATATCCTGTCGAAGAAGGACTGTATCAGGGAACTGCCGGACTTCTACGACTTCGACGGTTTTTATGGAAAAGACGATTACCACGATCCGGACCCTCGGGCGCGGGACAAAACATACGCAAGAAGAGCCGGTTACCTGCCCGAGGTACAGTTCGATCCCATGGAATTCGGCATCCCTCCGGCGGCGCTGGAGTCGATCAGCCAGTTGCAGCTCATGGCGTTGCCCGTCGCCAGGGATGCCTTGCGGGATGCCGGTCTTTTGGAAAAGGGGAAAAACTCCGTCCTGCGCCGTCGAACGGGGGTCATTTTGGGGGTGGCCGGATTCGGAGATACGGCATTCCAACTGGCTTCCCGGCTGGACTATCCGAACTGGCGGCGTGTGCTGGAAAATTCGGGAATCCGGGAGCCGAAGGTCTCCGAGATTGTCGAAAGGCTGAGGGCGCTCTACATCGAGTGGGATGAAGACTCCTTTCCCGGTTTCCTGGGCAATGTCGTGGCCGGACGGATCGCCAACCGCTTCGACCTGGGAGGAATCAACTGCACCGTCGATGCCGCCTGCGCCGGCAGCCTGGCGGCGATCAAGATGGCGATGAGCGAATTGCTGGAGGGAAGTTGCGACGCCGTCCTGACCGGCGGGGTCCAGGTGGAAAACGACGTGATGTCCTTGATGTGCTTCAGCAAGACCCCGGCCCTGTCGATTGAAGGGGTGTGCCGGCCCTTTGATGCGGATTCGGATGGAATGCTTATCGGGGCGGGAATCGGCATGATGGCGCTCAAGCGCCTGGAAGACGCCGAAAGAGACGGGGATGGAATCTATGCGGTGATAAGGGGGATAGGCTCCGCAAGCGACGGCAGGACCACGAGCATCTACGCTCCCCATACGTCGGGGCAGTTGGCGGCGCTACGGAACTGCTACGAGAAAGCGGGCCTGTCGCCGGGCGACATCCAGTTGCTGGAGGGACACGGGACCGGGACAAGGGCGGGAGATGCGTGCGAGATTGCGACGATCCTCGAATTTTTCGCGGGCGTGGCTCCCCGTTCCATAGCCTTGGGCAGCGTCAAGTCCCAGATCGGGCATCTCAGGGCCGCCGCCGGGGCCGCGAGCGCGATCAAGGTGGCTCTCGCGTTACACAACAGGGTTTTGCCTCCCACGCTGCATATCCGTAACCCGAACCCCGGACTCGCATCCGGGGATTCGCCGTTTTACCTGAATTCGGAACCGAAGCCCTGGCCGAGCCCGGAAGGAAGGTCCCCCCGGCGCGGGGCCGTCAGTTCTTTCGGCTTCGGCGGCGCCAACTTTCATATTATTCTGGAGGAATACACCGGGCGGGAATCCGCGGCTTCAGGTGTGCGCGAAGCCATGGCGAGGGGTCCCGATTCCGGTCGCCGGCCCCTTCCGGATGCCGGGCCGGGAGTTCAAAACGAAAAGAAGCGCCTGAAGGTCGCAATCAACGGCTTTCGCTATCTCGATCCATCCACCAGGGCGCGCAGAGACCGGGCGTTGCATGGAAAATCGTTCCCCGGCGGGCCGAATCCGCCGGCGGCCGGCGTATCTTCGGATGTTTTCGCCGCATCCGGTTCGCCACGGAGGGAGATGATGGAAAAATCCGGGCAGAGACGGGAAGACGACAAACCGCAACCGCACGCGCAGGCCATGGAAATGAATAAGATGATTTCAGACAGACTGGAACGGCAGGAGAGCCTGGATCGACTGCAATCGCAATTCCATGAGAATCAGGCAGGCTACATCGAACTGCTCTCCCGGTACATGGAGAGGCAATACGCGCTGATCGAAAAGGTCCCTCCGGGTCCCCACCTGGACAAAATTCTCGACAACTTCGCCGCGGTCGTGGAGCTGCTGGATAAGAATCAGCAAAGATACCACGACAACCACGACCGGTATCTCCAAAACCAGCTCAACCTGCTGAATGCCCGGAGCCTTCCCGCCGGGGAACCGGCTCCGGCCCCGACGCCGCGAACGGGCCGGCCGGACTTCAATGTTCTGAACGATCCGCCGGCGTCGTGGCGCTCGTCGGAAGGAAGCGCCGTCTCGACCGAAGGGAACGCCCGCCCGTCGGAGCCGGAGTTGATCCCTCTTCGCTCCACGACCCGGGATGACTCCCGCGACGCAGATGTAAATCCCTACGCTTCCCAGGGCAGGATTCTTCCCTCGTCCCCTACCCCTGTCCCGGACCGGGAAGCGTCCGCGCCGCCCCGGTCCGGTTATGCGCCGGAACCGTCTCCTTCCGGTCCCGTAGCCGGCGCCCCCCTGTCCGTCGATATCGAACGGATCGTCGATAAGCTGCGGGACATCGTCGCCGACAAGACCGGATATCCCAAAGATATGCTGGAGATGGACATGGACCTGGAAACCGACATGGGGGTCGATTCGATCAAGTGGCTCGAGATCTTCGCGGCCATGGCGGAAGAATTCCCCGATAGTCCCATCGAACCCGAGAGCGTGGGGAGACTGCGCACGCTCGGAGACATTGCAGCCTTTATCGAGGATTACCTGCGAAACCGGTCATTTGCGGCAGCGATCGGGGAAGCCCCGGTATCAACCGGCGCGCCTGCCCTGCCCGCCGCCGCCTCCGTCGTTTCTTCCGGTTCACCGGAGACGGAGACGGCGACCCGTCCCGGTTCCCCCGACGTTTCGCGCATGATCGACAGACTGCGGGTCATGATCATCGAGAAGAACGGATATCTTCCCGAAATGTTGACGGAAGACAGCGACCTGGACTCGGTCGGGCTCGATCTCGTCGATTGGATCGATATCATCGCGGCCATGCAGGAAGAATTTCCCGATGTCAAAGTAGACCTGCGGGAGATGGAGCAGCTCAACACCCTGGGTGAGATCGAAGGCTATCTGTGCGGGAATCTTGCCGCTGAGGTTCCGGGGGGAGTGGGAGCTTCCTCCGCGGCTCCGGCAGTCGGCGTCGCCGGTCCGGCTTCCCCGGCATCCGGGAGCGTTTCCGATTCGGGGGAGAAGCCGGACAACCCTGATCCTGTTTCGAATTCCGGGCCGGGACCAGCGGCGTCCGCAACCCTTTCTTCGCCTTTCCAGGTGGTGATCAGCACGGCCGCCGTCGAGGTCGGAGGGCCTGAACCGGCCGAGGAAGCGGATGATCCGGCTCCGTCCGCCCCGCCGTCCGGGATACGGGTCCGGTCCGTGGAAAAGAAAGAACTGAGTGAGCCGGACCGCATCCTGTCGATTCCCGCCGAAAACAGTCTCTGGGTGGTCATGGACGAAGGGGAGGGGGTCGGCGGGAAGCTGGCGGAAGAACTGCGCGATCGGGGAGCAAGAGCGGTTTTGCTCGCATTTCCGGATAGTCTCGTTCGCTACGGCGGGCAAGCGGCCGGGACGTTGGACCGGTTCGCTCTCCCCGGCTGCGACGAGAAGCATTGCAAGGCCACGCTGGCGGAAATCCGGGAAAAACACGGTCCGGTATCCGGTTTTGTCTATATTCATCCTTTCCGGAATTCCGGGGCTGCTTCGATTGGCGACCTGTTCCGGGAAGAAGACGACCTGGCGGCCCGGCTGGCTTTCCGGATCGCCAAACACCTGCGGCAATCCATGCCTCCGAAGCCCGATCCGGGGGATCGACTCTCGTTTGTCGCCGTCGCCCGCATGGACGGGGAACTCGGGACGGGCGAACGCACGCCTTTCAGCATATTCGGAGGATGCCTGTCCGGCCTGGTCCAGTCGCTCGGACGGGAGTGGCCGGACGTCTTCTGCCGGTTCCTGGACATCGCGCCGGAACTCCCGGCCGCGGAAGCGGCCGCGTCGATCCGGAAAGAACTTGCGGACCTCGAGGCGGACCTTGGGGAAGTGGGCTACGATGCGCACGGGAAGCGCTGTACGCTGGAGATTGTCGAAGAGGCGGCGGATGCGGGACGCCCCGGTTTTGTACCGGATGAGAACACGGTCTTCGTGGTGAGCGGAGGCGGACGGGGGATCACGGCCGAGTGCGTCGTGGAAATGGCAAGGGTATTCCGCGGCAAATACATCCTGGTGGGCCGCGCCCCGGCGGCGGAGGACGAGCCGGAATGGGCGCGGGACTGTCCGGATGAGGCGAGCCTCAAGCAAAGGATCATATCCCGGCTCGCGGACCGGCAACAACGCGTCGCGCCCGTGGAGGTGGACAAGATGCTGAGGCCGGTCCTGGCCGGGCGGGAGGTCCGGCGCACCATCGAGCGCATCGAACGAAACGGCGCGGAGGCGATCTACTGCCGTGCGGATATTACCGACGGCGATGAGTTGCGCGAAGCGATCGAGAAGGGGCGAAGCAGATTCGGGGAGATCGACGCGCTCATCCACGGAGCGGGCGACCTTGCCGACAAGAAGATTCAGAACAAGACTTCGAAGGATTTCGACCGGGTATTCGACTGCAAGGTCAGGGGACTGCGGCATCTGCAGGCATGTCTCGATTTCGACCGCCTGCGCTCCGTGGCGCTCTTTTCCTCGGTAGCCTCGCTGTGGGGCAATGCGGGCCAGACCGACTATGCGATGGCGAATGCGCTGCTCGATAAATTCGCCCGTTGCTGCCGCATCCTGGTCCCGGAGAAAGCGGTTGCGGCCGTCCACTGGGGCCCCTGGGACCACGGCATGGTCACGCCGTCTTTGAAGAAGCTCTACCGGGAGAGGAATATCGAACTGATATCCCGCGACGAGGGAAGCCGGATGTGCGTGGAGTTGTTTAAATCGAACGCCGGGCCGCAGCCGGTGCTTTGCGGGAGTATCCCGGTTCCGCCTCCCCGTGAGCGGCAAATACGGCAAAATAATCAACCGGTGGAGGTTCAACGGACCCTGATCCCGGGCGCCAATCCCTTTTTGCAGGACCACGTCATAGACGGGCGCCCCGTGCTTCCCGCCACGTGCGCCGTCCACTGGATGGCGCGGACCTGTGAAGCGCTGCTCCCCGGCCATGTATTTCGTGAACTCAGGGAATTCAAGGTCCTCAAGGGGATCGTGTTTCAGGAGGAAAGTCCCGGGGAGTATATCGCGCAGGTCGAGCCGGCAGCGACCGAACCGCTCGAAACCATGGCGGTCAAGATCTTCAGCCGGGCGGAAGGGCAGACCGTCTATCATTACAGCGGCGAGATCGTCCTTTCGCCCTATGCGGCCACGCCGGGACCCATGCCGGTGTACGAGGAGATGGATCTTACGCGGGACGGCAGGCCGCCGGAGGAGTTCTACGCCGGGCCGCCCCTTTTTCACGGCAGAAGTTTCCAGGGGGTAAAGCAGGTGTGCAACATCGGTTCGCGGCACATCACCGTACACTGCTGCCTGCCGCCGCCGGCCGAGTCCATGCAGGGGCAGTTCAGGGCGAGTTCCTGGAACCCTTACGTGACGGATGTCCAGTTGCAGAGCATTCTCCCGTGGGCGCGGGATTTCCTGAAGGCCGGCTGCCTCCCCGCCTCGATAGGCCGGATCGAGCAATTCCGGCCGGTAGGTTTCGGAGAGGACTTCTATGTTTCGACCCGGATCAAGTCCCGGGCGGAATATCGCCTGGTCGTGGACATGACCGTCCACGACGCGGAGGGAAAAGTCCATATGCGATGGGCCGATGTGCAGTTGACGGTCTCCGAGCGGCTCCACGAGCAGTTCCGGAGGAACCGGCCGGAGAATCGACCGTAGCGGTAGCGGGGGCATAGCCGGGATGGATAAGATCGCGATTATCGGCATGGGATGTTTGTTTCCCGAAGCGCACAGTCCGGACCAGTTCTTTGACTTGCTGATGGACGGGCGCGACGTCACGACTCCGCTGGGCCCCGCGGAACTGGGAGTCGATCCGCTGTTCTACTTCGATCCGCAACCGGGGACCCCGGACAAAATCGGGCGCCACACGAATGGGCATATTCGCGGTTTCCGGTTCGACCCGCGCGGATACCACGTAGAGCCCGCGCACCTGGAACGCCTGGACCGTGTTTACCAGTGGCCCATCCATGCCGCCGGGCAGGCGCTCGAGGACAGCGGGTACCGGCGAAGGAGCGCGGACCTGGATTCGTGCGGCGTCATCCTGGGAAATCCGGGCTTTCCGACGCTCTCGTCCAAACGGATCTTTTCCGGGATGCACCATCTCGCCCTGGAGCCCTGTCTGCGGGAGTTGTTGGGCCGGAGCGATTTTACCCTGGCCGGGCAATTGTCCGATTCGCCCGAATTTTCCGGAGAGACGTCCGACTTAAACGCGAGGACCGCAGGCCTTCCGGCCCGAATTACGGGGCAGGCGCTCGGACTCCGCGGTCCCTGCCATGAAGTGGACGCCGCCTGCGCCACTTCCATCTATGTCGTCCAACTGGCCGCCTGCCATCTTCTGAGCGGGCAGGCCGACATGATGCTTGCCGGCGCGGTATGCTGCCCCGACTACCTGTATGTCGATCACGGTTTCCAGGTGCTCCGGGCTTTTCCTCCGGCAGGCGGACGGTCTCTTCCCTTCGACCGGTCTTCCCAGGGCATCAAGATCGGGGAGGGCGCGGGATTCCTGGTCCTGAAGCGCTATGCGGACGCCGTCCGCGACGGCGACCGCATCCATGCCGTCGTGGAAAGCATCGGCCTTTCCAACGACGGCGGGGGAAAGCACATCCTGACGCCGTCGAGCGAGGGCCA
>CAYOVG010000223.1:0-11908 GCA_964407285.1 uncultured Syntrophobacteraceae bacterium
GGGATTTGATTCCCGGTTCTTGACGCATCGCCGGTCTTGCCACTGGAGGGGCGCGGTGAAAGACCTGTCGGAATGCACCGTTCTGATAGTGGATGATGTCGTTCAAAACGTCGATATTCTCGTGGATGCGCTCGGGGGGTTGTACGAGATATCCGTGGCGATGGACGGGCAAAACGCCCTGGACGTCATCGGGGAATTGCCTCCGGACCTCATTCTCCTCGACATCATGATGCCCGGAATGGACGGCTACGAGTTGTGCCGTATCCTGAAACGGGATGAATCCACGAAAGACATCCCCGTCATCTTCCTCACGGCCCTGGCGGAGATCGAGATGAAGTCCAGGGGGTTCGAGGCGGGGGCCGTCGACTACATCACCAAGCCCTTCGAAATTCCCGAAGTTCTGGCCAGGGTTCACACGCACCTGTCCCTCAAGCTGGCCCGTGACGCCGAACGCGAGCACAGAGAAAAGCTCGGGCAACTGAACGAGCAACTCAGGCTGCAGAATCAGTTCATACAGAAAATCTTCGGCCGGTACCTTTCCGACGAAATCGTCAGGAGCATACTCGAAACCCCCGAGGGTTTGAAACTCGGCGGCGAGAAACGCACGGTCACTCTCCTCATGTCCGACCTGCGCGGCTTCACTTCGATGAGCGAAAAACTTCCCCCCGAAAGCGTTGTCGCCATGATCAACATGTACCTCGAGGTCATGACCGGGATCATCATGAAATATCACGGGACCATCGATGAGATCATCGGCGACGCTCTTCTCGTCATCTTCGGCGCGCCGATCCGCCTGGAGGACCATCCGTTCAGAGCAGTGGCGTGCGCATTGGAGATGCAACTCGCCATGCGGGAGGTCAACAGGCTCAACCGGGCGGCGGGCTTTCCCGAAGTATCGATGGGCATTGGAATCAACACCGGAGACGTGGTGGTAGGCAATATCGGTTCGAGTATGCGAGCCAAGTACGGCGTCGTCGGATCCAACGTGAACCTGACGGGAAGAATCGAGTCCTTCTCCCTGGGGGGGCAGATCCTGGCGTCGGAAGGCACGGTCAAGGCCTGTGGTTCCGTCCTCGATATAGATCGCCATACCGAGTTCTTTCCCAAGGGGATGAGCAATTCAATCCAGGTCTATCGGATCAGGGGGATCGACGGGTGCGGCTACGGCATTTCCCTACCTGTCGAGGAGCGTGGGGCCATGATCGAACTGGACTGCAAACCTGCCGTGAGCTTCACTATCCTGGAAGGCAAGAATGCCGGCGGAGATGTCCATGCAGGCGTCCTGGTCCGCATGGGGCGGGAGTGCGCCGAAATCGGCGCGGATGTAATTCCCGCCGGCATGTCCAACCTCAAGATCGTGCTGCTCGACGAATCCGGCCGTGGAACGGGCGACGCGCTTTACGGCAAAGTCACCGGGAGTGCGCCGGGTTCTCCCGCCACCTTCATTGTAGAATTCACATCCATTCCGGGAGATGCGCGCGCTTTCAGGGAAAGAGCGCTGGCCGGGTGCGCCGGGGCGTAGCCGGCGCCCACCCATGCAAATCAGATGATCTTTTCATTAAGTACTTGTTTATACTAACATTGCTTTATTGACCAATTTGGGAAATCTTCCTTACATTATTATCAACGCAGAGAAATATATAATCTCAATTCGACTATAAATTTTGACGAGACGCCGCGGCATTGACGGCAGTGTCGCGGCGTCTCCATAAGGAGATTTCCATGTTACTGAACAACTATACCAAGAAACTGTCCTGGTCCGAGTGCAAGGCATATTATGGAATGCTTCAGTGTGTCGCCGAACTCGAACAGGATATCGGCGAGGTCCTTCCCTTTCTCAATTCGGTTATGGCCGGCAGGAACTACACTGTAGATCCCGTGTCGCTGACATTGAGGATCGATGGAAGGGATGTGGTGATCCATGCGCGCCGAATATACATCAGCAACGTAGAGGATGAAGCGACTGCCGCCGGGATACTGGAAGGACTCAAAGCGAAAATCAACGAAGTCTGGGAGCGGCGCGGCGAAATTGAACCGAGTTCCGAGGTCAGGGATAAGCCGAGCGTCGTAGAAATGCTGAGAATCCTCACCGGGAGCAAGTGCGCCGGAGCGGGCCTCTCATCCTGTGTTGCCTATGCGGTGGAGGTAAGCGAGGGGCTGAGAGAGCCCGAGGACTGTCCGTCCCTTTCCATGGAGGAGAAATCGAGAGTCAGGGCTTACGTGGAGGAGGTTCACTCCGGACCGTAAGGGCTCCGGCATGCGAACGGTATCGAAGGAAATGAACGTCATCGCCCGAACACGCTCTAAATCGCCTCTCCAAAGGCTGTAAAGCCACTTCTTTTGCTCCTGCTCCCCCCGCCGTCCGGGGTTTCCATCGGCGGAGTCGAGAGTATGCACGAAGGCTGCCGCTATTTTCATGTGGTTCTGCGTGAAAAATGCTGGTATAGTGTATCCGTTGCATGTTCTGCTTTCCGCTTCCCCTGGCCGGCGGATGGGGGGCAGTCTCGCAAGCATGGCTGTAGATATCCGCAATCTCCTTTAGCCTGCAGATTGAGACAGGGCGACTCGATCGCTCAAAACAGAAAACCGTACAGGCATGATTGGACGAATGAGATGAGAAGAACAGGGCTTCTGTTTGACGAGCGTTTTCTGCTGCACCGAACCGGCCCGGACCATCCCGAAGCCCCCGAGAGGCTGGGCGCTGTATATTCGGGTCTCAAGGTTTCGGGGCTTCTTTCGGGGTTACGTATCATCGGGGCGAAAGAAGCGGACCTGAAATGGATCGAGGCCGTCCATGACGTAGATCACATAAGGCGAATTCAGGAGGCTTGCATCCGGGGAGTAACGGAATTCGACCATCCGGACAACCAGATATGCGAGTGTACGTACGATACGGCGGTGCTTGCCGTCGGGGGTGTCCTCGAGATGGCGAGGCTGGTGATGGAGGGGGAGCTGGACAACGGGTTTTGCGCGGTGAGGCCTCCGGGGCACCATGCGGAACGGGACAAGGCCATGGGCTTTTGTTACTTCAACAATGTCGCCGTCGCCGCCAGGTATCTTCAGATGCAGTGGAACGTAAAACGGATCGGGATCGTGGATTTCGACGTGCATCACGGCAATGGCACTCAGCACATCTTCGAGCGCGACCCCACCGTTTTTTTCTATTCCATCCACGAGCATCCGACCTTTTGCTATCCCGGTACGGGCCGGGAATTCGAAAGGGGGCTCGGCGAAGGGATGGGGTTCACGCTGAATTCTCCCATGCTGCCCGGACAGGGGGACAAAGAGTACAAAACGTCCCTGGAAAGGGATCTCTTCCCGGCCTTTGCGAAGTTTCAGCCCGAAGTGATCCTGGTGTCGGCCGGATTTGATGCGCACGCCGATGACGACATGGCGGATATGAATCTGTCGACGGAGTGCTTTTCATGGATCATGCGGGAAGTTGTAAAAATGGCGGATACGTATTCAAATGGACGTCTTGTTTCCATTCTTGAAGGGGGGTACTCGCTGGAGCGCCTGCCCGAATTGATCAGGGATCATGTTGCAGTTCTGTTGGGCATTTAACGCTCTGAAAGAAGCCGCTGATTTCATCCGGCCACGGAGGAAGACATGTTCATTGACAAATCAATGACCAGGAATGTAATCACCATCAAACCCGACGAGAGCATCCTGGAGGCTCAGAACAAGCTCCAGCAAAACCGCATACGCCACCTTCCGGTGGTGGATCGGGACAATACCCTGATCGGCATCGTCACGGACCGCGATATCAGAAGCGCCTTGCCCTCGAATATTCTGACGGATGTCGAAGCCGCCGGAGAAAAGGTCGCTCACCTGAAGGTCAAGGATATCATGACCACGGATCTCATTACGGTGTCTCCCTACCAGACGCTTGAAGATGCTCTCCTACTGATACAGTCGAAGAGGGTGGGGGCATTTCCCGTGCTGGACCAGGAGGGGAAGCTTTGCGGCATCATCTCCATAAGAGACCTCATGAGGGCTTTCATCAATGTCCTCGGAATCAAGGAGCCCGGTACGCTCCTTTGCGTCATAGTGGAGGACAAACTGGGGCAGATGAAGCGGATAGTGGACGCCATCAGCGAAGAGAAGATTTCTTTTGGGAGCATTCTCGTTGCAAGGTATTGGGAGGAGGGGAAGCGCGCGGTTTTCCCGTACCTGCTGACCAATAATGTTACCCGTGTGAAGAAAAAGCTGGAGGAATTGGGATTTACCCTGCTGAATCCGATGGATTGGTATCTGGACCAGATTCCGGAGCATGAATAGGCGTCCGTTTGGTGTTTCGGAATGTAAGGTGGAATGCAAAATCTATTTCGGCTTGCATCGTGGGGAAAGCCGTTTCGGGGCTTTCCGGAACGGGGGAGGCGGAGAGAAACGACGGTGGCTCATACATGGAAGATGCTGACATGTGTAGTACTATTGCTGGCGCTGACGTCTTGCGCCGGCTCCGGCAGGATAGCGAACGAACCTTCCTCTCCGGTTTCGGGTCCTGACAGGCAGTTGCTGGGCAGGACCAAGGCGTTGGTGCAGGAGTACCATATTCTGAGAGGAACAACGAAGCGGGCGTGGCTTGAAAAGTGTGCGGGTTTGCTCCGGGAAGCCGATTTCACGAAAATCAGGGTGGATATAAAGTCCGGTACTCTCAGCGCCGTGTATAATGGTTTTTTTGCCGCCGGCAGCATGTCTGTCTACGTTTATTCGTTGGGAGAGAACGTCCTCGGCGTGCTCGTCCTTGCTAATGGACAGGTCACCAATTTCGCCGCCTACTTCATTAATCCGAGCGCAATATTGATGGAAGAATTCAAAGAGGCCGTGCCCGAGTTGTCGTGAACCGCGAAAGACCGGCGGAAGGATCGAGCACCGCTTGCCAACCTCGAAAGACACGAAAAGCACGAAAGAGGGACGATCTCTTTTTCGTGCTTTTCGTGTCTTTCGTGGTCGAAGCTTCTGGGACTTTCCGCGGTCTCGCTATTTCCGTTTCATGTGCTTCTGGAATTCCTCCATGATTCTCGACTCATCCCCACCGTTGAAGGTGATGATGTTCCTGAGATGAATGAAGGAATCGAGGTCCATCCCGGTGAACTCAAACGCAGTTCCCCTCGCATCTCTTCTTACGACGGCGCCGTCGATTTTAATGGAGAGTTCGGACGATGCTCCCGAAAGGAGAATCCTGATGTGAACGGCCTGGTTCAGTTCCACGGGTTCGGCTGTTTCGAGTAACATTCCCTTGAGGCTCAGATTCTTGACTTCTCCCCGTATCGAGCGGTCTTTCCATTCCACGATAGCTTCCGTCTTAAACGGGACCCTGGTGAAATCTCTTTTCTCCATCACCTTCAATCCTCTTCAATCCTTCTATCCGTGCTTGCGCTGCCGTTTCCCCAACCGTTTTCGCCGGACACGCTACACGTTCCGTCCGGGCAAAATACATTCTCCACCCTATTTCATTATAGCTATTATCTGATATTCTCGAATACAGAAAAAGAGTACCTCTCCTAGTACAAATCCTTGTTGAAAGCCAGGTCCCCCTCCCCTGGCTTTCTTTTTTCAATATGGTTGCCTCTCCGGAGGATGTCTGTTACAAAAATCCGATCAATTTGCTTCTTCCATTACCGCTGCAGGGCGGGTCTCCCGTCTCGGCGCTCGGCCTTCGGTGTCGCGTCATTGAAAGCTTTAAAATCCGATGGGAACGTGCTATAAATTAAAGTTCTGTTTTTACAAAGTCCAGAACGCGTGCATTGCGGAGCGCCGGACTGTATGCGGCCGACTCCGGTTCTCAGGAGGCGTAGCGGAGAATGATTCGTAAGGCAAGAATAGAAGACGTTCGCACAATCCAAAGTATCTTGAGTCATTTTGCCGGACAGGGGAAGTTGCTTGCCCGTTCTCTGAGTGAGCTTTATACCAACCTGAGAGACATGTTCGTCTACGTGGACGCTGCAAATGGCGATGTAGTGGGTTGTTGCAGCCTGCATATCATATGGGAGAACCTTGCCGAAATCCGGTCCCTCGCGGTCATGGATTCCCACCGGGGCGCCGGTTGCGGGCGCCGGCTCGTCGAGGCCTGCATCGGTGAAGCTCGGGAACTGGGGATAGAAAAGCTCTTCGTCCTCACTTACGAGACCGGTTTTTTTGGACATATCGGCTTCAGGGCGGTTGACAAGAACATATTTCCTCATAAGATTTGGGCTGACTGTATCCATTGTCCCAAGTTCCCCGAATGCGACGAAGTCGCCATGGTCTGGGAGGTCGAAACCGGCGCTTCCACTACCGATACTGAAAATAAAAGCGAAATTGAAATGAAGGAGAACCCGGCGGCACATGATAAGTGTACTCCTCAAGAAAATATTTGGCAGCCAGAATGAGCGCAATCTAAAGAGAATAGCTCCACTCGTCGATGAGGTTTGTCGCCTGGAGCCGCAAATCCGGAAACTGAGCGATCAGGATTTGCGCGGAAAGACGGTGGAATTCCGCGAAAGACTGGACAACGGACAGCCGCTTGACGAGCTGCTGCCGGAAGCTTTTGCCGTGGCGCGGGAAGCCGGCGCGCGAACCGTCGGAATGCGACCATTCGACGCCCAGGTGATCGGAGGCGTGGTGCTCCATCAGGGCTCCATCGCCGAAATGAAGACCGGTGAAGGAAAAACCCTCGTCGCCACCATGCCGGTCTACCTGAACGCCTTGACGGGAAAAGGGGTCCACGTCGTCACGGTCAACGACTACCTGGCGACCCGCGACAGCCAGTGGATGGGACAGGTGTACAGGTTCCTCGGGCTGAGCGTGGGGTGCATCGTTCACGGGCTGGACGACGACGAACGCAAGGAAGCCTACGGCGCCGACGTGACCTACGGGACCAATAACGAGTACGGATTCGATTATCTGCGCGACAACATGAAATTTCGCCTGGACGATATGGTGCAAAGGGATTTGCACTATGCCATCGTGGACGAAGTGGACAGCATTCTGATCGACGAGGCCCGTACGCCTCTCATTATCTCGGGACCCGCGGAGAAATCGACCGAGCTTTACTACCGGATCAACCGGATCATCCCGAATCTGAAGCAGGATATGCATTACGCCAGGGACGAGAAGAGCCGGACGGTGGCCCTCAACGAGGAAGGAGTGGCCAAAGTGGAGAGTCTCCTCGGCATCGAGAACCTCTACGATCCCCGGCATATGGATAACCTCCACCACGTTCAGCAGGCCCTGCGCGCCCACGTGCTCTTCAAAAAGGACGTGGACTACATCGTCAAGGGCGGCAAGGTCATCATTGTCGATGAGTTCACCGGCCGCCTCATGCCCGGACGCCGCTACAGCGACGGACTGCACCAGGCGCTGGAGGCCAAGGAAAACGTGCGGATCGAAAACGAGAACCAGACACTGGCTTCCGTCACGTTCCAGAACTACTTCCGCATGTATGAGAAGCTGGCCGGAATGACGGGTACGGCGGATACCGAAGCCGAGGAGTTCGCCAAGATCTATAAACTGGACGTCATCGTCATTCCCACCCATAGAAAGATGATCCGGACGGATTTTCCGGACTGTATCTACAGGACGGAAAAGGAAAAATTCCGGGCAGTGGTGAACGAGATCAAGGAACTCCACGACGTCGGCCGTCCCGTGCTGGTGGGCACGGTGAGCATCGAGAAATCCGAGCGGCTCAGCACACTGCTCAAAATGGAGGGAATCCCCCACCAGGTGCTCAACGCCAAGCACCATGAGAAGGAAGCGGAGATCGTCGCGAAAGCCGGACAGTATGGGGCGGTGACCATCTCGACCAATATGGCGGGTCGAGGTACGGACATCGTGCTGGGGGCGGGCGTCGCCGAACTGGGAGGGCTTCATATCGTAGGTACGGAGCGCCACGAAGCGAGGCGCATCGACAACCAGCTCCGGGGCCGTGCGGGAAGGCAGGGGGACAAAGGATCTTCGCGCTTCTATCTCTCCCTGGAAGACGACCTGATGAGGATTTTTGCGGCCGACCGGCTCTCCGGGCTCATGCAGCGTATAGGAATGCAGGAAGACGAACCCATCGAGCACCGCATCGTTTCACGCGCCATCGAAAACGCTCAGAGCCGCGTGGAGGCGCAGAACTTCAGCATCCGCAAGCAGCTCATCGAATTCGACGATGTTATGAACCAGCAGCGTGAGATCATCTATCGCCAGAGACGGGAGGCCCTCCAGGGCGGCAATCTCAAGCCCGTCATACTCGACATGGCGGAAGAGCTGTTGGACCAGGTCGTGGCCGATTCCACCGAAGAAAAGACGTATGCCGAGGACTGGGACCTGGAAGCCCTGAACGCGGAGTTGCAGAGACTGTTCGGGATTCAGGAGAAACTGACGGTGGAGTCGCTGGGGGACCTGGGCCGGGAGGAATTGCGGGAAGACCTGCTGAACCGCGTTGTGGAGCGTTACGACGCCAGGGAAAAGGATTTCGGCGAATCCATCATGCGGGACCTGGAAGGTTATGTCCTCCTCCAGACGCTGGACAGCCTCTGGAAGGACCACCTCCTGAATATGGACCACCTGAAGGAGGGCATAGGCCTGCGCGGTTATGCCCAGCAGGACCCGCTTGTAGCCTACAAGCGCGAGGGCCATGCCATCTTCGACGATATGATCTCGAGGCTCAAGGAAGAGGTGATTCGGCTGCTCTACCACATCCAGGTGCAAAGAGAGGATGAGGTGCAGCAACTGAAGAGGGAGCAGGAAGAACAGGCCGTCCAGTTCGCGGCGGTCGGAGGAGATGCGCCGGCGAAGCCGGCGGTCAGAAAGGAGCGCAAAGTTGGCCGAAATGACCCCTGTACATGCGGGAGCGGAAAAAAATACAAAAAGTGTTGCGGTCGGTAGAGATCCCTTTGTTGTTCCGGGCTTTCTCGCCGCTGGAGCGGCCTGCGGGATGCGCTACCGCGACCGCCTCGACCTGGCGTTGATTTTTGCCGAAACGGAAGCTACGGCCGCAGGCGTCTTCACCACCAATCAGTTCTGCGCCGCTCCCGTTTCGGTGTGCCGGGAGCACCTTGCGGCGTCCCCGCGAGCGCGGGCCATCCTGGTCAATGCCGGTTTCGCCAACGCATGTTCGGGAGATGAAGGAATCCGGCGCGCACGGGAGATGTCCCGCATAGCCGCGGGCGCTCTCGGGGGCGGAGTGAGTCCCGAAGGCGTCCTGGTGGCCTCCACGGGAGTGATCGGACCGCAAATACTGATCGAACCCGCCGCCGCTGCGATGCCCGGTCTCGTCAAGGCCCTCGGGCCGGCCGGTTGGGAAGATGCCGCGCGCGCCATAATGACCACCGACACGGTTCCCAAGATGGCTCACGCGCGCGTGGATTTGGGCGGGAAACTCGTAACCGTCGGGGGAATTGCGAAGGGATCGGGGATGATCGCCCCCGATATGGCGACGTTGCTCTCGTTCGTGTGCACGGACGTCGCCATCGATCCGGGGCCGCTTCGGTACTGGCTCGGGCGCGCGGTCGATTGCTCCTTCAATGCCGTCACCGTGGACAGCGACACCAGCACCAACGACACATTGCTCGTTCTTGCCGGCGGACGAGCGGGGAACCGGGTGATAACGGATACCGACAGCACGGAAAGCCGGCTGTTTGGCGAGGCCCTCCGGGCCGTTTTGACGGACCTTGCCCGGCAGCTTGTTCTGGACGGCGAAGGAGCGACGAAATTTATCGAAATCCGCGTGACCGGAGCACCCGATGAGAAAAGCGCCCGGACCGTTGCGCTCACCATCGCCAACTCCCCGTTGGTGAAAACCGCTTTCTTCGGCGGCGACGCAAACTGGGGAAGAATAGTGGCCGCGGCCGGCAGGGCGGGGGTCCCGCTGGCGACGGAGAAGGTAGTTCTCTTCTTCGACGGGGTCTGCGTATTTCGAAACGGGTCGCCCGTGGAAGATCCCGACGTAGAAAGGAAAGCCTCGGAAGTTTTTCAGCGAAAGGAAATTACCGTTAACCTCGACCTGGGAATCGGGACATCGGCGGCCCGCGTCTTCACCTGCGATTTTTCGTACGACTATGTCAAGATCAATGCGGACTACCGCTCGTAGATGGAACTGAGCCGGGCCGGCCGCGCCGGTCCGCAGGTTCGGTAAGTCGCTCCAGGAGAACCACCACTTCTTCATCCGCCTCGGTGAAGCGGTAGCGCTTCAACTCAACCGGGTGGACCCAGCGGTATTCCACGTGCTCCCGCAGGTCCGGTTCTCCGCCGCACAGCCTGCACCAGAATGCGTAGAGGTCGATGCTCAAGGCGGGCGTGCGGAGGCGGACATGGTGGAAAAGCCGGTCGACGATGATTTCCAGCGCCAATTCCTCGCGTATTTCTCTACGTAGACAATCCTGCAAGCTTTCGCCCGGTTCGGCTTTGCCCCCCGGAAATTCCCAGAAAAGACCGAAAGCTTTGTGAGCGGGACGGCGGGCGATGAGGATTTTGCCCTCCGACTGGATGAGGGCGGCGCTGACCCGAGGACAGGAAATAGAATTATTGTGCATCGGTGGTTCTCAAATCGGTCGGACGTGTTATAAATAAAGCCGCTTACGGCTGAAAGAAATTAGTATAACATATTTTGGCGGTACTTTCGATTGAAAAGGAAGGGAGCGGGTTGAGAGCCTGTTTCGAGCCCCTTCGGATGTGATTTCGCCACTGCTTGCCGCTGTGGTTGAGTTTAGGAGAGGACTGGACGGATGAATGGCAAGAGCCTCGAATATGATGTGGTGGTCCTGGGAAGCGGCCCCGGCGGTTTGCAGGCCGCCGTGCATGCGGTTAGAAGCAAGGCCAGGGTAGCTGTGCTGGGCCGCGTTCACAAAAGCTCCCTGTACCGTGCTCACGTGGAGAATTTCTGTTGCATGGATGGGACCGTGTCGGGAGGGGATTTGCTGGAGCAGGGGAGACGGCAGGCCGAAAAATTCGGCGCCGAGTTCTTCGACATGGACGTGGTGGATATCGACCGCGACGAGGAACGCCTCCGCTTCACGCTGGAATCGGGAGAGATGATTACCGCCTATGCGGGGGTGGTGGCTATGGGCATCTCCAGAAATCGCCTCAATGTTCCGGGTGAGAAAGAGTTCCTGGGGAAAGGGGTCAGTTACTGCATCGACTGCGACGGGAATTTCTTTCGGGACCAGGTGGTCGTGGTGGCGGGAGGTGAGAGCGCCGCCGGATCGGGGGCGCTCAGTCTTCTCCTTATCGCCTCGGAAGTGCATCTGGTTTACGAGGAGCTTCTCCTAAACGAGCACCTTCGCTATCATGTCGAACGAAGCGGCGTGGTCAAGCACCCCGGCCGGCAGGTGAAGTCCATCGAAGGCGGAGGTAGTGGGGTTGAGGCCGTAGTCCTCGATAACGGGGAGAGGATAGAAGCCGCCGGGATCTTTATCGAGCTTGGGGCCAAAGGAGCGCTCGAAATCGCGATGAAGCTCGGCGTAAACCTCGACCCCGAGACCATGAAATACATCTCCGTCAACAAACGCCAGGAAACGAGCGTGCCCGGAGTATACGCCGCCGGAGACATATGCGGTCCGCCATGGCAGATGGCGAAGGCCATCGGAGAAGGATGCGTGGCCGGATTGGAAGCCGCTGCATATGCCAGGAAGAAGCGAACCGCGACGCGTTGAGCGAGGTGCATTTGCGGTTTAGTTCCGAGAAAAAAGATGTTGACATTTCAGATTCGATTTGATAAATGTTAATCCCCTTTTGGGGAGGGAATGTCGAAGCGGGGATGCGAAGCAAGTTTCTGAGAAAAATCCTCTTGACATTCCGGGAAAAAGAGTTAAGATTGTTTGTTCGCCGGGAATGGCGGGCAAGGAACCCGGAGGTGGAAGTTCTCGGGGTGGGAAAAAGCCCGAGAGGGTAAAAGATCTCTTGACTTGAAGAGGGATCGGTGGTACGATAAAAAGCTCGT
>CAYOVG010000224.1:0-11902 GCA_964407285.1 uncultured Syntrophobacteraceae bacterium
ATACGCCCTGGTCAGGCGTTGGAGGCGGAGGCCGTACTCCTCGGCGCTGACGGTTCTGGTGGCGACACAGGCTGTTTGCACTATCTCTGTTTCCTTTAGTTGTCCGTTTCAACGACCGCCGACTCACATAGTGTCCGTGGAACCGCTGCCTTCCAGTCGCGATCCGTTGCGTTTCTACAGTCCGCCCGCGGCTGAAAGCCGTAACCGCGCAAAGCAGTCTGTCTCATCGGCAAATCGGCCGCATAATCCTGATCATGGATGCTGAACGACTTTAGAATAACGGAAATGCGGATGTTACGAAATCAGGAAATTCCTGATTCTTTTTCATGACGGAAAGTGATAAGTTGTTGATATTTGTTGGCTGAAATCAGGAGTGAGTCAGGCGACGACCTGTTCGCCTCGACCACGAATTCCCGCCGTTCCTTTCTCATGGCTCAGGATCGCGGTTGTGCGGCCGTCCGAGGAGTGTCCGGATCGAAATACGGAAAGCATTCACGGCCACGCCGCGGGCCGCGCGAATATTTTCATTTCAATCCAATGGATCGTGTTGTATCATCCCGCCGTTGCATTGATCCAATTGATTTCAATCAGTCGTGACAGCAAAAGAACTCGATGCAATTACGACGCCCGCGGCAGCGGGATGAGCGGCCGCGCGCCGTTCGCGCTCCGCCTGCTGCCGGATCGTGGTTACGGGGCCATGGATCGTTTCGACTATCCTATCGGGGCAATGTTGTTGACTTTGGGCCCGGCGACGTCGTTCCCGCGCAAGCTTGAATCCGGGCTTTTCAAGGCTTGCGGGACCCACGCCCGCGCGGGGGTGACGTCAATTCGACAGTATTGTCCTATCGGGGTGGCCGCATAATTGCATCATCGTTACGGAAGGACGACCGGGCGAACCGGAGGACGGAAACCCTCTACCCGGTGGTTCAGCCTTGCATATGGAGAATGCTGACAAAGATATGGGAACGTGGAAGCGCGAACGAGGAAGTGTGACGCTTTCCCGTAATCGCTTTCCAAAATCGCGAATAGGTCTTCGCCTTTGGGCGAATGAGTTTTCGCCGTTGCGCGGCCGATGAGAATCGAGTCCATGAGCCAGGGACGGGAAGTGAAACGCCGTATCGATGAGGAGAATAGCGGGTGGTCTGGCCGTTGGCTGACCACTGCGGTGTTCGTATGCCTGCTTGCCGGCGGATTGTGGATGTCGGAGCGCCATGCCGGGCAGGCGGACCGGCAGCTGAGGACTCAATTGCTCTCTCAGGCCGAGGCCATTGCCCGCACGGTCGGTCCGGAGAACGTCAAAGCGCTCTCCTTCACTCCGGAGGACAGGACGAATCCGCGGTTCATCCGGTTGCGGGAGCAAATGAAAGCCTTCGCCCGGTTCATGAACCATCGCAGTCTCTACAGCGTGGCGTTGCGCGGCGGGAGAATCAGATTCGGACCGGAGAGCCTGGACGAGACGGACTCGATGGCGTCTCCACCGGGGATGGTCTATCGACAACCGACGCAGGAGTTGCGCGACAGTTTCCGAACGGGCGCGTCCTTTACCGAAGGACCGGTTACCGACGAGTACGGCACCTTCGTGAGCGCCTTTGCACCCGTCAAGGACCCGAGGACCGGCGAAGTGCTGCTCATGATCGGGCTGGACATCGAAGCTTCGCAGTGGAAAGCGACGGTCGACCGGGAGCGCCTCGTTCCCGTTTTTTGCTCCGTTTTCCTGCTCGCGGTTCTCCTGGCCGGAGGGGCCGTCCTGCATTGGCGCAACAGTCTGCCGCAGCACGGTAGGGAGCGCTTCAGCCAGGCCGAGGCGTGTTTGAGCGGCGTTATCGGCGTGGCCCTGACGGTAATGCTCATGCTGGAAGTGCACGATGCCGAGATACGCTCCCGGAAGCTCATCTTCTCTCAACTGGTCGATGCCCGCGCTTCCGTTATCATGAGAGAAATCAAGGAGGTCGGAGATTCCCTGCTGCCCGGACTCGTTCGCTTCTTCGAGAGCAGCGAAGCCGTTACCCGCGAGGAATTCCGCTCGTTTTCAGAACACATGGTCCGGCATTCCTCCATCGGGGGGGTAGGATGGGCGCCTCGGGTCGGCGCTGCCCGTAAGAGCGGCTTCGAGGACAGGATGCGCGCGGAGGGCATCCCGGATTTTTCCATTTACCAGTGGGACGCCCTCGGCCGTAAGGAGCCGGCGCCGGTGAGGGACTTCTACTTCCCGCTTTCCTTCGCAGAGCCTTATGAAGAGATCGGTTCCGCGGTGGGCTTCGATATGCAGGCCGATCCCGCACGGTGGGAAGCAATGTCGGCCGCAAGGCGAACGGGGCTTGCGACGGGCACGGACATCATCCCCAAGGGCGGAGCCAACGAGCCCGTAATCAATATCTACGCCCGGCTCTGCGCCGGCGGCGAGCGGGACGACGCCGGTCCCCCCTGCGATAATGGACTGGTCTTCATCACCACGTGCCCCCGCGTGATTCTCGAGAAGTCGGTTGACGGCTTCAGCCGGAATTCCGAGGCGGTCGTGGTCGATCTCTACCAGTTGCGGGCCGGAGCGCCTCCACAGTTTCTGGCCTCCTCCCGGTCGGAGAGAACGGGGGGAGACTCCGCCGCGAACGGGTCTCCGGACCGGTTCGACCTCTCCGGCATCCGTCCGATATTTGCCTTCGGTAAGACGTACGCCCTGGCGATCCATCCGGGGCCCGCATTTCTGAATGCAAATCCGGCGCGGGGCTGGTGGGCCGCCGGACTGGCCGGGCTCCTCCTTACCGGCATCGTCAGCTCGTTCATCAGTTTCATGAGCACCCGCCAGGCAAGGCTGGAGCGGCTGGTGCTGGAGCGCACCAACGACCTGCAGAGAAGCGAGGAGTCCTACCGGCGCCAGTTCGCGGACAATTGCGCGGTAATGCTGCTCATCGCTCCCGGGGACGGGAAGATCATCGACGCCAATGCCGCGGCCGTCGGGTTTTACGGCTACTCGCGGGAGGACCTTCTTTCCATGACGGTTTCGGAGATCGGGAGTCCCGCGGTCTCCTCCGGGGAGACTTCTTCCTGCGAACATGGGAAGCTTCTCCAGTCGCGGCACCGCCTGGCGGACGGAACGATTCGCCATGTGGAGGTTTCCAGAAGCCTCATCGTGTTCGGAGATTCGCAGGTGGTGCACCTGATCGTGTACGACGTTACGCAACGCAAACAGGCGGAGGATGACCTGAGGGAGAGCGAGGCTCTGCACCGCAGCCTGATGGAGAACCTCCCCGCCGGCGTGGTCATCGTGGACCCGGCGTCACGAACCATCGAGAGCATCAACGCATACGCGGCGGACCTTTTCGGGGCCGCGGAAGAGGACATCGAAGGGCAGTTTTGCCACTCCTACCTGTGTCCGGCAAACGAGGGGATCTGTCCCGTGTGGGACCTCGGCCGGGACGTGGACAATTCCGAAAGCATCACGCTCGGAGCCGGCGGCCGTCCCATACCGATTCTCAGGTCCGTGAAGCGGATACAGTGGAAGGGGCAGGTGAAGCTGCTGGAGTGCTTCGTGTATATTTCCCAGCGGCAGCGGGCCGAGGCGCAACTGCTCGAAGCCAACCGCAAGCTCGAGGAAGCCATCGCCCGGGCCAACGAACTGGCGGCTCAGGCGCAAACCGCCAATATAGCCAAGAGCCGGTTCCTGGCCAATATGAGCCATGAGATCAGGACCCCCATGAACGGCGTGATCGGCATGACCGAGTTGCTGCTGGATACCGATCTCTCGGATGCGCAACGGGCGTATGCGGAAATGGTGAGATCGAGCGGTGAGACTCTCCTTTCCATCATCAACGACATTCTGGATTTTTCCAAGATCGAAGCCGGAAAACTCGAAATCGAAACCATCGATTTCGACCTTCGCGCAACCCTGGAAGACCTCGCCGACATGCTCGCGCTCGAGGCGGAGGAAAAGGGAATCGAGTTCGCCTACTGTATCGAGCCGGATGTCCCGTCCCTGCTCAAGGGCGATCCGGGACGCCTGCGACAGGTCCTCACGAATCTCGCCGGCAACGCCGTCAAGTTCACGCACGAGGGAGAAGTCGTCATCCATGTCGGACGCCTGTCGGAAGATGGCGCTTCGGTCACTTTGCGTTTCGAGGTAAGGGACACCGGCATCGGCATTCCCCGGGACCGGCTTGGGGACATCTTCAACGCCTTTACGCAGGTAGACGCCTCGACGACGAGAAAGTACGGGGGTACGGGCCTCGGACTCGCCATCTCCAGGATGCTGGTGGAGATGATGCAGGGCGAGATCGGCGTCGAAACCGAAGACGGCAAGGGCTCGGTCTTCCTGTTCAGCGCGGTGTTTCAAAGACAGCCGGACCTGCAGGGACCCGTGCGGGAAACCCTCGCGGACATCTCGGGCCAACGCATCCTGGTGGTGGACGACAACGCCACGAACCGGCGTCTCCTGTCCGTGCTGCTCGATTCCTGGGGTTGCCGACACGCGGAGGCGCAGGACGGACGGGAAGCTCTCGCGCGCCTGCGCGAGGCCGGGCTGGAGGGCGATCCCTTCCGTATCGCGCTTCTCGACATGCAAATGCCGGGGATGGACGGCGAAGAGCTTGGCGACGCCATCAAGAACGACCCCGCCGTTTCGGGGACTCTCCTCGTCATGCTCACGTCCGTCGGCCGGCGGAGTGATGCGACGAGGCTCGAGGCTTGCGGCTTTTCGGCCTTTCTCACCAAGCCGATCAAGAAAAGACAGCTCCACGACTGCCTGGCTTTGGTCCTGAGCATGGAAAACAGGGTCCATCGGGGGGAGGGGGTTCGAAGGCTCATCACCGGGCGCGCCGTCGCCGAGCAGCAGAAGCGCAACATCCGGATTCTGCTTGTCGAAGACAACGCGATCAACCGGGAAGTCGCCCTGAGCGTCCTGGAAAAACTGGGATACCGGGCGGATGTTGCGGAAAACGGCAGAGAGGCCGTGGAGGTGCTGGAGACCACATCCTACGATCTCGTTCTCATGGACTGCATGATGCCCGAAATGGACGGCTATGAAGCCACGAGACTTATCCGCAGCGAATCTTCCGCCGTTCGTTCCCACGACATCCCCATCATCGCCATGACGGCCCATGCGATAAAAGGAGACAGGGAAAAGTGCCTGGCGGTGGGGATGAACGACTACCTGTCCAAACCCTTTCACCCACGCGAACTGGCCGAGGCCGTGGAACGGTGGACGACGGGCGCGCGGGTTGCGGCTTTACCCGCTTCGACGGCGGCCGCGCCCGCGGAGGAACAAAGCCTGGAAGTATTCGACTGGGCCGCCCTGCTCGAGGTCATGATGGGGGATGAAGCCCTCGCCCGCGAGATCGTCAAGGGATACCTCGAGGACATCCCGAGAATGATCGACGAGCTGGCCGGGGCGGTCTCGGAAGGCGATGTGCGTCGGGCGCGGATGACCGCTCACACTCTGAAGGGAGCGTCGGGAAGCCTTCGAGCTTTCGCCATGAAGGACCTTGCGGCGGAAGCGGAAACGGCGTGCCGGGACATGGACATGGAAAGAGCTTCGTCTCTCATTGCGTTGCTGAAGGAGCAGTTCTCGATCCTCGAGGACGCATTCAACCGGATTCGGACCGGAAAGCCTGCCGCAGGCCCGAAATGAGCCGGCAAAAGCCGCACCACCCGCCCGGGAACGGCGCCCCCGGTGGTCCCGATCCGCTCCATCCGCGGTAATTCCGTTCCTTTGCATTACCCGCCCATCTGTAACGCAGACTATTACAGAAATCAATAATTGTACTTACATTATGCTTGGATGGCCGTTTTCGGCGGCAGTTCGCGTTGCCGGAGGCCTGCACGACCACGCGCCCGGACCGGGGGCGGGGGGATTATACGTTCCGATGCCCTTTCAGGCCGAGAGGCGGGTTCGCAATCGCAAACCATCTTCACGCACTCAACGGAGAGAAACCATATGGCCCGACATACAGCAGACCGGAAAGCCGTGCGCACGGGCAGAGGGTACAACATAGCGTCTCCCCTGCTGGCGTTCGTCATTTGGGGCGGATGGGCATTTTACGCCAACAGCGGATATGCCTTTCCCGAAAGGGTGATGTACGGGCTGACGCAAGGGATCGTGAGCTTTACCGTGACATCCTCGATGATCCGGGCCGTCACATGGCTATACCGCCGGTTGCCGCCAAATCCCCTCCGATTCATTCTCCCGTCCGTGATCACTATCGTCGTTGCGACCGTTTTCATGGTTGTGGCTCATCTCCTCGCCGGCACGCCGAGGATCGCCCATACCATAATTCCCGGCCTGGCGGTGGGACTTGCGTTTTGCCTCTTCACGACGTTCAGAATAAGTGCTTGAGCTCAATGCTTTTCAAATGAGAGGCGGATACGCGGAAACGTTGTGGAGAGGGGGACGGAGGAGAAAGCATGGCGGAATAGGAAAAACCGGGTGGTCCGGGCGACGAGTTCTCGGGTCCGAAGGACGGGAGACTCGTTGTGGGCTCTCATGAACCGGTGAGCCCCAACGGAGCAGGAAAAGCGGGCATGGTTCAAAACAGGGCAGCGCTTAAGCCGTCGCCCCCGCGAAGCTTGTCCCCGCGTAGGCGGGGAGCGGGGGCCGGAAAACCTTGAACAACCCGGGTTCCCGTTTGCGCGGGAATGACGGTGAACCCTCTCGAGCGTTACCTCAAAACAATGGTCTGTGAACCACGCCCGAATTCCACGCGGGACCGCATCCCAACAGGGTTACTACCGGGGACGATGCAGTCCCGGTGGACGATGGGAATGCGGGCGATGATGGTCCCGAAGTCCGGGTGACCCATGGTGCTTGAATCCGGGCGATCCGTAGTACCTGAATTTGGGCGATCCATAGTACCTGTAAGGCGGTACTGAATTGTAACGCCTTCCGTGCTTGTAGTATTTTTTGTAAGGATGTCCGTAGTGCTTTTTGTAATGTTTATTAAAGTACTTGTTCTGATGAGGCTGCACCCACACCCATCTGCCGTGGCGAAAATCCCAGTATGCATGGGACTGCTCGCTGAAGACCGGCAACGAACCGAAAACGACGGCCAGGATGAGGATCAAGGCGTTGCGGGATTTCATGGCGATACTCCTGTTCTTCTCTCTTTCTCCATCGATACCGTTACCTGACGACTGCCGCATGCAACAGACCGCTTGCGCCCCTCGCTACGCCCGTTTCCGTGTACAGCTTTCAGATCCATCGGGGTCGGGGAGAACGCCGCCCGCCGCGTACGGCTTGCGCCGACGGGAGGGCAGGCCGACCCGCTTCACCGTCACTTACCGGTGACGCTATTTGCCGGTGAGTCCCTCTTTCTTGAGCACCGCTTCCTTCTTCAGCCGGTTTACGGTCTCTTCGAGAACCGGAAAGACGTTCTCCCGGATATCCCCCGCCACGGCCACGTACATCACATCCTCTCCCACCTGTCGCCTTCCGGTGAAAAGATGCGCCTCCACGGCGGCGATGCCGGGTTTCGAACGCATATCCCTCAAAATCCCGTCCCACGCTTCGCCATCTACCTCTATGTCGAGATACTCCGCGGGCAATCCCTGACGGCTGGTGGCCCTCACGACTCCGTTGTGGCAGACAATCATTCCCACTTTCGCGGGGTCCATCTCACGCTTGATCTTTTCCACGAGATCATACAAAGCCGGCATGTCGTCTTCCTTTCGTCTTCTGGTGGTGGTGATGCGGGCATCGTTCATAGGCCATGTGCTTGAGGTAACGCTCGATAGGACTCTCCGCCATTCCCGCGCATGCGCGAATCCGATCCTTTTAAGGTTTCCCGGACCCCCGCTTTTGCGGGGGCGACCCTGGAGTGTTACCCCGTTTTGAACCACGCCGTGATGCGTCGTCTCTACCGGAGCCGCGCGCTTCCTCTTTCCGGCTGCTCAACTCAGGCGGATACCCCGATGCTCTCTCAATTATAATCGAGAAGCGCCGTCACTGGAAGCCGGATTCCCATACGGCGATACGGCTTTTCCGAAGTTCGCGTCCACGCCGCTCCATACCGGCCGTGTAGCCGGATAATCCGGTGAACACTCAATCCGGTTGGGTTGAGGGGATGATTGCGCGGGCAGTATGATATGCACAACTTTAGTTCTATAAGGTCAAATTTTATTGATTCTTTTCAGGCTTGCTGATATAGGGAGCCCAACTCAGTATGATAGTATGGTGGGGGGAGCCACGCGTGTGGCCGGAAGAAAATAGAAATGCCGATACGGGCGCCGCCGCATATGAATGGCGGATTGTATACATCATGCGGAAAACAAGATGAGGAGGCAATGCATGTCTGACGAAAAGGAACTGGAAAAGGTAAAAGCCGCCAGGGAGGAATGGGAGCAGGGATTGCTCCGGAAGTCGTTGAGTCGCGCTCCCGAACGCAAACAGGAGTTCACCAGCATATCCGGCATGCCCGTCGAACGACTCTACACGCCTCTGGACACCGCGGATCTGGACTACGATGAAGACCTGGGCTTTCCGGGCCTGTATCCCTTCACCCGCGGCGTACAGCCCACCATGTACCGGGGACGCTTCTGGACGATGCGCCAGTACGCTGGTTTCGGCAGCGCCAGGGAAAGCAACGCCCGGTACCGCTACCTGCTGGAACAGGGACAGACGGGTCTCAGCGTCGCCTTCGACCTTCCCACCCAGGCCGGGTACGACAGCGATCATGCCCTTTCCATGGGCGAAGTCGGCAAGGTGGGCGTCGCCATCGATTCGATCGAGGACATGCGGGTGCTCTTCGATTCGATTCCCCTCGAAAAGGTCACGACCTCGATGACCATCAACGCTCCCGCCACCGTGCTTCTGGCCATGTACCTCGCGATCGCGGAAGAGCAGAGCGGTTCTTTCGAGAAAGTCGGCGGCACGGTCCAAAACGACATTTTGAAGGAAATCACCGTTCGAGGGCAGTATATCTTCCCTCCGAAGCCCAGCATGAGGCTCACGGTGGACCTGATCGAGTTCTGTTTCAAAAACGTTCCCAAGTGGAACAGCATCAGCATCAGCGGATACCACATAAGGGAAGCCGGAGCCACGGCGGCCCAGGAGATGGCTTTCACGATAGCCGACGGGATCGCCTACGTGCAGGCCTGCGTCGATCGCGGACTGGAAGTGGATTCCTTCAGCCCCCGCCTGAGCTTTTTCTTCAACGCGTTCACCAACGTGCTGGAGGAAGTGGCGAAATTCAGGGCCGGACGCCGGTACTGGGCCAAAATAATGAAAGAACGCTTCGGCGCCAAAGACCCGCGCTCCATGATGATGCGCTACCACGTGCAGACCGGCGGCGTTACGCTGACCGCTCAACAACCGCTCAACAACGTGGTCCGGGTTGCGCTTCAGGCCTACGCGGCCGCCCTGGGCGGCTGCCAGTCGCTCCATACCAACTCCTTCGACGAAGCCTTGTGCCTGCCGACCCAGGACGCCGTCACCGTCGCTCTGCGCACTCAGCAGGTCGTCGCCGAGGAAAGCGGCGCGGCCGATACCATCGATCCGCTGGCGGGTTCCTACTTCGTCGAAGCCATGACGGACAGGATTGAAGCCCAGATCGACGAATACATCAAGAAGATCGACGCCATGGGCGGCACTCTCGCGGCCATCGAGCAGGGCTACATCCAGAAGGAAATCCAGAACAGCGCGTACCGGTTCCAGAAGGAAATCGAAAACAACGAGCGCGTTTACGTGGGCATCAACAAGTACACCATGGAGGAGGCGCCTCCGACGAACCTGCTCAGAGTCGATATGAAGGTGGGCGAGATCGAAAGCGAGAAGCTCAAGAAACTGCGGGCCGAAAGGGACCTGGACCAGTGGAAGAAGGCGCTGGACAACCTCCGGGCGGTTTCTCGGACGGACCGGAACGTAATGCCCGCCGTAATCGAAGCCGTGAAGGCGAAGGCCACCGTGGGCGAGATCTGCGACGTGTGGCGGAGTATTTTCGGGGAGTACCGGCCCAAGGAATTTGTCTAAGAATGAAGATATGTTGCTTGATGACGTAAACGGCTTTGAACGAACGGCTTTGTGATGAACGGAGGAGGAATCTCATGGCGCGTGAGCAGAAGATAAAGATGGTTCTCGCCAAACCGGGCCTTGACGGGCACGACCGGGGGGCGAAGCTCCTTGCACGGATATTTGCGGAATCCGGCATGGAGGTTGTGTATACGGGGTTGAGACAGACCCCGGAGATGATCGTCGAGACCGCGCTTCAGGAAGATGCCGACGTGGTAGGGTTGAGCAGCCTGTCGGGAGTTCATAACTATTTCTTTCCCCGCGTGGTGCAACTGCTGCGGGATAAGGGGTTGGACGACGTGCTGGTGGTGGGCGGGGGCATCATTCCCGTGGAAGACGTGGACGAACTGAAGAAGGCGGGCATGGCCGAGATCTTCGGGCCGGGGACGCCCACCGACGATATAGTGAGCTTCATTAAGAGCAATGTGCGGCAACGCGATTAGGTGAAAAGAGAAAAATGGCTTCAGATTACGCAAGCGAGGTGCTGAAAGGGTCTCCTCGGGCGGTTGCACGCCTGATTTCCTGGCTGGAAGACGAGGACGAGAGGGCCCTGGACTGCATGCGGGACCTCCATCCCCATACGGGGCGGGCCTATGTCATAGGCGTTACGGGCTCTCCCGGCGCGGGCAAGAGCACCCTCACCGATAAGCTCACCCATGCCGTCAGGCAGAAAGAGCTTACGGTGGGGATCATCGCCGTCGATCCCTCCAGCCCCTTCACGGGAGGGGCTGTGCTGGGCGACCGGGTCCGGATGAACCGCTGCAGCGGAGACCCCGGGGTCTACATTCGCAGCATGGCGACCCGCGGCTTTCTGGGCGGACTGGCGAAGGCCACATCGGACGTGGTGAAAGTGCTGGACGCCTTCGGCAAGGACGTCGTCATCATCGAGACGGTGGGTGTCGGGCAGGACGAAGTGGACATCATGGGCATAGCGGACACCACCTGCCTGGTGCTGGTTCCCGGCCTCGGGGACGCCATCCAGAGCATAAAGTCCGGTGTGATGGAGATAGCCGATATCTTCGTCATCAACAAGGCGGACCGTCCGGGAGCGGACCAGCTCCATGCCGAAGTCAGTCTTCGGATTGCCCAGGACCACCAGATCAAGCCGAAAGACTGGATGCCTCCGATAGTGAACACGGTCGCCGTGGAAGAGCAGGGGATCGCGGAACTCGTGCAGGCCGTCGAAGCGCACCGGGAGTTTCTGGAGAAGAGCGGCAAACTGATGCAGAAGCGCCGCGAGCGCACGCGCAACGAAACGCTTCGGATGATCCACGGCGAACTTTTCCGCGTTCTGCATGAGGCCATGTCCGAGACCGGGCAACTGGACCGGATGGTGCAAGACATCATGGAGCACAAGAGGGACCCGTACAGCATCATGCGCAAAATCGTGAGCGGTTGTTTTATTCGTCCCAAGGAGCAGGAGGGAACATAGAGATGAAGGTATTGAAGATCGACCATATCGGAGTGGCCGTCAAGAGCATTGACGATGCGAGGAAGCTTTACAGCGACCTGTTGGGACTGGAGCACGCGGGAAGCGAAACCGTGCAGGAACAGAAGGTGACCACGGCGTTTTTCCCCGTGGGCGACACGGAAGTGGAATTGCTGGAATCCACTTCGCCGGACGGCCCCATTGCAAAGTACCTGGAAAAGCGCGGTGAAGGCGTCCAGCACATCGCGTTTCGCGTCGACAACATCGAAGAGGCCCTTGCCGAACTCAAGGCGAAGGGGATTCAACTCATCGATGAGAAGCCCCGGAGGGGCGCCGGCGGCGCGAAGATAGCCTTCCTGCACCCGAAGTCCACGTACGGGGTGTTGGTGGAGCTGTGCCAGAGAGATTAGGATTGGCGCGAGGACAACGGACGCCTCGGGTGGAAGCCCGGGAGTTCGCATGATAGGGCGGGGACGAAACCC
>CAYOVG010000225.1:0-11895 GCA_964407285.1 uncultured Syntrophobacteraceae bacterium
AACGATATTCCACGACCAGACCCCGGCCCCGGCCGCGCGCAAGGCCATCCGCAGCAGCTCCTCGCTCTCCCGTAGCGCCTCTTCAGCCCGCTTACGCTCGGTGATGTCGAAGTGAACGCCGTCCCAGACGGTCGAACCGTTCGGCAATAGACGAGGAACGGAACGTAGCAGCACCCAACGCATCTCCCCTGTCTTGCGGTGGCGCTGGCGCACTTCCAATTCGAGGCGGGACAACGACCGCCGAGACTCCGCCTCCACCTCTACCAGACGCACCCGGTCTTCGGGAAGGATGGTGTTGTGCAACGCTCCTGCGTCCCGTAGGATTTCCTCGGGCGTTATCCCGGTCAACTGCTCGATCCCCGCGCTGATATATTCAAAGAATGGGTGGCCTTCCGTGTCGTGGGCATAACGGTAGATCGCTCCCTGGGGCAGATTGTCCCCAAGGGTTCGTAGCCTCTCCTCGCTCTCCCGCAGCTTCTCCTCGGCGAGCTTTATCGGCGTCAGATCGACGGTGGCGGAGGCTACGCCCGTAACCCGGCCGGCAGCGTCACGGGTCGGCGTCCAGGAGACATCGAGGAAGATTCGACCGCTCGGCCGATTGAACCACATCTGCTCGCGAAGCTCGACATCCTCTTCGAGCACGCGCCGCTTGACGGCCGTGACATGCTCCGCTTCCTCGGCCGTAAAGATCTCGTGGTCGAAGTGGCCGATAATCTGGTCGGGACGCGCTGTCCGCTGGTTATATGCCCAGATGTAGCGCAGGTCGAGGTCCTGTGCCGCCACCGACACCGGTGCGTTGCGCAACGCCAGCCGGAAGCGTTCCTCGCTCTCCCGAAGCGCATCCTCGGCGAGCTTGCGTGCGGTCGTGTCTTCAGTGAAGACCACGATCCCCCCGATTTCTCCGGACGCATCATACCACGGGCGGACCTCCCAACGAAGCCACTGCATCGAACCGTCCGCCCGGTCGAACCGGTCGTTGTCGGAACATACCACTTCACCTGAAAGCGCCCTCCGGTGGACGGTCTTCCACTCCTCCCCAATTTCCGGAAAGACTTCGTAGTGAGAGAGGCCCGTGAGGTCGCGATCTCCAAGCTGGTAGTCGCTACGCCACCTGCGGCTGGCGCTGATGTAGCGCATCTTGCGGTCAAACATCGCAAGGGATGCAGGCGCGTGCTCGATAAAAAGACGCAGCCGCTCCTCGCCTTCCCGTAGCGCCTTCTCCACCCGCTTGCGTCGCCGGATTTCCCTCGCCAACGCTGCAACGCTCAGCAAAGCCGCGATCAACGCCGCCGAGATGGCCCCAATTAGGAGCCTCTCCTTACGTAGCTGCTCAAGTGTCTTGAATACGACTTCCCTGGCCCGCCAGGACTCGAGAATCTCATCATACGCGCCGTTCCGCCGGATGTCCGCCAGTGCGGCGTTGATCTCTTCCAGCAGGATCGTGTCGCCTTTTTTCACCGCAATCGCCGAGTCGCTATAGCTGACGGGCTTTTCAGCCAACTTGATCCCTCGAATGTTATTTTCAGCCAGCACATAGCTCCCCACCCTACGGTCCGCCACCACTGCGTCCAGGTCGCCCGCCGCCAGCATCTCGAAGCCTCGAGCGAAATCGGGAATGTTCTCCACCGTGATCCTGGGGTCCTGCCGCAGCAAAAGATCCGGCAGTCCCATTTTTTCTACTCCGACCCTGAGTCCGCGCAGATCGAAGAAAGAATTGATGCCGGAGCGTGCGCTGGAGGTAAAAATGGAAAACTCCGAGGTCAGCAGAGCTTCCGAGAAATCATAGACTTCCAACCGTTCGGGACTGGCGTTGATTTGAAGAAGTGCGTCCGCTCTTCCGTCCAGCACCATCTGCTGCGCTTCGGCCCAGTTCATGAGCCGGATTTCCACGGGACGGCGCATGCGCTTGGCCAGTGCGCGGGCAAGATCGACCACCACCCCTGTCGGCTCACCCCCCTTCAGGAAATTCAGCGGGGGCAGCGAGTCGTTGCCGAGGAACAAAACCGGGCGCTCCCCGCCTTTGCCGCCGGTCTCCCGCGCTGTTGCCCGATCCGTCATCGGACAGGCAAACAGCACGAAGACGGCCAGCGCCGCTGCCGCCGTCACGCGCATCCCGGTTCCAGTGGTGTTTGCACGGTTTCCACGGTGTAAAGGCCACATCATGGTGTTTCACGCTCCCAAACCCGATACTCTGAGAAGCAATCCCTATGCTCCAGCCCGTTTTGCGGGAAGCTCCATGGTGAAAAGCGATCCTACGTCGGGAGCGCTCTTTGCCGTGATGCTTCCTCCGTGCCTCTCGATGATTTTCTTGCAGATGGCGAGCCCCATGCCCGTTCCCTCATAGCTGCTGCTTCTCCCATGCAGCCTCTGGAAGGGGGCGAATATCTTGTCCAGATACTGCTCCTCGAATCCTATGCCGTTGTCCTCCACCCTGATTATATGGTGGTCGTTCTCGTTGTGGGCGCTCACCCTGACGACAGGCTTCTCCCCTTGCTTGTGGAACTTGAGGGCGTTGCCGATGAGATTTTGGAAGAGCTGGCGCATCTGGGTCGGGTCGGCTTCAATCGTGGGAAGCTCCCCAACGTGTACTTCCCCTCCCGTCATTTCAATTCTCACTTCCAGATCGGAGAGAACTTCCCGAACGATGGCGGCCAGAGCGACATCCCTGAAGGGCTCCCCTTTCGTCGTGACTCGTGAGTAGTCAAGGAGAGACGTGAGAAGAGCCTGCATTCGCTCGGTTGCATTGAGCATCCGGTTCAGGTAGTTTTGTCCTTCCCGCCCCAGCGAGTTACCGTACATGTCACCGAGCCTGTTTCCGAAAGCGCTGACTTTCCTCAAGGGCTCCTGCAAATCATGGGAGGCGATCGAGGCAAACTCCTGAAGCGCCTGGTTGCTCTCTTGGAGCTTTTGCATGTATAGGGTCAGTTCCTCTTCGGCTTTCTTGCCGTCCGTAATATCGCTTGCTACGCCGGTCATGAACCGAAGGTTGCCATGCTCGTCGCGAACGGGAAAGCCCCTGTCGTGAATCCATCGCACTTCTCCCCCTGGTCGAACGATCCTGTACCGGCACTCCCATCTTCCCTCGGCATGTTCCGCCACTTGTGAGAGAATCAAGGGTCTGTCGTCCGGATGGACCACATCGATGAAGGAGTGCGGCTCTGCATAGAGGCTCTCTCTCGTGCGGCCCCATATCTCCTCGTAGGCCGGGCTCACATAGAGCATCTTCTCCACTCCGGGGGTGCTCATCCAAAACACATCGCGAATGGTTTCCGCAATGAACCGGAACCGCTCCTCACTCCGGCGTAGCGCCTCATGTGCATTCCATTGCTCTATCTCCCTGGTGCGTTGTCGGCGCATGGTCATGCGTGAGACGAAAATCGCTCCCGCAAGCAGAAGAGCCGACAACATGTACGGGATCTTCACCTTATCCCACCACCCGGCGCGAATTGCCGACATGGGCATTGCGATGAACAGGGTGATCGGGAAATGCTCCAGGCGACGAAATGCATTCAGATGATCCGGCCCATCCAGACTGCTGGGTCCCTCCACATACCCCTTGACGGGGAACTGCTCTTGTCTGAGGTGCTGAATCAAAGCGCCGGTCCTCGGCTTTCCATAGATCTCATCCATTTGCAGCCTGCCGGGCACGGGATAGCGGCTCACCAGGAAACCGTCGTCGCGCATCAGTCCGAGAGCAGCCGTTTCGGTAAAGGGCGCATCCTGCCAGAATCCTTGCAGCATTCCTATGGGCAGGTTGGCGCTGATGATGCCGACAAGTTCGCCTCCTTTACTCCTGATCGCGTACCGGAGAGGGATGATCCATTCCTTTCCGATAAGACCGACAAGGGGTTGACCGATGCTGAGGGGTTGCCCCTTTTGCAGTTCCCCAAGGAATTTGATAAACGAATCCTCCTGGGCGAGCGAGGGGAGCGTCGGGCTGGGTGGAGTTTTTGCTGTAAGCAGTATTCGGCCGTCTTCACGGATGAAAGTGACGTTTACCAGTTCTGGATGGAGTTCCTTGAATCGCTTGACCAGAATGAACGCATGTTCCAGATCGCTTTGTTCATCAACTCCGGATAAATCCTCGCTCAGGCCTCGCAAACTGTTTTCCAGTTGCCCAAGGTAGGTGTCAACGGCTTTCTCCACCAATTCCATAATGTTCATCAGGTGTTGCACCTGCTCCGACCTCTCCCGGCGCCAGGACTGCCAGGAAAACACAGCGGAGTAAACGACCAGAAGTATTGTCAGTACACTGACCACCCGGTTGACAATCCGTACAGGCTGATCGTCGAGACCTGTGCCGTTCATTGTTGATCCTTGTATTTCAAAGCCGGAATTTGTTGAGAGACGATGCCTGCATCGTCTTATGCGCATCAGCATCGGCGGGCCGGGAAGAAGATCGGGGCCGTCCCATGTTTCATGGACCTCCTATTTTTCTGGGGGAAGCTCCACCATCTCGAACCAGTACTTTTCGAGGTTCTCTGCAAAACCAACGAAGTGATTGAGGTCCGAGGGCTTGACGATGAATGAGGAAGCCCCCTGCTCGTAGCACCATAAAATATCCGTCGTTTCTCTCGAAGTGGTGAGGATCACGACGGGAATCCGCCTGAGGGTGGGATCGGACTTGATCTCTCGTAGCGCCTCGCGCCCGTCCATTCGAGGCATGTTGAGGTCGAGCAAAATCAGGTCCGGCCACGGCGCAAGATCGGCATCCCCGTATTTCCCCCGCCTGCGCAGATAGTCGACGAGTTCCACTCCGTCCTCCACACGGCGAAGCGTCGCCCTCATCTTACTTGCCCTGAAGGCATCCTCCACAAAGAAGCAGTCGTCCTCATCGTCATCGGCCATCAGAACTGTTGCGGACTTCTTGGTTTCCATCTAAGAATCTCCTGGTTGTGATTGCGTCACCGGTAGAGTAACGACAAAGACCGATCCCTTTCCGGGAGTGCTCCGGGCGGTGATGGTTCCCCCGTGCCGCTCGACAATTCTCCGGCAGATGGCAAGGCCCATCCCGCTGCCTTCGAAGGCGCTTCGCCCATGCAGACGCTGGAAGGGGGCGAAGATGCGCTCCGTGTAACTCTCATCGAAGCCTATCCCGTTGTCTTCAACGTAGATCCGGCAGAGGCGGCCACAAGGGGGGCTCGTCGAAACCGTTCCATCCATCGTGTCCAAGACCTCGCCATGGATTCTTACCGCGGGCTTTTCCGTTCCATGAAATTTGAGCGCATTTCCAATGAGATTTTGAAAAAGCTGGCGCATCTGGAGCGGATCGGCTTCGATCGAGGGAAGCTCGCCGATTGCAACGGAGCCCCCGGTCTCGGCAAGCCTCGCCTGAAGGTCGAACAGCACCTCACCGATAGTACTTTCCAGGTCGAGAGATCCGAAAGGCTCCCCCATGGTCTGGACCCGCGAGTACTTGAGAAGGTCCTCAATGAAGGTCTGCATGCGTTTCGCGGCATTTTGCATTCGATTCAGGTAGTCGCGCGCCCGCTCGCCGAGCGAGTCGGCGCAGTAGCTGGTGAGCATATTGGAGAAGCTGTGGATCTTTCTGAGCGGCTCCTGCAGATCGTGGGAGGCAATGCAGGCGAAGTCCTGCAGTTCCCGGTTGCTTCGCTCCAGCTTTTCCATGATGCGCTTCTGTTCCGTGAGGTCCGTTACGATCGCGCAAACCCCGTCGAACTCTTCCATTTGAAAGGAGTTGAGCGAGACATGGACGGGAAGGAGGACGCCGCTTTCCACCTCAAGGCGCATCTCGCCCCTGGCGTCCTCGCCGTCTTCCAGGCGGTGAAGGAGCGCTTCAAAGGCATTGCGGTCTTCCGCAAAGATGTGCTTCGTGAGAAACGAACCGCTGATTTTCTCGTGAGCCTTGCCCAGCATCTCCGCGAGTCGCCGGTTGGCGTAGAAGATGGAGCCGTCACGGGCGAGTATCAGAGCCCCTTCCTTGATGGATTCCACCAGGAGGCGATAGCCCCGGTCGGCGCTTTGCAGGGTGTAGACCCTCTCGCCTTCAGGCCCGTGGGAAACCAGGGCATCGACTTTTCCCTCCCGGATCGCCGCTACGATATCGGCCGTTTCCTTCAGCTCGTCCCTTAGCCTGAAAACATCGAGCACAAGCTCTTCCCTTGCCTTTTCCCGCACGGTGTCTTCCGGGAGCCCCACCCGAAGGCCCTGCTTGACCGGAATCGTTATGGTGAACTTCGACCCGGCGCCGGGAGAGGACTCCGCCGTAATGGTCCCCTGATGACGCTCGACGATTTTTCGACAAACGGCAAGCCCCATGCCGGTTCCCTCGAACCGGTTCCGGCCGTGGAGTTGCTGGAACGGCTTGAAGATGCGATCGTTGTAGCGCTCGTCGAATCCCATGCCGTTATCCTCGACGAAGATCCTCGATATTCCGCCTCGAACTTCGCCATGGATCTTCACGAGAGGGGGCCCATCGCCGCGAAACTTCAGCGCGTTTTCGATGAGGTGGTGGAAAAGCCTGCGCATCTGGCCCGCATCGGCTTCGATTGCCGGAAGATCGAAGATGTGAACCTGGGCCTTCGCATCGGCGATGAGGTCGGAAAGCTCCAGTCGCGCTCCGTCCGCCGGCTCCTCAAGATCGACGACCCCGAGAGGCTCCGGTGTTCCACGGATCAGCGTGTAGCTCGTGAGGGCATGGAGGAGCCCCTGCATTCTTTCTGCCGACTTCTGCATCCGGTCGATATTGTACCTCGTCTTCTCGTCCAGGGAACCGGAACTCCTGCAGGCCGCGATGCGCGAACAAAACGTCCGGATCTTGCGCAGAGGCTCCTGCAGATCGTGCGATGCAACGAAGAGCAACTCGGACAGGTCCCTGTTGAGCGCTTCGAGCCTTGCCGTGTACGTCTTATGTTCGGTCAGGTCCGAGACGATGACGCAAAACCCTCCACTGCCGTCGAACTCCACGGCGTTTATGGAAATGTGCGCGGGAAACGGCGCGTGCTCCGAGCCGACAACCCGGACCTCCCCCCTGGCGCTCCCCCCCTTGCGGGCGCTCTCGATCAGGGCTTCAAAAGCTTTGCGCTCCTCCGGGGGGATAAATTCAGTAACCGACGCTCCGATCAACTTTGTGGGGACCGCTCCGGTCATCCGCTCAAAACAAAGATTGCCGTAGAGGATGGTCCCATCCCGAGCGAGAGTGAGCGCCCCCTCGTTCATGGAGTCCATGAGGATGCGATAGACCCGGTCCGCCCCTTCGAGCGTATAGATCTTCTCGCCCTCGGCGCACTCCACGGCGAGAGCATCGACTTCTCCCTCCCGGATGGCGCGCAGCACCTCCTCGGCCTCGCGGAGCCGCTCCCGGAGTTCCTCGTTTTCCCGCAGCAACTCTTCCCTGTTCTTTTCTTCCATGCTTTGCGCCCTTGATGGTTTCAGGCATTTTCCTCTTTCGGCACGAGGTCCAGCCCGGCCAGGATTTTCTCCGTGTCCGAGAGGTCCCCGATGAAGCGCCGCAGCGGCGGCGGGAGGTCCTTTACGAGGGTGGGGGCGGCAATTACCTGTGCTTTCCTGGCAAGCTCGGGTTTTTTATAGATATCGATCACCTCGAGTTCGAAGCGGCCTTCCAGGTGGTCCCTGCAAATGGCTTTGAGGTTTTCGATCGCCTTGAGGGAGTTGGGGGTCATGCCCGTGACGTAGAGCCTGAGAACGTATGTCCCTTTCCCCGAGCCTTTCAGCGCCTCTTCGAATCTGCCTATGGAATCCTTTATCCCTTCTTCCGTCATTACGTCAAGTTCCTTTGCGCATCGCGCGTTCAGATCGGGTTCAAACGGTATTCCGCCCTTACCGGGAGTGCCTGATGTCGAGCCCCACGAGGACCTTCTCCGTATCGGAAAGATCTCCGATGATCTTTCGGAGCGGCGGGGGCAGTTTCCTCACCAGCGTCGGGATGGCGAGGATCTGGTCGCCCCTGGCGAGCTTCGGGTTCTCGACCAGGTCCACGATTTCGATCCGGTATCGCCCTTTGAGGTGCTCTTCGCAGATCCTCTTCAGGTTGGCAAATGCCTGGAGGGACTTGGGGGTTTGGCCCGCCACGTAGAGCCTGAGTTCCCATGTCTCTTCCCTGTTCGTTTCTTCCGTCATCAGAGTCGTCTCCCGTTTCCCCGCACTTCGGTCTCCGAGGGGGCATCGGCTTTGCGAAGCCGGGCCAGTTCCTCCCGTCCCTCGGTAAGGGCCGTCTCCCGCATCCGTTGTTCCAGGACGATCCTATTCGCGTCTTCCTCATCGGCCTCCAGTTCCGCCCGGAGGGCTGCGATCCGGGCCTCCCGCACCTTGCGCCGCCGCTCGATCTCGCGAAGCCGTCGCTCGACTTCCTGTCGTTCCAGGAGCGCGTCCGCCCTCTCACGAGCTTCCCGGCCGGCACGCGCGGCGCCGGTCAGCACGCCTCCCGGTCCCACATAGACATCCACAAGCTCCACCCCGCGCTCGCTCAGGAGAAACTCCCTCACCTGGTTCGAGTGCGCCGTGCCTCGGGACTTGATGACGTAGAGTTCCCGGTTGCGCTCTCCGTCCACCTCGATGTCGCGAACGAGAATCCATGTGTCCATGAGCGAGGAGACCCCGATCTCCGTTGCCTCGATATCGCTGCCGCCCCCCACGAGGCTGGTAAAAAGCGACGTGATGCCCAATTGCTTCATGAGGTCCACCATGCGCATGAGGAGAAGTTTCACCTCCGAGGCGTCGCCGATGGAGACGAGGTTCGATACCGGATCGACGATCACGACGGAAGGTTTGACTTCACTGATGTGCTTGTGCATTCCCACGAGGTGCATCTCCAGTCCGTAGGCGGTGGGCCGTGCCGCGTGGATGCGGAGAAGGCCTTCTTGCACCCACTTTCCGAGATCGAGCCCGATGGAGCGCATGTTCCGGACGATCTGGTCCTCGGATTCCTCGAAGGCAAAGTAGAGGCACGTCTCGCCCCTCCCGCAGACAGCATCGGCAAGGCAGGCGGCGATGCTCGTCTTCCCCGTCCCGGCCGTTCCCGAGACGAGAACGCTGCTTCCGCGATAGAACCCCTCTCCCCCCAGCATGGCATCGAGGCGCGGGATGCCCGATGAGATCCGTTCGGTTGAGACCTTGTAGTCCAGTCCGACGGACGTGATGGGAAGAATCGTGATGCCCTCGTCATCGATCAGGAAGGGATACTCGTTGGTTCCGTGCATGGAGCCGCGGTACTTGACGATACGGAACCTTCTCGTGGATATCTGCGCGGTTACCCTGTGGTCGAGGAGTATCACGCAGTCCGAGATGTACTCCTCGAGGCCGTGGCGCGTGAGGGTGTCCTTCCCTCTTTCCCCCGTGATGACCGCGGTGAGCCCCCTGTCCTTGAGCCAACGGAAGAGGCGGCGGATTTCCGCCCGGAGGATGGACTCGTTGGGAAAGCCCGCGAAGAGGGCTTCCAGGGTGTCGAGCACGATGCGCTTTGCGCCGACAGTATCGATGGAGTCCGCAAGCCTCACGAACAACCCCTCGAGATCGTACTCGCCCGTCTCCAGGATCTCCCGGCGCTCGATGAAGACGTAATCGAGTACGATCTTTCCCTGCTCCACGAGAACATCGAGATCGAAGCCGAGGGATTTGACGTTCTTCACCAGGTCGGTTTCGGTCTCCTCGAAGGAGACGAAAACTCCGGGTTCACCAAACTGGGTGGCCCCCCGAACGAGGAACTCCATCCCGAAGAGGGTCTTCCCACACCCCGGTCCCCCCGCCACCAGGGTGGGCCGCCCCTGCGGGAGTCCTCCCCCCGTTATCTCGTCAAAACCCCTGATGCCGGTCGGCGCCTTGGTCAATTCGTCATCCATCCCTTGCCGCATCTCCTCCACACCCTCCATCTCCCTTCCATCCGTCGCTAAACCCACTCAGCGCCACAGTAGGATGGGGTTTCACCCCGGATTTGCATCGGCTCCTCATCACCCGTGAGAAAGCCTCTTGCGTTGACAGCCATGTTGTGAAAACGGAAACAACTTTGCTCGCTTCCCTGTGCCGGCTCCAGATAATCAGCCTGAACACCATTATTTTATTCAAGATACCATTTCATTTGAGAATTATAAAGCACATTTAGAATCCAGCCGACATTCCGCATATGGATGCTTAACTAGTTGAATTGGCTAATGTTAAGCATTATGAAACAGCCAAAGTCCCTAATGAAATCAGGGGGTGTGCGGAATGTCGGCTCCAGTTCTTTGCAGCGCCGATAAAGGCTTCGGTTGCCGAACGAGTCATCGGTGTTCGAATAGATTTCCGGCGCGTCGGGGAGACCGAACGTTCCATCACAAATGGTATGGTGGAGTGTGTGATAAGCCCTTTCGGCGAAGGGAGTCTCCTGCGACGGCAATCGCCATCCGATGAGAAGCTGTCCCCCTGAAGTCCTTCGGGGTCAACACTTGGCCGCAGGTCCTTCTCAAGTGGATCTTGAGTGATCGGCTTTGCCCATGTCGTAATTCCGGCAACATCGAATGTACGCCTCATGGAGGAAAACGCTTTAGCCGGATATTCACCCTGGTTTGACGAAGAGGGGCGCGGTTATGTATTGCGGATTGCGGAGGGGGTGTGAAGTCGGGGGGGAGGTGAAGAACAGGATAAGCGAGTAAAGGAATTTCATGTGTCAGGAGAAAGGGCCGTACTGGCATGCCGAAGTACAGCCCTTATGGCGGCATCGAAAACAAAGAACCGGTAGGTTACTTCTTCATTTCAACAACATCCGCCTTCTTGGGTCCGTTCAAAAGCTCTCCGGCTTTATTTACGGCATCCCTTATGGCGGCAGGCGCAAAGTGTGCGTAGCGCTCAGTCGTCCCAACGTGCTTATGAGTCAGCAGTTCCCGAACGACACCCAGGTCCACACCGTTGCTCACAAGCGTTGAAGCATAATGGTGTCGAAGGCCATGGAAACGAAAATCATCGGGCAACTCCGCCGCCTTCCTGATCCTTTGCCACGGTCCCTTGAAGTCTTTTCACTGATTGCCGTCGTCTCCCGGAAAGACAAAGGTCGATGTCACCGGCAGAGACCGGATTACGCTGACCGCCTCCTCGTTAATGGGTAGTGTCGTGGTCTTGCCGCCCTTCGGATGTCTGAGCGTTATCAGATTCCGCTCGAAGTCCACATCGTCCCAGGTTAGCTTGAAAAGTTCCCCGCGTCTCATTCCGGTAAAAAGAGCGAATTTGATGAACGCCACACTCGCCCGACACGGCCAGTTGTCGAGCGTTTTCATGAGCCGGTCCAATTCTTCTCCCGTCAAGAATTCGGTCTTCTGGTTATCGACCTTGGGCATCTGGACGCTTTCAACCGGATTCGGTCCATCATACATTCCCCACTTTCGGGCGATGTTGAATAAGCGCCGCAGCAATACGATTTGGTGCTTGATCGTAGCCGCCGCATAGGGTTTACCATGAGCGTTAAGTCCTTTCTTGAGTTCGAGCTTCATCTTCTCGATTTCAAACGCCGTGATGTCCTGCAATGCCTTTTCGCCAAAACGGGGCTCCAGATGTTTTCCATAATGGTAGTGATCATCGTGCCAAGTCCTTTTGTGCTCTTTCGCCCAGGGAAGGTACTTCTCCCATACGTCACTGAGCGTGATGGCTTTCTTTGCTTTGTGGGCTGCGACATCGTACTCCCCACGAATCATGTCCCCTTTGATCGCCGATTCGGTTTCCCGAGCGATGGTGAGGTTGTCGCATACACGTGTCACTCGCTCCCCCTTGACGGAGACGCATACCCGATATCTTTTATCCCGTCCGAATGTGGTTCCGCACTTCGAGCATTTTTTCGCGTCAAGACCATTACTCGTTTTGCACGACGTGCAGAAGATGTGAATCGCCATCGCTTTTCCCCTCCAGGATTTGCCGCCCGCAAATCCGCATTCTTCGGTGTGCACATAGTGT
>CAYOVG010000226.1:0-11891 GCA_964407285.1 uncultured Syntrophobacteraceae bacterium
CTCGTCGGAGTGGTGCTTGACCATGGAAAAGCTCTCCCTGATCCTCTCGAAGACTTCCAGGGCATCTTCCGTATTAGTGTCCATGAGCACTATGGCGAACTCCTCGCCGCCATACCGGCCGATGATATCCGTCACACGCAACCTCTGCTGCAGCAACCTCGACAAACCAACGATCACCCGGTCGCCCGTGGGATGGCCGTACGTATCGTTGATCGTCTTGAAGCGGTCGATGTCCGCCATGGCGAAGGTAAGGGGCGCCCCCAGTCTGCGCGCCCTCTCCACCGCCACCTGGAGTTGTTCCCTGGTCTTGGTATGGTTCAGCAACCCCGTGAGGCCGTCCCGCTCCATCTGCGAGCGCATAATGCGCATTCTCTCCGACCGGATGGCAACCGATGAAATCAGGTGATCGGGCTGGATCGGCTTTGTGAGGAAATCGTCTCCTCCCATGCGCATGGCGTTGAGCTGCCGGTCTATATTCGTTTCGGCCGAAAGAAAGATGATGGGAATGCTGAAAAACGCTCCCATCTGCCGTATGGCTTTGGCCAGTTCCTGCCCGTTGCAGCCCGGCATGTACATGTCCATGAGAATCAGGTCGGGTTTGAACTCGATCAGCGGGTCGAGCACCATCATGGGTTTGTTCACGGTGATCGTTTTCATCCCCGCCTGTTCCAGGATGGAGGAGTAATAGGCGGCAAGTTCGGGTTCGTCGTCTACGATCAGTATCCGGTACGGCTCGGGTTCCACGCAGGTCGTGATGGAGTCCAGTTTATCGATGAGTTCGATGATATTGACCGGCTTCATGAAGAAGGCGTCGCCGCCTGCTCTGACGGCCTGCAGCCGGGTATCCAGGTCGTTTTGCGAAGAGATGAATATGGTGGGAATGGACCGGCCGAGCTTCTCCCGGATCTGCATCATCAACATGGCGCCTGCCAGGGAACCCTCCGGAAAAACGATATCCACCAGGACGGCGTCCGGCACATCCTCCTCGAATACTTTATCGAGGGCGTCGAGCCGGGAAAACGCTCTCACCTCGTACCCGAAATGGCTGATCTGGGTTTCCAGGTAATCCAGAAGCTGGATATCGTCTTCGATCACGTAAATCAGTTTTGTCGAACGGTATGCGGGTGACGCGCCCTGCTGTCCCGTCAGGCGCTCCGGTGTCGGAGCGGCGATTATGTGTTCCGGGTCCTCCATGGATGCCCGTTTCAGGTCCTCCATGTGCTTCGATATATCCCGCACGAGCGCATCCGAAAGCACGGCCGGGTCATCCATCACGGCCTTCAGGAACATGTCGATCCGACGGGCGATATTGCTCAAGGAGGCAAAACCGAAGGTCGCGCAGGAACCCGCGATGGTATGGATCGTTCGATGCAGGTGAACGAGCGTCTTGTCGTCATTCATTCCCTGGACGATCCTGTCCCAACCATTCTCCGCATCCCTTATCTGATCCGGCAGCTTGCGATGATACGCCTTGCGCAAAGATTCCAACCTGCTCTGGATGTTCTCTGTTGATTTCGCCATTACTGCATTCCAATCCTGCCAATTCCGTCGCAACCTCAACGCCCCGCGGAGAAGAGCGCTCCAACCCGCCGGCCCCCCGGCCGCCACCGGGCCGCCCCTTACCTTTTCGCTCCCCCCGGATCGGCATCGACAAACCGCAAAACCATGCTCTCAAACGCCGCGCCGCCGCACTCCCCAGCACTACCGCCGCTTCCGGCGGTATTCGTCGAAGACTTTCTCCAGCGCCGTCAGGATGGTGTCCTGAAGCGTATCGTCCTTAGCCAGGCAATCGTTCGCTCCACTCTTCATGACCTCCGAAACCGTGGAGGCTTCATTGTCGCCCGTAAGCACCAATATCGGGATTTCAACGCCGGCGCCTCGCAATTCCCTGGTCAGCTCCAATCCCCCCATTTCCGGCATGTTCATGTCCGAGATGACCACATCGAATTCGGGGTTGGAAACGAACATCCCGAAAGCCTCCATTCCATCACCGGCCGTTTCCACGGAATGCCCGCCGGCTTCCAGGATAAGCGTAAGTATCTCCCTCATGAAAGGATCGTCATCAACAATAAGGATCTTCAGAGCTTCATCGCCCATACATCACTCCGTTTCCCATCATCCCACGAAGTTCTTTATAGTCTCGATCAGGTTGGACTGGTCGAAAGCCCCCTTTATGATGTAGGCATTGGCTCCGACCTGTATGCCCCTCCTCTTGTCCTCTTCCTTGTCTCTCGATGTCACCAGGATCACCGGGGTATCCATGTATTCCTCGTCCATCCGCAGCCTCTCCGTCAGCGTAAAACCGTCCATGCGAGGCATTTCCACGTCGGTGACAACCACATCGAACTTCATTTCCTTGATTTTTTCCAGAGCTTCCATTCCATCTCCGGCCAGACTGACGCTAAACCCGTACGCCTCGAGGATGCTTCTCTCGATCTCCCTGGTGTTGATGGAATCATCCACGACCAGTATATGGACCGGCCCCCTCTCCTTCTTCTCCTCCCGCACCGCGCGCGTCACATACTTCCTCTCGCGCGCGGCGTCGATAATCTCGGAGGCGTTCAGGACATTCACTATTTCGTTGTTCCCGGTGATGGTGACGGCGGAGACGAATCGCACGTTCTGCATGTGGGGCGGCAGAGGCTTGATGACCATATCCTCCTGGTCCAGTATCGAATCGATAACCAGCCCGAGCCTATCGCCGCCGATGGAAACGATGAGGATCAGCAGTCCCTTTGCGGCCTCCTCGCGAGTCACGGGGGGAATTCCGAGCGCATCCCCGAGGTTCACGATGGGAACGATCTGCTCTCGTATTCTTATCGCCTTCCTGTCGACGACATCAATCACCTCGCTTTTCCGGACACGCAGGATCTCGCTGACGGAATTCGTCGGAATAGCAAAGGTCTGTCCGTGGATCTCGATGAACGACACATTCATTATCGCAAGCGTCAGCAGGAGCCGGATGGTGAACGCCGTCCCCCTGCCCTCCCTGGTTTCGATGGAGATCGACCCCTTGAGGCTCTCGACGATGTTTTTCTTCACCACATCCATGCCCACGCCGCGGCCCGAAATATCGGTCACGATTTCACTGGTGCTGAAGCCGGGATGAAAGATGAGGCCGATCAGCTCGGATTCCGGCATGACGTCAAGCTCATCCGCAGTGAACATCTTCCGCTGGAGCGCTCTTTGCCTGATCTTGCGCAGAGGAATCCCCGCGCCGTCATCGCTCAGTTCGATCAGAACGGTCTCCGCATCGTAGCGGGCGGAAAGCCTCAGCATGCCGGTTTCCGGTTTCCCCGCCGCACGCCGGGTCTCGGGATCTTCGATCCCGTGGTAGACGGCGTTTCGGATCATGTGGATGAGCGGGTCGCCGATCTTTTCGATCATCTTCTTATCCAGTTCGGTCTCTCCCCCCTCTATGACGAGTTCCACTTTCTTGCCCATGGATCTGGAGATATCCCTCACCATGCGGGAAAACGTCTCGAAGAGCGTGGACAGGGGCAGCATTCTCATGCCCAGAGCGTTGCCCTGGAGTTCCCGTGTAAGGATTTCCTGGAGGTTGAAGTCCTCGGTGATGGCGTGGGCAAGTCGCGTAAGCCCCAGGTAGAGACCCTGGAGAATCCCCGCCGTGTCGGCTCCGGAATTCGACCTCCCGTTTCCGGGATGCGCCGCCAGTTCAACGCCCTTCCCGGCGAGCTTCTCCATCTCCCTGATTTCCGATATCCTCAGCCGCAGGCGGCTCTGACCCGAAACCAGCTCCCCCACGAGCTTGATGAGACCGTCGAGCTTGTCGGTGCTGATCCGTACGCTTTCGTACGCCGCAGCTTTCGGGCCGGCGGGTTCCGGCGGCGTCCGCGCCTCCGGAGTCGCCGCTACCCCCGTATCGGAAGGCCCCGACCCATCCGCCTGCTTCGGGCCGTCATCCTGCCCCGACCCGCTCTCCCGCTCGCATTCACCCGCGCCCTCCCCTTTTCCCCCAACCGTTTCATCCAGCCCGCCGCCGACGGCGCCCCTTTCGAGCGCTTCGCAGATCTCATCCACCTGCTTCGTGATCCGTCCTCCCGAAGCCACCGTCCCGACCATCTCCTCGATAGCGTCGACTCCGGTGAACAGCAGGTCCGACAGGTCCTTCGAGAAGGCGATCTTCCCGCTCCGCAGTCCATCGAGAACTTCCTCCAGCCTGTGAGCCACTTCCGTAATGGGAAGCAGCTTCATCATCCTCGACGACCCCTTCAGGGTATGCGCGGAGCGGAAGATCTCATTAAGGGTCTCGGTATCGCCCGGGTTCTTCTCCAGACCCAGGATGCCTTCATTCAGCTTCTTCAGGTGCTCTCCGGCCTCTTCCGTAAACCTGGCGAGGAACTTGGTCAGATCAAGAGCCATTGACTATCCTCTCACTCTTTGTGCATCTGAGCCAGCCTGTGACGGCAAAGATGGAGAATCTGTTCGGCCGGCATCGACATCGGGAAAATGGAGAGTCCCGGATCGGATGCGCCGTCCGCTTCCAGTAAGTTCCTCACTATCCCGTACTCCCTGCCCGCCTTTTCCCTTTCGGAACGGGAATGGTAAATCTCCCCGAGGTACAGGTGGGCCAGCCAGCAGGAAGGACGCACGTAGAGGGCCATCTTGAACTGCTTTATGGAATCGTCGGCATCACCTTTCATCTTTGCTATCAACCCGAGCAGGAGATAGCCTTCCAGGCAGAACTGGTCCATGGCGACGGCCCTGGACGCCAGGTCCAGGGCATCTTCGGCGCGATCGAGATTGACGAGGATATTCGCCTTCAACGTACAGGCTTTGACGTGGGAGGGGTCCAGCGCCAGGAGTTCATCGATCAGGTTCATCGCTTTCCCGTATTCCTTCACTTTCGCCAGCGCCAATGCTTCGTCGTACACTTCGTCGGGGGGGCGGCGCGCCGCGTCGGACGACGCCGAAACAGCCGCCGGGAGCAATGCGGATAGAACGGAGGCCCGCCCCTCCCGCGGCAGAACGGCCCGTTCTTCCTTTCCGGGCTCGAGAGCGGGAAAACTCCCGAGAATGTCATCCAATTCCCGCCGGTCCCGGGCGTACCCTCGAATCGCGGGGGCGGTCTTTTGCTGCGGGAGCATCCCCTCCAGGGAAACATTCCAGGAATTCCCCCCGTGGCGGGAGACCGGGAGGGACGCCGCTCGCACCTCCCTGACTATCTCATCGAGCGGGGCAAGAAGGGCGCCGATCAGCGGGTTATCGCCAGTAGAATCGGCCGGTTCCTTCCGGTAGAGGAACGAGCCGTCTACCTCCATCAAAGAAAGGATGCTCACGTTATGCGACAGCGTCTCGGTCGAACTTAGAAAAAGGTAGCCCCCCGGATTCAATATCCGGGACAGGTTTTCGAATATTTTCCTCTGGGTCTCGCCGTCGAAATAGATGGATACGTTGCGGTAGAAAATGACGTCCATTCCTTTGGCCATATCGGGATAGGGTTCGTTCAGGAGATTGTGAACCCTGAACCGGACCATGGGTCTTACATGATCGCCTATCACGTACCTGTCCTCCCCGACCCGGCCGAAATACTTCTCTTTCAGAACCGGGAAAGTCCCCCTGAACGACAGCTTCCCATAGATGCCCTTCCGGGCTTTCGCAATGGCGCCGCCGTCGATGTCGAGCCCCAGCACATCAACCAGGGATGCGGCGTTTCCGGGAAGCTTCTCGAGGACTTCGATAGCGCATGAGTACGGTTCCTCCCCCGTGGAGCACCCCGCGCTCAGTATCTTCACTCTGGACCCCGGCCTCTTCTGGAGCATCGGGGGGATGATGCGTTCCGAGAGAATTCGCAAATGAGCGGGTTCCCGGAAGAAATACGTCTCGTTGACGGTCAGCAGATCGATGAGACTGTCGAATTCCCGGTGGTCCTTGCGCAGCAGGTCGAGAAACTCGACGGGAGCAGCCACTCCCCTGTCGGCCATCATGCCTTTGACCGCGTCGTTCAACCTCGCCAGCCGGCTGTCCTCGAAAACGAGGCCGGTCCTTTGTCTAACAAGATTCCTGATAGGGTCCAGATCCATATTGAGTTCCCCGCTCACGCCCTACTTCACATGGTTCATAATCGTGGAACATATTCTTTCGAGAGGCAGCACCTTGTCCGCGTACCCCTTCTCTATGGCTACCCTGGGCATCCCGAATATGGCCGAGGACTTCTCATCCTGTGCGATGGTAAGCCCCCCTGCCTGTTTGATCCTGCCCATCCCTTCGACCCCGTCGTCGCCCATTCCCGTCAGGATGACCCCTATGCTTCGGGCCCCATACGCATCCGCGACGGACGACAACAGCATGTCGCAGGAAGGCCGGTAGATATCCTCGGGCTTCCGGTCCACCAGCTTCACCCGTTCCCCTTTCATGATCTTCATATGGCGGGAAGATGGAGACACGTACACCGTACCCGGCAAGACCGGATCTCCGTCTTCGGCTACTTTGATCTTCAATTTGCAGAGGGTGCTCAGCCAATCCACCATTCCCGCGACAAACCCGTCGGAAATGTGCTGAGCGACGACCATGGGAACGGGAAAACCCGCGGGCAAATCCGCAAGCAAAACGGCCAGCGCCTTGGGCCCACCCGTGGAGGACGCAATGGCGACGATCCTGAACCGCCGGCTGCCGGTTCCCTGGGGAACGAAGGCTGCAGCCTGCGCGGGGCGGCTCTCGGACGGCTTCGCCACGTCCTTGTCCGAAGCGACGCTCATCCGTTTTATGTGGGAGATGACCTTCACCCTGGACAGTAACTTGATCTTACTGATAAGTTCATGAGGATTTTCCAGATCGACATCGGTTTTCGGAAGCACTTCCAGCGCTCCGTTGGATATGGCGTTGTAGGCCGTACGCGCATCCCCCAGGGAAGATATGACCAGGATGGGAACGGCCCTCGCCGCCATGATTTCCTTGATCGCTTCGAGCCCGTTCATCACCGGCATCTCGACATCCATGGTGACGACGTCGGGTCCGAGTTCGAGGACCTTCCTCACGGCATCCCGGCCGTTGCCGGCTTCGCCGATAACTTCGATTTCGGAATCGTAGGTCAGTATCGATCTAATCACATCGCGTGTCAACCGGCTGTCGTCAACCACCAATACCCTGATCCGGGACATGGAGCATCTCCTGGCGTCGGATTCCGTTCTTTACCACGAAAAGCACAGAAAGTACGAAAAGTAGGAAAAAGAAATGGATTGTCAGTCATCCGTCCGCGACTCGGCCGCCTCTTTGAGCTTGAACTGCACGACCAGTTCCTTCAGGCTCTCCGCCAGCAAACGCAAGTCCGAAGTGGTCGCGCTGACCTGTCCCAGAGAAGCGGAAGTCTGCCTCGCCCCCTCGTCTATCTCGCGCAACGCCAGAACTACCTGCTCTCCCGCGGTCTCCTGCTGCTGCGTCGAAAGCGATATCTGCTTCGCGGCAACGGCCGTGGACTTCGCCCCGTTTACGATGTCCTCCAGCAGGAGGGCCGTCCTGTCCGAATGCTCCAGCCCCTCCTGTATCCTCTTGGACCCTTTCTCCGACACTATCACCAGGCGGTTCACCGCCTCCTGTATTTCGGCTATTCTGTCTACTATGTCCCCCGTGGAATCCATCACATTATCGGCAAGCCTGCGGATTTCCGCCGCCACCACGCCGAATCTCCTGCCCGCCTCCCCCGCGCTCGACGCCTCGATGGCGGCATTGAATGCAATCAGCTTGGTCTGGTCGGCAATGTTGTTGATGATCTCCATCACCTTGGTGATTTCCCTGGACTTCTTTCCCAAATCCACGATCTCTTTGATGTTGTTCTGATTATCCTCGCTGATCGCGTACATCTTCTCCTTGACCGCGCCCACAGCCTCCGCACCCGTCTTCGTATTCTCCAACGCCCTGGAAGCAAGCTCGACCACCGCATTGGAATGCTCGGCTATCTGCCTGGACGTGGCGGAGAACTCCTCCATGGTGGACGTAATCTCCGTGACCGAAGCCGACTGCTCCGCGGCGATCACCGCCTGCTCCTCGACCGTGGCCGAAATCTGGGTCACAGACGAACTCACCGCCATCGTAGCCCCGGAAACCCTGCCGATTACCTGGTGCAGTTTCTCCATGAGTTCATCAAAATGGTGGGCCAGGTCTCCGAACTCATACTTGTACTTCTCCCCTATCCTGACGGTCAGGTCCCCTTCGAAGCCGTTGAGCGTATTGATGATTTCAGTCATCGGCCGGTTGATCCGACCGTTTACGAAGTAAGCCACAATGAACGAAACGATCACCACGACGAAAGCCGAAACGGCGAGATTCATTATCACAAGGGAACTCACGGATGCGCCGGTTCTCTCATTCTCTTCCGCTACCAGTCGATCGATATCATCCGTGTAAACCCCGGTGCCGATCAGCCAGTCGTACCCCGGCACCTTCTTCACAAAGCTAAACTTTTCCACCGGCTTGTCGGCGCCGAGCTTATTCCACTGATAAACGACGACCCCTTCCCCCTTCTCCTTGCACACATTTACGAGTTCTCTCAGGATGAAGACTCCATTCGGGTCCTTGAGGTCGGCCTGAGAGGTTCCATCGAGCTTGGGATCGGGGTGGGCGACAAAACGGTGGTCAAAATCTATAATAAAGAAATAGCCGTTTTCACCGAACGTCGTTCTCCGTATGTAGCCCCGCATCTCTTCAACGGTATCCATACCCGCTATGGTTTTTGCGGCTATTTCGACGTTGTTCATTATTTGCTTCTTCTTCTGATCTTTCAGGGTCTCCCGATATGCACTTATCCTGTCCTCCCTCGTCGACAATATGCTGTATACAGATACTCCCAGGCTTACACATGTTATGAGAATAACTGGAACAATAGTCATTCCGAAGATCTGGCGCTTAAGGGTCATCCGCTCTTTCCCCTCCGTTCAAGTCTATAAGCAACACTATTTCGCCTTCCAGAAGACAGACCCCCCATATCGCGCGCGACTTCATGACAGCTTCGATCAGAGGAGGAAGGGCCTGGATACATTCCGTTCTTATGCTCCTGATGTCTTCCGGCCGATCGATCATAACACCGTGGTCGTCCACCGAGTCCTTGAGCACAAGCACCCTGGGCATATCGTAGGAGGCATCGCCGCTGCGAAAGGACAATCTCTCGTGAATGGGCACGACGTGGATCTCTCCGGCCTCCGCCCGCGCCGGGTCGATCATCTCGGCAATCTGATCCACATCCACAGCCATCCGGGTCCCCATCGTGTCGAAAACCAGCACTCGAATTTCCTCCACTCCGGTGTATTCACTTGCGGTCCGCCCGTTCATGAGATCAGTTTCTCCAGCAACCTCTCGACGCTCAGAATAGTGACGTTCCCGTACGTGGTCTCACCGGACACGAATTCCTTCATCGTCCTGTCGAGAGTCGAGATGGGAGGCTGGATCGAGCGGACGGGAAAGTCGATGACATCTATAACCGAATCCACGCGTATGCCCGACCGCACCCTTTCGCTTTCCGCGATAATCACACGGCTCGCCGACGTGGTGGACGGTTCCGGGAGATTCAACAGCTTGTGAATGTTCAGGACCGAATGGATGTCTCCCCGCACATTGATGATGCCGAGGATCGTATCCGGAGTCCCCGGCACATAGGTAATCTTGTCGAGGCGGAGGATCTCTTTTATGTTCTTGCCGTGGAAGGCGAAAGTGGAATCGCAAAGAGAGAAGATCACCAGTTTGATTCTCTCTTCATCCACTTCGACAATCCCGGCGTCTTTCCGCCGCCGCCTGGCTTCGGCCAGTATGTGCTCGTATTTGGTCGTACCGCTCATGGTTAACGCTCTACCTCCGCAGGCGCAAACATCTCCCCGGAAGGTCCGTTCGGGTGGTTTTTTTTCGGAAGATCAATGACAGTCTATAAAGACTCAACGCTAGATGAAAGGCGTGCGTATGTCAATGGGAAAGTAAGAATGCGAATGGAGGGGAAAAGGCCGGGCGGGGGCGGATCGAAAGCCCCTTTCACCCGGCGATATTGTCGACTTCAGCCCGGACCGGGTCCGGGTTATTCCATGAGCATCACATAGACCTTGCCTTCGCTTTGGCGGAAGATCACGATGTCGGCTTTGCCGTTTTTGTCGAGGTCGCCGAGGGCCACCTGATCGGAGGCCATGATCGAGAAGCCGGACGCAACGAGAGAATTCTCGGACATGGCGTTGCCCTGCGAATAGACAACGTAGACCTGGTTGTAGGGCTCCGAAAGGAACGTTGCGAAGTCTTCCTTTCCATCTCCGTCAATGTCGCCCGTTCGCACTCGCTGGGCGGCTTCCACGGCAAACCAGTCGTTCCACTTGGCGGAACCGTTGCCGTCGCCGAACTTCGACCCCGTCGAAAGGGCTACATACACGTCGCCCCGGGCGGTGGGGCTGTCGGTCGCAAAGGTGACGATATCCACCTTGCCGTCTCCGTCGACATCACCCACGTCCGGCCGCTCGTAAGTGCTTACGGCGAAGAAATCGTGCCAGACGGCAGGAGTATTGAAACCCGTTCCCGTGGAGAGGGCGACGTAGACCTTGCCCTGCGTGCGGGCAAAGAGCACGAGGTCGGCCATTCCATCGCCATTGGCGTCCCCTGCTTTGATCACGTCGTCGGAGCTGTTGCCTATGGAGCCGAGCCACGGCGGACCCGTGGGGTTGATGCCGGTTCCATACGATGTGGCCACGTAGACCTCTTTTGTACTCTGCCCGAGCCAACAGGCGATATCATCTATTCCATCGCCGTTGAAGTCGCCTATGACGATGGTCTGGGTCTGGTCGACTGCGAACCAGTCGTTCCACTTCCGGCTGCTTCCGAAGCTGCTTCCCTGCGAGAGAGCGACGTACACGTCTCCAACGGCGCTCGGGTTATCCCTGGTGAAAGTGATGACGTCCGTTCGGCCGTCTCCGTTGAAGTCTCCAACCATGGGGGTTTCCCTGGGATCCACGGCGAACCAGTTGCTCCACGTCACAAAGCTGCTGACATTGATGTAACTATCCTTCGTAGCGGTATCGGAACCGCTCGACCCGCTCACCGTAAGCTTGACGGTGTAAGAACCCACGGAAGAGTAGGTGTGAACAGGATTTTGCTCAGTGTTCGTGGAGCCGTCCCCAAAATCCCACAGCCAGGCCGTCACCCCGCCGGTCGATGCATCCGTGAAAGCAACCCGCAAGGGGTTCCTGCCCGAAACCGGGTCGGCGCTGAATTCCGCCTTCACCGTTCCCGCGTTCGTCCCCGGATACAGATAGGATATACCGTCCTTATCGTCCTGTTCGAGGGTCTTCTTCTTTGTCTCCCCTTTGCTGCAGTAACCGTACATGGTTTTCTCGGTATCGGAAGAACTGTACAGGTCCTTGAGATTCAGGGAATGCCCGAATTCATGCGTCCCGATGTTCTGTACGTCCATCGCGCCGGCCGAACCGTTCGTCACGAATGTGTAACCGGTTGTATTGAACCGGATATCGCTGTCGGCCATCTCACCGGTGCTGACGGAATACCAGTAATGGTTTTGTGCTATCGTCGACGAACTGTCGAGACTCCCGAAATCGACCAGGTTGGTTCCGTCATTTGCGCCGTAGGCGGTGCTCGTCGAACTCCCCTGATAGGAGAAGGAAAAAGAGGTCGTACTCACCGAAGACCACGCGTTCGCCGCCGCCTGGACCGCATCCGAACTGCCGGAAGGACCGCCCGCGGCATTGACGACGTAGTTCATTTTCCCCGTACGCCACTTGATTTCCTTGCCCATCGTAGTAGTTCCCACCTGGTAGGCGAGGGCGCCATGCAAAGGCGCGCAGACCAGCAGCAGCACCGGAACCAGGCATTTCATCACACGGCGGGAAGCGAGGGAGAGCGTTCTCATTTCACACCCCTTATTTTGCGGATGAGGGCCGATACATCGATGT
>CAYOVG010000227.1:0-11841 GCA_964407285.1 uncultured Syntrophobacteraceae bacterium
GTCACTTTTTTGGAAAATCGACAAAATCAAGCAAAAGACGGTCAAAGTTGAGAATGCGTAAATCGTTTAAGATCCAGTAGTTACAATAAGATGAGGAAGTTGGAAACTTGAGAGTTCGGTTCTTACAAGCCGGGGGTCGCAGGTTCAAGTCCTGTCCCGCCTACCAGCCAATTCAAGGGGTTGCACGAAAAAAGTGCGACCCCTTTCCTTTGTCTTAAAGATTTTCCAACCGTACTATCGGTGTAACAGGGAACATGAAAAAAGCGATTGTAATTGGAGCCAGTTCTGGAATCGGGCGCGAGTTAGCCAAACTATTGGCTGGAAAAGGTTATGTGGTCGGGGTCATGGCTAGAAGGGTAGATTTGTTGAATACTATCCGCAACGAAAGCAAAGGCGATATATTTGTTCAAGGAATAGATGCAAGGGACACCGAAGCATCAATGACAATTCTGGATAACTTAATCAAGCACATGAATGGAGTCGATCTTATAGTAATCAGCTCGGGTACGGGTTATGTTAACGATAAGTTAGACTGGGATATCGAGCATGAAACAATAAGAACTAATGTAACCGGCTTTGCCGCACTGGCTAATGTTGCCATGCGCCACTTCATTGAAAAGGGCTCTGGACACCTGGCCTGCATATCATCGATAGCCGCTCTGCGCGGTGGGAGGGAGTCACCGGCTTACAACGCATCGAAGGCGTTTGAATCCAATTATATGGAAGGGCTGAGACAAAAGAGTACTCGATTACGGTTGCCTATCCTAGTTACCGACATAAAGCCCGGTTTTGTAAAGACGGCTATGGCCAAGGGAGATGGGTTATTTTGGGCCGCGCCGGCAGACAAAGCAGCCCTGCAGATCTACAATGCGATAAAACAGAAGAGAAGACATGCCTATATTACGCGTAGATGGAGACTGATAGCATGGCTGCTGAAAGGTATCCCGGCAAGGATTTATGAACGGTTGTAGCGTAGTATAACACGGCCGTGTACATGGATGGGAATTCCGCTTTGCTCCATCTCCACCGTGACCTCGCCCGGCTTCTCCCTCCACAGGCCGTTGCAAAAGGCGATCTGCGTCGTTGGGCTTCACCCTTCGTCATTGCGGCGTACTGGTTGTACGCCTCATTTCTCAGGATTCGCCCGCCTTCATCTCATCGTTCTTGACCGGCCCGCCCGCAATAGGGTTTATCAACGTGCGGTTAAACATTTTGAATGGGGGCACAGGGGGGGAACTGTTGGAAAATTCCCCCGCTGTGAATGAGTGCGGCGCGAGGACTCCGCAAGTGTCAGCCTGCGACAGCGTCCCCTGCCGGACTGGGCCGCCCCTGCCGGTTGGTCGCCTTGTCCTTCAGATCCTTGAACTTGGACGATACGCTTGACAGCTTGGCTTCCCATGCAGGGTCGGCGGTTTGCCCCTCGGTTACTTTAAAATATACCTGCATGAGGGCCGTCATTGCGATGGGCTCGATGACGGCCTGCTTGAGTCCCCAGGCGAAAACCAGGGCCACAATCAGCGTTAGGGGACCTGCCGTGCCCGGGAAAAGGCCTACCAAGAGAGCCACCGGTCCGAGCACCACCAGAAAAACGACAAAGGTCGAGGCCCAGATGAAGAGCGCCAGCCAAACGGCGTTTTTCAGAAAACTGGTGTAGTTCTGGGCGTACAGAATGAGGGCGGTCCGGCTTGAAGCCCAGGCGTCATCCGCCCGGGTCTTCATGACATAGGCCAGAATAACTTCGTCAAGATAGGTAAGGGAAAGGGTGATAATGGTATTCAGGATTTTCATGGCTCCCGCCGCGCCGGGTATGGGGAAAATGGTTGCGATACTTAGAAACACCCGGTTAAAGGCACGGAGGATGCCCTTGATCAACTGATCCAGGGCGAAGAGCACCGACGATGAGGCGAAGCGCTGCTGTACCTGCCGGCGTGCGTACCGGATCTGGCCCTTGCCGCCGGGAATCGTTCCGCCCTCGAGCAGTTCGACCAGCACAGCGATATGTCCGGCTTTAACGAGGTAGAGCAGGTACTCTCGGATGAATACCATGATTGCGGCGGCTACACCGAACCCGACCAGGCCGCCCCACATCCCCCCGCTCGCCGCCTTATTCGCGATGGCGCCCACGCCATAGCCGATTCCCGCCCCCGTTCCGGTAATGATTACAAAACACAGGGTTATTCCGAAATAAATCAGGAAACGAAACACCAGAAAAGGCGCTGTTTTCATGAGCAACCCGATGACCTCGCCGAAACTGAAATCTTTCATAAGCAAGCCCCTCCCAAGGAAAATGAACTCTCATAGCAGCTCGTAGATACACCGGATTGCGGGCAGGCCGGTCAAAAACGCGCTCTGCGGCGTTGGGCTTCATCCTTCGTCCTTGCCGAAGTCCGGGGACCACCTTGCCCAGTTCCAAATGTTCTGTTTTTCTTCCCGTCTTGCGGGGCCGTAGCACACGGCCGAGCATGTCTTCGAACCGGTCGACGAAACACACGCTTCCCAGGGGCCGCCCCGTGCTCTCATGCCGTTGCAGCCGCCGGGCTTGTGCTTTGTCCACACCTGCAGAGAGAAATCGGCGCCGATCCGGCGCCATGTCCGCCGGCGGGCAAGCGGTAAGCAAGCGATGGTCCTTTCCGGACGGATGAGCCGCCGCACTGCTCCCTGTATACGATCGCGGATCGTTCACAATCCCCGCTTTAACGGGATCAAGTTCAATAGAAGGCGTAGCGGGGAGATGATGAGGCTCGTCCATGGGAAACGAGGCTCATCCGCGGCTCTGCACAATCCCACCCTGGATTCCGGAACGGCGATCCAACGAACAGGGTTCCGCATCAGACCATAAGCCCGAATGCCGACACCCAAACGCCCACACCACTTGTCCATCACATCGAGATAAGCGTCATGGTCCCTCACGGAGAAAAAGGTCGGTTGGCGGCGGTTGCCTCGCCGGGCGCCATGATGCGGAAAACCGGGCGCCACTACCCGTGCGAGTCCGGGCACATAGGTTTTCTATGAGATAAACCTCCCCATGTCAAAACAAGTATGATCTCTCTATATTAAGCACATGTTACAATTCGGTGTCCTGGTGTAAAGAGAAACTTTAGGTCAAACGAGGAATCATAGAAACTTCTGGTTAGTATAAACCTGGACACTGTATTGTCGTTGTACGACTATTGCCATCATTCGAGAGTATTTTCTTCGTCGCCTGGATTAACTTGTAGGATGGATACGATGCGCTGAATTATGGCCTCCTGCATAAACGGTAGATATTCCTCATAGATAGTTGCTGCCCTGATGTTTGTGAGTTTACCCTCATCTTGAGGAATTGTAACAAAGAACTCGTCCCTATAAATCCAGTCAACACGCACAAAGAGTGTCTCCCAATCAGAGACGTTCCCGTGGAATTCACCGGCTGTTATGCAACCTATCAGGTTCCGACGGACGATCCCGACGCCCTTTACGCGAATGGTCCTCGATCCTGGTTGGTTCGCTTTGATGTAAAGAATGTCGCCAACCTTTAGCGATGCCATAAACGCATACAGGTCCCGGGCGCTCACTTCATTCCACCCTAAGAGAAAACAAGAGTCCGAAAAGAATCGTTCTCGGACTTCTTCGCCACTCCAATTGGAGCCAACACCGAAAATAGCCATGTAACCTCCTGTGTGCATGTGTCCATCCCGCCAAACGCCGCCGCATTCGTACGGTCCTTCAGGAACTCATGACGGTGGCGGGTCGATTCATCAGGACAGGACGCCGCCTGATCCTGCGCCTGGGTCGCCACTGTCCGGCCTATGAAGCATTTACAGAGGTCCATATGCCACTGTCTTACAGCTCTCGGTTGTTAAAAGCCGGACCCAAACCCCAACTGTGATGTTTGGAAGGTTACCTAATGTCCTGAATTTGTCCAAAATCGCCTCAACCTCCGAAAACAGCGTTCGGGAGACATAGAAACAACTGTGAATCGGCTTTGGGCTGCGTCATTTTCAATGAAAGAGCTGAAAAACTGTCCCCAAACGTGTGAAACCAACTACGAAGAAAAACGCGTCACGGATTCAGGTTTCTATAAAACAAACCTACCGCTGTCAAAAATAGATATGGTGTCGCCAGACTCCAGGTGTGCCCAGATTCCAAATAAATTCGCTGGTTCTTAATAGATACGGAGCATAACCTATTTCATGGATTAATGCGATCTCAAAATCCAATTCTTTCCGATAAGAATCGCCGGAAATATTCCTTTTACAATTGCGCCCGAAAGACGAGAGGCGTAATTCCATGCCTTCGATGCATCGGCGGAGCAACAGGTCCCGATGCTCTATGCGGAGTTCCTTGGCATAGATACGGACGATGCGGTTCCCGATGCCGCCCGACTTGTCAGCGCTTGCCATAAGGTCGACTCCTTTGGTTCGGCTATGGATGGAAAAGGCGCTTTCTGGTACAAACTCCGAGATAAGGCGTTGAAGCAGGCTTTTGATCGAGCCCAAGTCTTCTCCGTTTAGACGGATTCCACCGAAGTTCTCTTGATTGCGTGCTGGAACACTTTGTAGAAGTAGATCAAGTAAGCGAATCCCAGGGTGATCACGGAAAGGATGAACCAGATGATCGCGTGGCCGATCTGACTCCCCAAATCCAAGTCGCATTTCAACCGGCCGACCCGACGATCCTGCGCATCCACCAAGTAGGTCTTGTTGATGACCGTCTTGGTGAAGGCGTAAGGAAACAGAAACGCTCCGAATCCTAACGTCACAACCATGATGATGAACCAGAGAACCACATGACCCAGGGCGCCCGTAACGTCCAGGTCCGTATCCAACTTTTTGATGTCCAAATCGTTCATTTCCGACCCCCTTTTCCTTTTGTCCATTCATTGCCAACCGACCGAGATTGCGGATGCTCAGCTTCAACGCCTTTTTAACACGGGCACGAGAGTACACTGGCAATATTCCATATTTCGGAACGTTCCAAAATTTTTTCCCGATTTCCAAATTCCCTTTTCAGAGTCGAAAACAGCCGAGAAGGGAATCATTGTAGAGCAGTAAAGATTCTTTCATCTTGTTCAGAGACGGGCGGAGACTTCTCTCCTCTTTTGAGGGTCGAGTCACCACCCGCCCGGGAATTCCACCCGATGTATTAAAGGCGTTAAACCCTTCAAATGCCTCTCCAATTTCAGCAGGAAAATAATCTTTTTCGGTTCCGTAATCTGGAACGAACCTGTTTGTGCTGTTCACTGCGGCCAGGATTTAGCGCGTTGGACTCGATTTCATCAGGCCGTTCAAAAACGCGATCTGCCGGCGCGGCCGAAGGCGCGGCTTGCATCGCATCGTTTTGCAACGGCCCGCCCGCTGTACGGAGTATCAAGGGCCTGTTATTCGCCGAACGCGCCTCTTTTGCGCTTGAGTACACAGGGGAAGTATCCTGCATCTTTCACGCAATAAGAACACGCGGCCGGCATCCGGGAAGCGCCTTCGGCGGAGAGGCTTGAAGGTGTATAAAGGGTTTCCTTACCGGCGCCTTACGCTCCTCCCTACCTCTCCTGAATCGGCGAAGAGGCTTTCCATTTCGGCTTCGTCACGCGTCAGCGGGGCGAAGCCCGCAGAGGGGGTCCGGGGGAAGGTCGTTCCCCCGGTGAGCCCGTGAACGGATACGTTTCAGGAGGTCGGTGAAGGAGATACCGAGCGAGTGGACGGGGGTGGGGCCGGTTCCGCCCCGCCGGAATCCGTGGCCGGAACACCCCGCGTCACCGGCGCTGAGCCCCGCCCACCCCAATTACCGCTTCGTTTCGGCGATCCGGAGTCGGGGGGCCTCGTGAAAGGGCGCGGCATGGAGGTCGTAGCCCAGCCGATACTTGACCAGCGCTTCCAGAACCACGGCCGTCGTGAAGGCCTTGGAACGCCAATGGGTCATGTCGCCGAAGCCGCCGGAGAAGAACACGCCCTCATCCCAGCAAAAGCCCTCTTGCCTTGCGCGCAATATCCCGGCCGCGGCAGTCCCGCTCTGTGGGTGCAGGTTTCGGCTGCCCGCGATGCTGTGATGTCTCCGGCAGAGCAGATAACGGATGCAGCCTTCAAGGCACTCCTCAAAACGAGCGGTGAGCCCCATCTCCCGCGCCATGCGCCGTCCCACGTTCAGAAGTGTGGCACACCCCAGAGCCGTGGAGAGATCACGGCTCTCATCGTTGGCGTCGGGGAACGAGGCGACGCGTTCCCCCCGGAGTTCTCCCGGCTCCTGCATCTCCAACAAATCCAAAAGGAGCGTCCCCATGGCCGCGGTCATGACGGGACTCCGCGCACCGCCGTCGCGATATGCCCGCGAGGCGCAATAGGGGAACATCATCCGCTGAGGATAGTAGATCCCCGCAGCGGGCCAGTGACGTTCCCGAACTACTCTTGCGAGCAGAGTCTCACAGTCCGTGTAGCCCGGAGCGTCCTTCATGTCGTTGACGGCAAGTGCGAACAGGCAATTGGCATTGGTGACCGCGTCCACGTTGTTCACCCCCAGCGGCACAACGCCGTCTGCGGGATCCCCGTACAGGGGAGCATCCTCGTCACGCAACCAGGTCAGGTAGGCGCCCGATTCGCCGCGCTTCCACGTGTTGCGGTTATCTTCTTTGGCGCGGTTGACGTCTCTGTGAAGAATGACGTGTCTGAGCGCGGCCGCGTCGGAGGGGGGCGCCTCCCTTCGCACGCGAGCGTAAAGCGTTTGGGCGGCTACGATCACGGAAGTATCATCCGCGTCGTTGGGCACGTTGAAAAAGGTATAGGCTCCAGGCAGGTTCTCAGGGGACGTACTGCACAGCCTAACCCAATCCATGACCGTGGAGCCCAGGAAGGATCGGAGCTTTGCCAGCCAAGAATTCCTACTCCGGCTGATCAGCGCTCCGGCCACTTTGTCCACCAGCCGGATGGGCAGGTTTGGGGGGCCCACAACGGGATAATCGCTTCGTCCCGGGGGTAGGGGCGGCCAAAAACCGTATGCGGCGCCCCGTTTGTAGATGATCATGGAACGCATGGCCCGGGCGAGCATGGCCTCCACCGCACCCGCGCCCCCATCGTCTATCAAGAACAGGGCGTGAACGATGGAGGCCGTTACAAAGGGGTTACTGTCCTGCACGAAGATGGGAAGGGACAGAGAACGGCGGTGATTCGGGAAAAAGTGGATGAAATTGGGCCACTCCCCGCAGATCCCCAGTACACGAGAATTCCACAGTCGCGACCGGTACAGTGCGGGCCATCCCGGCAGAGGGTCGAGGGGAATTCTGCAACCGCCTGCGCACTCTAAGGTATCGGGGTGGTGCAGGCAGTGTTCCGTGGGGGCCTGAATCTGAGCGTCGCGGAGATAGACCAGGGCGCCGGCTATGGCGTCGACGAGGGCCTGATGCCGGATGGAGCGACCGGCACGGACAGCAGTAAGATTATCTAAAGGCTCTCGCACGAAATCGCTTCTATTTCAGGAAGAGGATGAGGGCATCTTTTCCACCGGCCTGCCCGCAATGCTGTTTATCAACGGGCTGATAGTCGTCGTTTTGCGGATTCAGGTCGAAGATAGCAGCTGATTCGCCCCCTGCCAATGTCAAACGTGTCTCTTACCAGCCTGTTACAACCGGATATTCCTCACAGTACGCCCGGACGACGGATTTTGCCGGTCCCGTGCTCATCCGGCCCATCCGGTTTTTCGTTGTTCCTGGCGCTACCGACTGCTATTCTGAAAAAGACGTTTCTTGCCGGTCGGTTCCGGACAGGCCGGGACGCGGCAACCTGCTTGTACGGGCTTTTTCATCGGTGGTTTGTGTTTCCTCCACCCGGCTGTTTCCGCGCCGATGTTCATGCACCTGGGCTTCGGAGTTCGGCCCCGTTTCTTTCCGTGAGGTCGTCATGAAACGACTCCTTCCCCTTGTGGTTCTGCTGTTGATCCCCGCACTGGCCTATTCCGCTCCGGCTCCCCAGCGGGGCATCCAGGTCAAGTTGCGTTCCGGCGAAGTGTTGACACTCTATGAGAACAGTTACGCCCTGGTCCTCGGTATCGGCAATTACACGGCGGGCTGGCCGAAACTTCCCAACCTGTCCAAAGAACTGGACCCGGTGGTGGAGGTGCTCCAGGAACAGGGGTTTCAGGTAGTCCGAAAAGACGACCTGAAGGGAGCGGAACTGGAGGCTGCTTTCCGCGATTTCATTCATGATCACGGCTACGACCGAAATAACCGTTTACTCTTTTTCTTTGCGGGTCATGGACACACGATGAGGGAGGGTTCCAAGGGGTATCTGGTGCCCAGTGACGCCCCGGATCCCCAGGAGGACGAGCGGGGATTTCTGCGGAAGGCCCTGTCCATGGATCAGATTCTCACGTGGTCCCGGGACATGTCCGCCATACATGCGCTGTTTCTGTTCGACAGTTGTTTTTCCGGGACCATTTTCAAGGCCCGGGATTTGCCGGAGGTCCCGCCGGATATCGGCCTGCTTACCATAAAGCCCGTTCGCCAGTATTTGACCGCGGGGGATGCGGGGGAGCCGGTGCCCGCCAAGAGCACGTTCACGCCGGTATTCGTGGACGGGCTGAGGTATGGATTGGCGGATATGGACAAAGACGGTTATATCACGGGGAGCGAACTGGGTTTGTTCCTCCGGAAGGAAGTATCCAAACGTGAACGCCAGACGCCCCAGTTCGGCAAAATCCCGGACTATGAATTATCTCGGGGGGATTTCGTGTTCGTGGCGCAACAGGGGGCCGAGTGGGACGAGCCTTCTCGAATGGCGGATGCGGGACAGTTGGAGGTTCGGGCCAATGTGTCCGGGGCCCGGGTGTATGTAGGCGGAAGGGATGTGGGGCCGGTTCCGGCCGTGGTGACGGATCTGAAGGAGGGAGAGCATATCCTTCAGATCGTGAAGGAGGGGTACAAGCCCTGGACGAGCACGGTGTCCGTGACGGGGGGACGCAAGCGCATTGTGCGGGCTTCGCTGGAGGAGGAAAGGTCCGGGAAGGCGCGATTGTATGTGCGGCCGGTTCCTGCCGGTGCAACCGTGCGGATCTTGAATATCGGTCCCAGGTTTGAGCAGGGCATGGAACTGGATGCCGGGCGGTACCATGTGGAAGTGACTATGAACGGATACGAGGAACACAAGGAGTGGATCGAGCTTTCGGCGGGGGATGATCGCGATCTGGAAGTACGGCTCACTCCCGTTGCGCCCCCTGTGGCTTCGACGGATAAGGCCGGTCCGACTATTGTGGACCTCGTTGCGGGGGTTGAATTCATGTTTGCATACATTCCTCCCGGGACATTTATGATGGGGAGTCCGTCCGCTGAGCCGGGACGGCTTGATGATGAAAGGCGGCGCCCGGTGACCCTGACTCAGGGCATCTATATGCAGACCACGGAAGTGACCCAGGGGCAATGGAAGGCGGTGATGGGGAGCGATCCTTTTGACTTCAGTGTTTATAGGCAGACGACGGAAGTGACGCAGCGACAGCGGAAGGCGATGATGGGGAGCAATCCGTCTCACTTCAGTAACTGTGGAGACCATTGTCCGGTGGAGCAGGTATCCTGGAACGAGTGTCAGGAGTTTATCCGGAGGTTGAATCTGTTGTCGGGCGCGCAGCGGTATCGGTTGCCGACTGAGGCCGAGTGGGAGTACGCGGCGCGGGCGGGGACGACGACGCCTTTTGCATTTGGAAATTGTCTTTCGACGGATCAGGGCAATTATAATGGCAAGTACCCGCTGTTGGGATGCCCCGAAGGGCAATATCGTTGGAAAACGGTTCCCGTGGCGGGTTTTTCTCCCAACGCCTGGGGTTTGTACGACATGCACGGGAATGTGTCGGAATGGTGCCAGGATTGGTATGGATCCTATCCTTCGGGGGCGGCGACGGATCCCAAGGGTCCCTCGTCAGGCTCCTACCGGGTGAATCGCGGCGGCGGCATGCATAGCTACGCGTGGTACTGCCGTTCGGCGAGTCGCGGCAGGGATACGCCGGACTACCAAAACCGCGGCCTGGGTCTCCGCCTGACGCGGGCGGCGCCGTGAAAACCCACTTGGATGCGCAACTCGGGAGGATCCACTCTGAAAGCGGGTTATAAGCCCCGCGTTGTTACAAGCCCTATCGGTCTCTCGATACACCGTGTGGGCGGGCAGGCCGGTGCAAAACAATGAAATGCAAGCCACGCCTCTGCGTGGCGAATCCTGTGGAATGAGGCGTATCCACAGTACGCCGCAATGATGAAGGAGGAAGCCTCACGCCAAAGGCGTGCCGGCAGATCGCGTTTTTTAACGGCCTGGTAAGACATGATCCGGGAGGTGTGCTATGTTTAAGAACACGACGGCGGTTTGCCGGTTGATTGTCGCGGTTTTCTGCCTGGGTCTCATGGGCCCGTATGCGCCCATTAAGGCGGAACCGCCCCCGAAATTCGCGGCTTACCGGGTGCAGGCCGCTGCCATCGCGCCCCAAGCGGAAACCGCCCTTGCCAACGGGGCGCCCTTCGACACTTCCCTGAATGCCCGCAGTTATTCCAATGTATACATCGAGGCGCCGGCGGACGCCGTCCGGCTTACCGTCACGGTGTCTAATGGAAGCGGAGATCTCGATCTATACATGAAGTACGGCGCTCCCCTGCAGGGCGGCACCGTGGCTGAACTGGACGCGGACACGCATTTTATTTCCGACGGTCCCACGGCGTCCGAGCAAATCGTGGTGACTCCCGCCGATACCCCCCCGCTGCAGCAGGGCAAGTGGTACATAGCCGTATTGAATCTGAACGCCCAGCCCACCTCTTTTACCATCACCGCCACGTATGAGGTTGCTCTGGAGCCCACGCTCCATGAACTCACCCTGGAGGTGACGCCCGATCGGGTGGCGCCGGGGGACCCGTTCACCTGGACGTACGCGATTACACCGGGGACGGTGGAAGGCCGCGTGGATGTGGTGGCGGCCGTCATGCTTCCAGGAGGCGCTCTGCTGTTTTTTACGGAAAACGGCCTGTCCCCGGAACCCGGCGTGTTTCAGTGGGGCATGGATCTTTCGAACCAGAGCGCGGGGACGATCCTGCACGAATTTCCTTTTCCCTCCAGCGTGCCTGAAGGCGACTACGGGTTTTACGCGGTGCTGGTGCGGGAAGGAAACGTGATCCTGGACGATCGCACCTGGGTCAGCAACCTGAGCGGCGTTCCGGTGCGGTTTTTTCACCGTTCTCCGGATCAGGACTGGTTCATGACCCACGAAGGGGTACCCAACGATTTTGTGAAGACCTTCAGTGAGGACGAAGGCCGGATACGGGTGGACGAGACCTGGGCGTATGCGGCCAACGGACTCCATGTGTCCTTCGTCAACGCGGACTTCGCCGGAGATCAGCCCATCCCGCAGCCGGCGTTCCACGGGGTGGCTTCTCCTTATCGGCCGGATTACTACCACTTCGATACCACGAAACAGGACGCGGCCGCACTGCACGGACCGGCCCAGGCCACGGGACGATACGCCCTATGGGACGGGGAATTGGAGGTGCTGGTCTATGACGGCATCGTCTTCGGATTCCATAACGACGGCCTGGCGGCCGTTGTGGCGGGCCCGCCGGCAGGCATGACCCCGTCGGACGTTTCGGGGACGGCGTCTCTCCAATCTCCGCCGGGGCTTGAGTTCCAGTCGTCCCAGGCGTTGGCTCCGGCGAAGAGGGCCTACCTGTTTTCCCTGGCTTCCGCCCTGGCGGGCGCCGCCTTGAGCCAAATTCCAGGAGCGGAACCGGTGTGGAACGCATGTCTTTCGGGGTTCCAAACCGGGACTCCCACGGAGGCTGACCTCCAGTGCCTGCACCGGAAGAAAGGGACGATCCGCTCATGTGGAGGGCATGCACCGCGTTCTATCGCC
>CAYOVG010000228.1:0-11758 GCA_964407285.1 uncultured Syntrophobacteraceae bacterium
CCTCCACGAGCCTCGTCACGGGAATGCCCGTCCAGCGGGACACGATCTCGCTGATTTCCTCTTCGGTCACTTCCTCCCGAAGCAGCCGCTCGCCTCCCTCCACCCGCGCAAGCCGGGCTTCTTCCTCATGGAGCCGACGCTCCAGTTCCGGAAGCTTGCCGTGTTTCAGTTCCGCGGCGACGTCGAGATTGTAGTTACGTTCGGCCACTTCCACTTCATGGCGGACCCTTTCGATTTCCTCCCGCAGGGCCTGGACCTTCTTGATGGCCTGTTTCTCGGCTTCCCACTGCGTCCGCAGACCGGCGGTCCTTTCCCTGAGGTCGGCGAGTTCCTTCTGGAGCGTCGTCAGCCGCTCACGGCTCGCCTTGTCCTTCTCCTTCTTCAGAGCGGCTTCCTCGATCTCCAGCTGCATAACCCTCCGGGTCGCCTCATCCAGGTCCGTGGGCATGGAGTCGATTTCCGTTCTTATCATCGCACAGGCTTCGTCCACGAGGTCGATTGCCTTGTCCGGCAGAAACCGGTCCGTGATGTAGCGGTTGGAGAGGACCGCCGAAGCCACCAGGGCGCTGTCCTGTATTCTCACTCCATGGTGGACCTCGAAGCGCTCCTTGAGCCCGCGAAGGATCGAGATCGTATCCTCGACGTTCGGCTGCTCCACCAACACCGGCTGGAACCGGCGCTCCAACGCGGCGTCCTTTTCGATGTACTTGCGGTACTCGTCGAGGGTGGTGGCGCCGATGCAGTGCAGTTCTCCACGCGCCAGCATGGGTTTGAGCATATTGCCGGCGTCCATCGACCCTTCGGCTTTCCCCGCTCCCACGATCGTGTGCAGTTCGTCGATGAAAAGGATGATCCGTCCTTCGGATTCCTTGATTTCCTGGAGCACCGCCTTGAGCCGCTCCTCGAATTCGCCCCGGAACTTCGCCCCGGCGACCAGCGCTCCCATATCCAGGGCGTAGATGGTCCTTTCCTTGAGCCCTTCCGGTACGTCGCCGCGCACCACGCGGTGGGCGAGCCCTTCCACGATGGCCGTCTTGCCGACGCCCGGCTCTCCGATGAGCACCGGGTTGTTCTTGGTCTTGCGGCTGAGGATGCGGATGACCCGGCGTATTTCGGAATCGCGCCCGATGACCGGATCGAGTCTCCCCGAGCGGGCCTCCTGGACCAGGTCGCGGCCGTACTTCTGCAACGCTTCGTAGGTCGATTCGGGACTGGCGCTGGTCACGCGCTGGTGGCCCCGCACGGCCGTAAGCGCCTTCAGAAGAGCGTCCTTCGTGATCCTGAATTCCTGAAGTATCCTGCCCGCCGCCGTCGAAGCGCCTTCATCCATCAGCGCCAGCAGCAGGTGCTCGACCGAGACGTATTCATCCTTGAGACGCCCCGCCTCCTCCTGGGCCTTCACCAGGAGCCTGTTCATCCGTTGCGTGATATAGACCTTTCCGGGTTCCACGCCCGGTCCGCTGACACGCGGTCTTTTCTCCATTTCCTCTTCGAGCCGTTTGCGGAGCGCATCCACCGGTACTTCCATCCGCTTGAACAACTGCGGGACAACCCCTTCCGGCTGTTCCATCAGAGCCAGAAGCAGATGCTCTCCATCCACTTCCATGTGGCCGTAGCGCACGGCTTTGGTTTGGGCCGCCTGAACGGCCTCCTGAGATTTTATGGTTAACTTGTTGAGATCCATCATGTGGATTTCCCTCCTTTGATTGTGTATCTACGCGCGCGGATCGAATCCGGACACGCTCTTGAGCTGCTCGAAAAGCTCCACTTCCTTTCGGGAAGGCGATCTGGGCACCACTATGGAAATCACCGCGAACAAGTCTCCGGCATCTCCTCTCGGATTGGGCATTCCTCTTCCGCGCATCCGAAGCTTCTGACCGCTCTGGGTGCCCTTGGGCACCTTCAGGGTCACGTGCCCCCCCGGCGTCGAGACGTCGATCTCAGCCCCCAGCACGGCTTCCCAGGGGGAAACCGGCAGGGTCATGTAGATATCCCGGCCTTCGATGCGATAGTTCGGATGATGCTCGATCTCCACCTTCAGGTACAAATCGCCCTGCGGACCTCCGGCGACCCCCGGTTCCCCCTGACCCGCGAGCCGAATTCGCTGCCCGCTGAGAATTCCCTTGGGGATCTTGACCTCGTAGGTCTTGTCCTCGACCGAAATCCTGCCGTCGGGGTTCATCGTCTGGGTCTGGAGCGTTATGGTTCGGGGACCGCCTTCATAGGCATCCTCGAGAGGGATGCGAATCAGGGCTTCCCGGTCGGCTCCCGCCATGGGTCTGACCGCGCGCCGCTTCCCCCTGGTTCCCTGGCCGGTTGTGAAGCCGCCGCCCCCGAACCCCCGGTTTCCGAACAACATCTCGAAGAAGTCGCTGAAATCGCCGCTTCCCCCCGACCAGTGGAATTCGGTCCCGCCGCCGGGCCCGCCTCCCGTCCGTCCGAAGTCGAAATTCTCCCATCCCGGGGGAGGCCTGAAATCCTGGCCCGCCTGCCAGTTCGGCCCAAGCTGGTCGTATTTTGAACGTTTCTCGGGGTCCTTAAGGACTTCATAAGCCTCGTTGATTTCCTTGAATTTGTTTTCCGCTCCCGGGTCTTTGTTGACGTCCGGATGGAATTTTCTAGCAAGCTTCCTATAAGCGCGCTGGATTTCTTCCTGCGTCGCCGTACGGGCCACCCCCAGAGTCTCGTAATAATCCTTGAATTGGACCGCCATGATCTCCCGCCATTCCCTTGAGTTGGTCGTTGGTTCCTAGATAGAGTCAAAACAAACCGGATTCGCTACCTTCCCGGAATTCTCTCCTCCACGGACTGGAAATTGAACTTTCGCCATTGCCGTCCCTTCGCCCGTCGCGCCTTGCCCGTCGTACCGGTACGCCTTCACACGCGGAGTCCGGCGCACGAAGCTGAGGGTCGGCTACACTCTGATGATACGTATAAAGATAAATATAGATTTTATTGTTGAATCACAAGCCAAACATTTTAGGAACCACTCGGGTGATAAAATAATCATGCATTCGGGTTTTGTCATGTTTTTGGTTCAATTTTGTTCCTTTCTTGCCGAAACATCCGGAAGCGCGGGCGAAAGCAAGGTAATCATCGCTTTACATGTTTTCATCTGCGGCCAATATGATTTATAGTAGGGCATGCTCATTGAATCGACATCAAGAAGAAAAGGGGTAACAGCACAATGCAGAATATCTCGGAATCTCTTAAGAGGCAGAGGGAGCAGATCCTTGAAGACCGCAGTGAGGAGTCGCTGGGGCGCCATACCAGTCTACTCGAGATCGCGGTCATCTCCCTCTACAACCGTATGGTCAATCGCATCGGGCCGGAAGCGGAAGATCAGCGCTCCAGCGGCACCGTCGTGGCGCTGGGCGCCTTCGGACGCGGACTCATCGGACCCAACCAGACACTCCCGATTCTGTTTCTGAAATCCGATTCCTCCCCCTGGCAGGAAAGCTGGCTGGATGAGATGGAACAACCGCTGGCCGAAGCGGGCTGGAATGTCGATATGCGAAGGGCTACCGTGGACTCGCTGCTGGATCAGGCAAGGAGAGATTTTCCATTCTTTCTGCATTTGCTCGAAGCCCGCTATATTTCGGGGAGCCGTCCCTTGATGGACCAGTTCGACAAGGCGCTCGACGGCTTCATGGAGGGCAAACAGGACGAATTCCTGAAGAGACTGTTCGATGCCTGCGAGAAACGCCGGCTCCTCCTCGACGATCCCGAAAACTGGCTTGAACCCGACCTCGTCGAAACACCGGGAGGCCTGGCCGACATTATCACCATCCGCGCCGCCTGCAGGGTCGCCAACAATATCCGAAACATCGAAGATGCCATATTCCGGGGCTACCTCGTTCGCCAGGATGTCGATTTCCTCCAGAAGGCGGAGAAGACCTATGTCCATCTTTTGAACATGTTGTATAATATTAAAGGTGGCGAGGCCACCAGGATGCGCTTCGACGACCAGGAACTGATAGCCGATAAGCTCGGCTATACCGCTCCGGCGGGGTTCCTGCCCGTGGAGGTGTTCATGCGGCATGTGCAGCAGCTTTTCCATGGAATGCGGTGCATACTGAGAGAATTCCGGGACAAGTTGCACGAAGGGCGTCGTTATGAGGAAGAACAGAGCGCTTCCTCGCGGGAGATCGAAAGCGGCCTGCTGGAACGGGCCGGGAAGATCGTCCTGCAACCGGACCGTTATCCGGCCACGGCGGGTCGTCTGACTCGCCTTTTCGCCCTCGCCGCAAAAAACCGGCTCGGCTTTTCCAACACCACCCGTCAGTGGATCGAACACCACCGAAACCGGCTGGAAACGGCCGCGGGGGACCCGGTGGTGCGGGACGAATTCAGGGCCTTGCTTCTCGCCGATACGTCGGAGATTCCCATGGTGAGGCTTTTCTATGACAAGGGGTATATGACGTCCCTCATCCCCGAACTGGCGTCGGTTCACAATATGGTGCAGCACGATGCGTTTCACATCTATCCGGTGCACGAGCACCACCTGAGGACCGTCTCGGAGTTGAAGCGTCTCATGAACGGCGATTACGCTCAATCTGAACCCGAACTCACCCGGATAGCCGCGGAACTGGACGCTCCCATCCCCTTGCTGCTGGCGGGTTTGCTTCATGACATCGGCAAGAGCGCCGGGAGAGAGCACCCTCTTCGGGGCAGCGAGATGATTCCGGCCATCGCAGGGCGCCTCGGATTGTCGCTCGAAGAGACGGATACCGTCCGGTTCCTGGTGGCGCAGCATCTGCTCCTGAACGACAGCGCTTCCATGCGCGACCTTGCGGATGAGGAAATGCTTTCGCGCTGTGCCGGCGCCGTTGAGACTCCGGAGCGGCTCGATCTGCTGGTGCTCCTGAGCTTTGCATACCTTGCGGCGACCGGACCCAAGGCGTTGGAGAAGTGGCGGGAGACGCCGGTCCTTCATCTGTACGAAAAGATCAAGGACCTGATGGAAAAGGGGGAGCCCAGCCGTCAGGCTATCGCGGAACGGGTGGCGCATATCAGGAACCTGGTAGCCCAGGAGTTGACGGATATAGCGACCGACGCGGACCTGGAGACTCACTTCTCGGAACTGGACCCCCGCTATCTGCTTTCCACATCGCCGTCCACCATCGCGTTGCACCTGCGGATGGAATGGGAACTCAGCCATTCCGGCGAACCCTTCGTTTCAAAGGTCTCGACGGTTGAAGGCGGAACGGAAATTACTATCATGAGCTGGGATGAGACCTCGCTCCTGTCGCAGGCCGCCGGCATCCTCACCCTCCATGATATGAATATCGTGAGCGCCCAGGTCTTTACCAAGCAAAATGGGGCCGCATTGCTTATCTTTCAGTGCAGGCAGCCGGAGGCGGAACCCGACTGGGAAGCGATAAAGAGTGATTTGATCCGGCTCCACCAGGGTAAACTGGCCCTGGATTTCCGCATTGCAGCCCGTGCGGCCGACCAGCGCGAGAGGCAGGTCCCCATTCGCGCGGTTCCCAGCCGGGTTGTCGTCAACAACGAAGCTTCAGCCGTGTACACCATCCTGGAAGTGTACACGACCGACCGGACCGGGCTCCTTTACACGATAGCCAGGACGCTCATAGATCTGAAGGTCCGCATATTCACGGCCAAAATAACCACTAAGGTGGACCAGGTGGCCGATGTTTTCTACATCAAGACGCGACACGGCGAGAAAGTCACGGACCCCGAGCAGGTGCGGGAAATCAAATGCGCTCTCCTGTTCTGGCTGGAAAATCCGTGCGTGGAATAGTGGAACGGACGCCGGCGGCGTGATGCCGGATGCCGGATCGAGATGGCTCTCCTTCCGCATTGGGCGTCCATTTGCCGGCATGTTGGAACCATGTTGCAGCAAGATACTGGAAGGCGCCGGTTTTGTCCGGAGCCGATCGTCCAGTGTCCGGCATCTTTCTTTGAAAGGAGCGAGTATGGAACCTGTGCTGTTCGAGAAAGGAGACGGGATCGGCCGGCTCACCATGAATCGTCCCGAGAAGCGCAACGCTCTGTCCCTGGAACTGATGGAAAGCATGCTGGACAGATTGGACCAGGTTGCGGCGGACCCGGAAATCGGCGTGGTGATCATCAGCGGGAACGGACCCGTGTTCAGCGCCGGCCACGACCTGAGAGAAATGGGGGCGGACGGCAACGATGTCCATTTCTTTCGCAAGGTATTCGACACGTGCAACCGGATGATGCTGCGGTTGCACGAGATACCGCAGCCCGTTATCGCCCGGGTGCACGGTGTGGCCACGGCCGCCGGTTGCCAGATGGTGGCGGCCTGCGATCTGGCCATCGCCGAATCGGGGGCGCGGTTCGCCACGTCCGGTATCAAGGTGGGCCTTTTCTGTGCTACCCCGATGGTTCCCCTGGTTCGTGTCGTGGGAAGGCGCCGCGCCATGGATATGCTGGTGACGGGACGCTTTATATCGGCTCAGGACGCGGAGAATTATGGACTGGTGAACCGTGTGGTCCCTCCCGACCGGCTGATCGAGGAGACGAATGACTGGGCGCTCGAAATCGCCCGCCACAGCTTTTTTGCTCTCTCGCTCGGGAAACGGGCGTTCTACGAGCATGTGGATATGGAAGAGAATGCGGCTTACGGTTACGCAAGGGAAGTCATGGTGCGGAACTGCCTTGCTGAGGATGCGCGGGAAGGCATCGGCGCTTTCCTGGAGAAAAGGAAACCCGAGTGGCGAAACAAATGAGCGCCGCGCCGGAGCGCGCAACCTGTTTCCATGAGGAGTCATCGACATGAAAAAGAGATTATCCATGCTGCTCCCGGCTGTGCTGATGCTCGTGCTGATTACGGTTTCATCGGCGCACTCCGAGGAGCCCCCGATGGTGGAGAAGAATTTGTTCTCGCCGGATAGAAGGCCGGGGGTCGCCGGCGTTGCGGCGCCCGAGCAAAGGGAGTCCAGGAGCGGGCCGCTTTCCGTTCAACTGGATGGGGTCTTTATTTACGGAGACCAGAAGATCGCTCTCCTGCGGATGAAATCTCAGCCGCCGGGCGGAGCCGGCCGGAAGGGTGAGGAGACTTCGCCGTATGTAAGGGTCCGCGAAGGCGACTCCGTGGGAGAATACCGTGTAACGAAGATCGAGAGCAGGAGCGTCACACTGGAAAAAGACGGCGAAAAGCAGGACATCGCTCTTTTTGCAAAGAACAAGATATCGCCTCCGGTCCAGGCAATGCCCACCGCTCCGGTTGCGGCTCCCGTTCCCGTTCCCCCAACGCCTGTTCCGAACCAATCCGCGCCCATTCCTCCGGGCTCTCATACCGGCTCTCCTCCTCCTCCGGGGAGGGGAGGGACCCCGCCGCTCAACCCGAACGGTAACGAGGGCGTGATTCCGCAACCGGCTCCAGGCATGGCGCCGGGAGTTGCGGGCAATCAGACGCTACCCGCGGTTCCCGCCGGGGCCGGGATGGCTGGAAACGAGCCGATCCCCATGCCCGCGCCCGTGAGGCAGGAGCAAGTGACCAATAACCAGGTCTTACCCACTCCCGCCCCCGGTCCGCCTCCGGACGTGGTCTACGCGCCGCCCGAACCCGATGAAGGCGCCGCCCAGGTGGAAGAGCAGGTAGAATAGGCGCGGCCGCGCCGGCCGGCAAAGACGGTTTCGCAATGAGTGAACCGGAGTGCAAAACGGCTGAACTCCGAACTGAAGATGCATGGAGTCTTTTATCTTTCCATCGATGACGATTCGAGGAGACGACCAGACCGGTATGGAAGAAAAAATCAGGACGCTTGCTACGATTTCAGCGAATCATTTCAGTGCGAACCTGGACGAGGTGCGGTTGCGCACGGGAAGGGTAACCGAAAGGATAAAAATCGATCATCCCGAAGCCGCGGCCATAGTAGCATTTCCGGATGCCGGGCATATCATCATGGTCCGGCAGTGGCGCTATGCGGTCGGCCGCGAAACGTTGGAAATTCCGGCCGGTAAGGCGGACCCGGGGGAGGCGCTCGAAACATGCGCGCTCAGGGAGCTTCACGAGGAAACGGGGTACCGGGGAGGAAAACTCGTGTCTCTTTGCCGCTATTTCCCCGGCATAGGCTATTCCAATGAGGCTATAGAGATATACGCCTCCGGAGGCCTGACCTATCGTCCGGAGGAACTGGATGTCGATGAGATCGCAAAGGTGGAGATCGTCGAAATCGACAAGGTGTTCGATCTTATTCTGAACGGCGATATTCAGGACGGAAAGACGATTATCGGAGTATCGGTACTCAGAGCGAAACAGGCTCGAGGTGAAATCCCGTCGGATTTCTTCACATAGACGAATCAGGGTGAGTTATGGAAAAAGTCCCGATAACCCGACTGGGCTTTCGCAATCTTAAGAAAGAACTGGTGTACCTGCGACGGGTCGTGCGTCCCCAGGTGGTGGAGGAGCTTCAGGATGCGCGGAGTTTCGGAGTCAAGCTCGACAATCAGCAGTATCTCCTGGCGCGGGAGCGCCAGGCGGTGCTACAGAAGAAAATCACCGAACTGGAGGAGAGAATAGCCCGGTGCGAGGTATTCGCGGGCCGGAAGTTCCATCGCCGTCAAGTAGGGTTTGGAACGGTCATCACCATTCAGAACATCGACAGCGGGGAGAGGCAGCAATTCGAACTGGTCGGTCCCTACGAGTCGGACGTTGGAAACGGAAAACTCTCGGTGAACTCTCCCGTTGGAAGCAATCTAATGGGGCACGGGGAAGGAGATGAGGTGACCGTCTATACTCCGGCGGGCATACGCATCTATCGCATTGTCTCCATTCAGATCTGATCTCTGATCGACGTTCTTCAGAGAGTCCTCGAATTTTTTCTTCTGCTCCAGAAAATACGCCATCCTCTCAGGTTTCAGCGCGATAGCCCTGTCGATCGTCTCCAGGGCTTCCCCGAATCGACCGTTGACGAAGTACGCCTCCGCCAGAGTGTCCAATATCTGGGGGGAGTCGGGTTTGAGCGCCGCCGCCCTGGACGCCAGATCAAGAGCAGCACGCGCGTCGAACTGGGGCGGCGGCGAAGTGGCGTAGAGCCATGCGAGGTTGTTCAAAATCCCCGGATTGTCGGGCGCCGTTTCCAACGCCTTGCGCATGATTATTTCCGCCTCTGCATAGCGCTGCTTCTCCAGTAGCAGCCCACCGTAGGCGGCACGGAGTTCCGGGTCGTCCGGTTCCAGGCGTAATTCCTGCTCCAGGATGCTCAACTGGAGTTCCGTCCGCCATGCGTGCACGGTGGAGGATTGCTGGAAATAAAACCCCATGGTGCTGAAAATAGCTATGGCCGTGAATAACGCCACCGCGGAGCCGTAGAGTTTCCAGTCGTGGCGACGGATGAGAGACGGGTCCTCGTAGCACTGCTTCAGGAACCGGATACGTTCGCTGATGCTGAAATGATGCCAGCTCGGAAGGTCCTCGATGTGCCCGCTGTGGAAGGCGATCTTCTCCAGCGAGGAGACCAGCGTGAACGGGTGCCCTATGAGCCGCAGAGCGAAGAGGTCCGCCTGCCGCTCGCTGTTTCTCATGAAAAATCCGAAGACGAAACGAAAATAGACCACCATGAGAATCAGTATGGGAAGCGTGTATATCAGCGAAAAGATCGTCAAATGAAATGTCGTCGGAGACATGGCCCACTGCAAAAGGGGGCTCTGGCGGAACAGAAAGAGAAGCAGCGTGTCTTGGATCGAATAAACCATCACGGAATAGGCCAGGAAGAACAGCATGTAGAAGAGCAGGTGGTACCGGCGCACATGGCCCATTTCGTGCGCCACGACCGCTTTCAACTCATCGATGCTCAGAAGATTTATGATGCCGCGTGTCAGGAGGATGTACCGGATTCGGGGAAGGAGTCCCATTACCCCCGCGGTGAGCATCTCGCCTCCAAGCAGAGGCCACAGCATGAAATCCCCCACCTTGAAATGGTGCGTTCTGCAAAACTCCTCCAGTTCGATCCGTGCGGGAATCGGGGGGAGCGGCTCGCACCTCCACAGCCGCACCACGAGCCAGGGAGCCAGGAGAAGAAAGAAGATGAGAATCACTCCGGAGGTGAAAGCCTGGCCGAGTTCGCTCGAGAAGAAAACGGGCAGGGGAAAAAACTGCAGGATATCCGATACGAGGGAGATGAACAGCCAAGGAACGAGCAGAGCCAGTTGGAACCCGATGTGGCTCCGCAGGAAGCTCCACCGTGTCATGGCGCTCCCGTGCAGTCGCCGGTAGACGGGGTAGCTCCAATACCACACCACCATGAGCAGCAGCAGATACAGCATTATGCCGATGAAGCCCGTGGAGGTCAGATATGTTTCGAAACCCGGCACGAACTTCAAGTAATACTTGATGTTGAGACCGTACACATAGCCGGCCAGGATCACCAGGGCCAGGATGGAGAGCCGCCCCTGGACCTGGTGGTAGCGGAGCGATACGGCCCCCTGAATGGCGGGGTATTCCTCGGCCGCGCGAAGCAGCTTGAGGAATGCCGTCCTGCACACGAAGACGAAGGCGGCGAACATGCCCGTTCCCACAAGGAACGTAAACAGCGGACTGTGGTAGGGCTCGCTTCCCGGTTGCTGGATGGTGAACAGCAGCAGTGCTATGATGAAGTAGATGAGCTGGCTGTACATGAACTCTCCGAATCCCGTTCGTGTTTGTCCGGAGGATGCGAACTCAAGGACCGTCACCTGTCCGAATGTGTCAGCGAGTGAATTTTATGTTGCCCTTTCCGAGCAGATCGTGCAGATGGAGGATTCCCACCGGACGGCCGGCGTTGTCCGTGACGGGCAGGACCGTTATGAGATGGCGTTCCATCGCTTCCAGGGCGTCGGCGACAAAACCGGCCGCCGATATGGTGCGTGGAGTGGGCGTCATGACTTCGTGCAAACGGACGTCGCTCAGGTCGCCGAACTTTCTGACGGCGCGCCGCAGGTCGCCGTCCGTGAATATGCCGAGCAGACGGTCGTCGGGGCCGACAACCAGGGTAGCTCCCAGCCCCTTGCGCTGCATTTCCTCGATCGCTTCCCGAACGGAGGTGCTCTCCCGCGACCTCGGGATGTCGTCTTCCGTCAGCATCACCTCGCATATGGGGACCTGCAACCGTTCTCCGAGACGCCCGCCCGGATGGTTGCGCCGGAAGTCGCAAGCCCGGAAGTTTCTTTTCTTGACCAGGGCCACGGCTATGGCGTCTCCCATGGCGAGCATGGCGGTCGAACTGGCGGTCGGAGCCAGCCCCAGGGGACAAGCCTCTCGTGGGACCCCGGTGTAGATCACGATATCGCTGAAACGGGCAAGGGTCGAGCCTGCATCTCCAGTGAACGCTATGATGCATGCCACCATGCTCCGGAGGCTCGGAAGGATGGCGTTCAACTCCCGGGTTTCCCCGCTGTTTGAAAGGGCCAGCACGACATCCTCCCCGCGCGCCATTCCGAGGTCCCCATGGAGCGCTTCCACCGGATGGAGGAAAAACGAGGGGGTGCCCATGCTGCTCAGAGTGGCCACGATTTTGCGCCCCACCAAACCGGACTTGCCGATTCCGGTCACGATGACGCGGCCTTTCGCCTCGAAAATGCGCTCGACGGCCAGGGCAAAAGACCGGTCCAGGTTCTTCACGAGGTGCGCGAGCCCTTCGGCTTCGATTGCCAGCACTTCCGCGGCCGTCCGCACCATCTCCCGCCAGTCGTCCGGTCTGTCATTCTCAGCCGCCAAATCGTTCGCAGTCCTTTCCCTTTCGACGCGTCGCATTCATCGACCACGAAAAGCACGAAAGAACACGAAAAA
>CAYOVG010000229.1:0-11756 GCA_964407285.1 uncultured Syntrophobacteraceae bacterium
ATGTGACATTTCTAACGAGTCAAAGCATGTGACATTTTAAAAGAGTTTTGACATGGCTCTGTTGTTCGCCTTGCCACCAATAATGTAACTTCGTTATCATTCTCCGTTACTCCTCCGTTATGGTATTGCCTCTTTCGTCTGTTGCTAAGAGGTAGGAGTGCCGGGAGCAGCTGGCAAGAGATTCTCCCCGTCCTTCAATGGTTGTGCCTGCCGTGCTTGTTCCTCGATGACGACGGCTTCGCTGTATAAGCCGACTTCCGCTTTCGTGGACACCGCATCGACTTCTTCGTGCCGCGATTCAGCGGGGAGCCGCTTTCCCGGCCTGGCATCACGGGCATCTGCCGGTTTCCCCTCGAGCACGGTGACGGGGACGCCTTGAGGGAATACAACCTCTCTGGCCTCGTCCGGCATCGAGATGCCATGTTCCTGAAAGGCGCGTTTCAACAGCCGGATCACCGAAGACCGCACCTTCAACCAACTGTGTGTACGGCCATTGAGCCAAAAGTAGACGCGCAGGTCGACTGTAGCCCTTCCCAATCTGTCCACCAGCACCGAAGGTTCGGGATCGTTGAGAACGGCCGGGTGGTCCGCCAGCACTTTCCGTGCAATCTCTTGGGCCTCGCTGATTGCATCGTCGTAGCCGATGCCGACGACAAAGTCCTCCCGCCGGTTGGGCGTGGTCGTAAAGTTGCGGAGGTTGCTCTTGTAAACGCCGGCGTTTGGGATCTGCACGAGGTTCCCGTCGAGAGTCATCAAGATCGTCGTGCGCATGTTCAATTGCTGCACGTATCCGGTCACGCCGGACACCTCGACCAGGTCGCCGGTCTCGAACGGCCGCTGCATACTGAGGAAGATGCTGGCCAAGAAGTTCTCGGTGATTTCCCGGAATGCAATACCAACGATTAGACCGATCAGACCGGTGCCGCCGACCACCGTCATTGCCAGTTGAGTCAGGCCGGAGACTCTCAGAATGAGATAGCCGCCGCAGATGACAACGAGCCCGCCCACCCCGCGAGCGAGCACATTTTGCAGGAGTTTTGTCCGAATCCGTCGGCCAAGGAACAGCCTGGCCCCTTTTGTTGCCAGTATGCCGGCACCGATCGACAGAGCCAGGATGAGCAGCCCAAACACGATAAGGGGAAGTGAGTAGATGAAGTCACGCCATAATATCAACAGTCCGCTCGACGCCGGACGGAAATCCCATACGGGCGGATCGAGTGCCTCCATCCTGTTGACCACGGCGATAACATCCTGGGTGTTGCGCGCCAGGTCACCGGCCCATTTCTTGAGATCTTCGGACTCCGCCCGACCGTTAAGAAAGACGACTCCTTCCTCGACCCGGACTTGCGGGTCGGTGAACCAGTCGGTAGCATCCAAGACACTCTGGAGTCGCTTGAGGATCTCTTCATCGCGCGCGACGGGATTCACATCCACCTTCGAGGGAGCCGGGGAGAGTTCTTCTTTGGCGGGGGTGGTCAGTTTCTGCGGTTCGCTGGCTTTGCCGACCGGTTCCTGCGCCATGACCGTCGAGGTCAGCACGCTGTACACAGCACCGAGCAATACTGCCTGCAGAACCAGTTTATAGCAGTGGTATGCAGTTCGCTGCAAGGGAACACTCTCCTTTAGCACTGGTAGATCGCGTTTTTTCCATCGGTGCTTGCCTATCGATTTCTCGATGTGCCCGCCGATCTCGAGACGTGCGGCCACGGCCTTCATCGTGCGGGCGCCGGATTGGAGCGCCCCGACGGCGCCGATCTTTCGGCGTAGACTCACCGTGGAGTCGCTCATGGCTCCTCCTCGATTTCCGGTTCAGGCGGGGACGGGTCAGGGTCGGTCCTGTGGCTCTGTTGCTCGCCCTGCCGCCCAAGGGTATGCTCGATCAATCTTGTCAACTTACCTGCAGCGCCTTCGATGGCTTCGTCCAAGGTAGATGCATGGTGCGTGACCGCGATAGGCTGGCGACCTTCGATTCGGGCTTCCATCATGCAACGCATTTTGTCATGGCCGCCCTTCTTGTCGCTGTTCTCATCGCTCACATGGACCTCTACTCGCGTGATCTGTTCGCTGAATCGGCTCAGGGCGCTCTCCACTACGCCACGGAACTGATCGGCCAGCGCTTCGCGACCTTCAATATTATGATCGGTGTTGATTTGGATATGCATGGTATTCTCCTTCCGTGAATGTGATTGGTTCAATAACGGTAAATAGCGGCCAGTCCCGTCTGTCCGGGCATCTGCTCGGCCGGAATCACCAGGACTCGTCCGCCTAGCTTCCCGGCCAACTCGCCCAGATCATCGAGTAGATCATCAACTTGCGGGTGGCTCAAATCCGCAGTTTCGACCTGACCCGTCGTGCCATCGAGCTTGCCGGCGATCTGGCGGTCGGACTCGACCAGCAGCGTGGCGACCCGTCCAGTGGCCGCCGCCTGGGCAATCTCCGCCAGGTCGTCACTGCCAAGCCCTTTGGACTTCGCCACGGCGAACTCGTCGAGCAGTATCGCCAGTTGCGTTTGATACCGTGGCTCGACTATTTGCCACGCGCGTTTGCGAAGTTCATCAATGGGCAGAGTAACGGGATTGATCGTGAGTTTCTCCTCCATCAGAAAGGGGTTGTGGCTGACTTGGCGGAAAATATGGTGATGCTCCGGCAGGGCCGCCAGAATCAACGGCAGTTCTGACGGCCGGGAATGGTACTCCAGCACCGCCCGGTCGGCGGCTCGGCAAAACCGCTCCATGTCAATCTCCACCTCGTCCTTCTTCCCGCCGTGGCCGTGGTGCATGGGCATGCTGGAGGCGCCGGCGCCGCCATAGGAGGCGACAGTCGAATGCGCGTCGGTCAGTTCATCGCCCAGCGCCTCGGTCATCGTCCGCGGGACGCCAGGCGCCAGATCGATCTCGTCGAGCGCGTCGCGGTTTCCCTCGAAGATCTGAATCTTCTGGAGGCTCAACCCCAGAACCTGATAGCGACCGACCGAATGGAGAAAGCGCCGCAAGGGCTTGGTGTGAAAGCCGTCGGCCACGACGGCCAGTTCGGCGACCGGCCGCTGAATCTGAAACACTCGAAACAAGTTCGCGCTGCTCAGTACGGCCAAGCCGTCCAGGGTGTGGTTCCAGAAGTCGCGATCTTGGGCGAGGGCTTCAAACGGCTTCAAGAGAAGCCGGACCTCGGCATTCGGATACTGTTGCTGGAGCGATGTCTCGAGCTTCTTTACAAGATTTGCGAACCGGATCGGATCCTGCTGATTCTCGGGATGGCGCCGATGGGTCGGCTGGTAAAGCGAGAGGCACGGCGGCTGATGAACTAATGCCAACTCGACCAGTGATTCGGTGGTGAGCGAATTCCGTGTATGTGTCATTTTCCATCTCCTGTTTTGTGATTCTGTCATGCCAAAAACTCAATAATCGCTTAATAAAGTCGCTTAACAAGGCTGCCTTTTCAAGCGGTTTTTCGTCACTCAAAGCGGCCGCGGACTTCATTGACGTGAACGGAAAGCACCTTTCCATCGTTCTCCCTATTGCGTTGAATTGGCATTTTGCGGACCCTTTAGGGCAATGTTGGTTAAAGCCTATCCATTCCGCGAAAACTTCTTGGAAGCCCGCCAACCTATTAGTTTTAGACGTATAATAGCGATTATTCATGGTGAAGCTGCGGTAAGGCGCGAACCAGAAGCTCGACCGCAGATTGCTCCAGAGTTGCTTGAACTTATTCAAGGGCCAGTTTCCATTTCCAGTTGCGGATTTCCGGCATGTCTTGGCCGTGGGTGTTTATGTATTGTTTGTGTTCGAAAAGCTGGTCGCGGACGAATTGCTTCGCGTATGCGGCGTGTGCGCTCAGTTTCGGGACACGGTCAACCACGTCCTCAAAAAGGTGAAACCGATCCAAGTCGTTCAACACCATCATGTCGAAGGGCGTGGTGGTCGTGCCCTCCTCCTTGAAGCCACGCACATGGAGATTCCTATGATTGGCGCGCCGATACGTGATCTGATGAATCAATGGCGGGTATCTCCGTAATTCTATCTATCATCTATCGATCATGCTCCCCGGGGCACAGCACGGGCTCGGCTTCGAGCGCTTCGCGCACGCGCGCCAGCCGCGTGTCGATCGTCGCACGATCATGGGGAGCCTCGACCGTGCGCTCGGTCAGTTCGGCGATCCATTGCACTTGTTCGCGAAGCGCCTGTCGGCGGTGTGGGCTGGCCGTCAAACTGGCAAGGGTTTGGAGGGCATCGAGCATCCGCGATAGGATGGCGACATCGCCTTTGGCGTAGCCTCGAATTTGGTCGAACGATTCGGCCAGCAAGCTTTCAAAGCTCGGGCCTTTGGCGATCACTCGCAGTTCCCCTTCCTCGAAGCGGCGCGATGAGGGGATTTGCCGAGACGCTACCTCTGCCAGAATCTTCGTCAGATAATCCACATACGTCACGGCCGTCGTTGTGTCGTTGATGCCGGGGGAGAGTGCTTTCAACGCCACGTCCACGATCTGCCTAATGCCGAAGGCGGCGTCCTGTTCCACCGTGCGGTGGCGGCTGATGGTGAATGTTGCCCGCAGGGCGGCAATCGTCTCTTGATCCGGCGGGTCTCCCAGAGCGAGTGAGACCAACGCGGTATTACGGACAACGAACTCGCCGATGCCGCGCTCCATCCGCACGATGGTTTTCCTGTCCCTCGCCACGCGCAGGAGCGCCGCGTTATCCACGCTCTGGATATAGCCGCTCTCCTTGGTCGGGACGGCGCGCCAATTCCGCTCGGCCAGAAGATCTGGCGTTGAGTCATCATCGTCTTCGCCAGGCCCTTGTCCAAGGTGTTCCGGGAAAAGCCGTTCAATGGCGTGGATAGTTTCATTGGCGACGGAAGCGATAATGTTGGAGGCCTGGATCGAAGAGGCGATGTGATGAATGAAGAACATGAGGGCGCCCACACCGCCGAGCGCCAGCACGAAGCCGAAGAACACCGCCAAGCTTGGAACAAATGCGCCCTCTTCGCCGCTGCGAATGGTGCGCAACACGATCAGGCAATACGTGAAAATGCCGGCGAAGATCCCGAGCACGACCTGCGTGACTTGGCTGCGCATGAAGTTCCGAAGGATGCGCGAGGTGTATTGGCTCGAAGCCAGCGCCAGCACCACCAATATCATGGAGAACGTAACGCCCACCACGGACATCATCGAACCGGCAATCGTGGACATCATCCCGCGCGCGCCTTCCGCCCCGGCTCCAAACAGGCGCGGCCACCGGACCAGCCATCGGTCGCTCCCGGCGGAGTCTGCTTCGATCAAAGATATCGCGAAGACAATGCTGCCTACGACAATCAGCGAAGGCACAAACCAGAAGCTCGACCGCAGAGTACTCCAGAATAGATTGAACTTATTCATGGGGCAGCGTCCTTTTCCAGTTGCTTCCATTTCCAGTTGCGAATTTCCGGCATGTCTTGGCCGTGGGTGCTTATGTATTGTTTATGTTCGAAAAGCCGGTCACGGACGAATTGCTTCGCGTAGGCGGCGTGTGCGCTCAGTTTCGGAACACGGTCAACCACGTCCTCAAAAAGGTGAAACCGATCCAAGTCGTTCAACACCATCATGTCGAAGGGCGTGGTGGTCGTGCCCTCCTCCTTGAAGCCCCGCACATGGAGATTCTTATGATTGGCGCGCCGATACATGAGCTGATGAATCAATGGCGGATAGCCGTGATGGGCGAAGATGATCGGTTTATCCGTTGTAAACAGCACATCGAAATCCTTGTCGCTCAGTCCATTCGGGTGTTCACTCTGCGGCTGGAGTTTCATCAGGTCAACCACATTGATCACCCTGATTCGCAAATCGGAGAACTGCTGTCGCAGGAGTTCGACAGCGGCCAGAGTCTCAAGCGTCGGCACGTCGCCGCAGCACGCCATGACGACATCCGGCTCAGAACCCTGATCGTTGCTGGCCCATGACCAAATGCCGATGCCGGCGGTACAGTGTTTGACGGCGGCATCCATATCAAGCCACTGCGGTGTTGGTTGCTTGCCGGCCACGATCACATTTACATAATTGTGGCTGCGCAGACAGTGAGCCGTGACCGAGAGTAGCGTATTCGCATCGGGCGGCAAATAGATGCGGACGACCTTGGCTTTCTTTTTGGCCACGACATCAATGAACCCCGGGTCTTGATGACTGAAGCCGTTGTGGTCCTGCCGCCACACGTGCGACGAAAGGAGGTAGTTCAGCGAAGCAATGGGTCTCCGCCAAGGGATCTTCCCGGCCACGTCCAACCACTTGGCGTGCTGGTTGAACATCGAATCAATGATGTGGATAAACGCTTCGTAGCAAGAGAAAAAGCCATGCCGGCCGGTCAGAAGGTAGCCTTCGAGCCAGCCTTGGCATTGGTGCTCACTCAGCACCTCCATCACACGGCCATCGGGCGCAACATGGTCGTCGCCGGGGAGTGTTTCCGCCGTCGAACAACGTTTCGTCACTTCGAAAACCGCACCCCATCGATTCGAGTTTGTCTCGTCCGGACTGAACACGCGGAAACTTTTGGGGTTGAGTTCGATCACGTCGCGGATGAATTCGCCCTGCACAAGGGTTGCTTCATACAGTTCACCACCGGGTTGCTGCACCTTCACTGCATAGTCGCGGAAATCCGGCAACCGCAGGTTTTGCAGTAAAAGGCCGCCATTCGCATGTGGATTAGCACTCATGCGACGTTCGCCCTTCGGCGCGAGTTCGGCGAGCTCGGAATGCAGTTTGCCTGCCTCGTCGAACAACTCATCGGGGCGATAGCTCCGCATCCAGTTTTCCAGGATGCTCACGTGTCCCGCATGATTCATGTCTCCCATCGGAACCTGGTGGGAGCGGAACGTCCCTTCTGCAGGTTTGCCGTCCACCTCTTTTGGGCCAGTCCAGCCCTTGGGGGAGCGCAAGATGATCATCGGCCAGCTCGGACGCGCTTTGAAGCCATGACCACGGGCCTCGCTTTGGATGCTGCGAATCTCCGCAACCACCGTGTCGAGCGTTGCCGCCATCTGTTGGTGCATCGCAGCCGGATCGTCACCCTCGACGAAATACGGCGTATAACCGTAGCCGATGAAAAGCGCTTTCAATTCATCATGTGGAATGCGCGCCAGTATGGTGGGGCCGGCGATTTTGTAGCCATTCAAGTGGAGGATCGGCAACACGGCGCCATCGCGGACGGGATTGAGAAACTTGTTGGAATGCCACGCCGTGGCAAGCGGGCCGGTCTCCGCCTCGCCATCGCCGACGACACACGCGACAAGCAGATCTGGGTTGTCGAATGCCGCGCCGAACGCATGCGCCAATGAGTAACCAAGCTCGCCGCCCTCGTGAATCGAACCTGGCGTTTCCGGCGCGACATGGCTCGGAATACCGCCGGGGAAGGAAAACTGCTTGAAGAGTCGCCGCAAACCCTCTTCGTCCTGCGTGATGTCGGGATAGATTTCGCTATAGGTCCCCTCCAGATACGTGTTGGCGACGATCCCCGGTCCTCCGTGGCCTGGACCGGCGATGTAGATCACGTTCAGATCGTGTTCGTTGATGACGCGATTCAAGTGAATGTAGATGAAATTTAACCCCGGCGTCGTGCCCCAATGGCCGAGCAGGCGTGGTTTGATGTGCGCCAAATCGAGCGGCTTCTTCAGCAGCGGATTGTCGTAGAGATAAATCTGCCCGACCGAGAGATAGTTGGCCGCGCGCCAATAGGCATCCAGCTTGCGCAATAATTCCGGATTCAGCGTTTTTGCTATCGCTTGCATGATTCACCTGTCTTTCTGTTTGCCAAGGCCGAGGATGCGGACAACTGCCCTTGCGATCATGAGTTCCTCGTCGGTTCGAATAACACGCACGGCGACTCGGCCGGCGTCCTCCGAAATCAGTGGCGCATTCTCCCGGTTGCGCGCCTTGTTCACTTCGATCCCGAGAAAGCCGAGTCCATCACAGATTCGTTCGCGGATGAGCGGCGCATTTTCGCCGATGCCTCCGGTAAAAACGAGCGTGTCCAATCCACCGAGCGCGGCAGCGAAGGAGCCGATCCACTTTTTGGCCTGATAGCAGAACAAAGCCACGGCCTCAGCCGCGCGCACCTCCTTGGATTCGCACGCGAGCAAGTCGCGCAAGTCGGAGCTGATCTCGGAGACTCCAAGCAGTCCGGATTCGCTGTTCACCATTTCCTGAAATTGTGCTGCGCTCATATTTTCGGTGCGCGCCAGGTAGGAGACCAGTCCCGGATCAAAATCTCCCGAGCGGCTGCTCATCACCAATCCGGCCGTTGGTGTGAATCCCATGCTGGTGTCGATGCTCTTGCCTTCACGCACGGCCGCCATGCTGGCTCCGTTGCCAAGATGCGCAAGAATGATGCTGCCCTTCGTCGCCGCCGGGTCACCCAGGCGCGCGAGTTCTTCCATGAGATAGGCGTAGGATAAACCGTGGAAGCCGTAGCGTTGAACTCCTTTCGCGTCGAAACGCCGCGGAATCGGCAGGAGTTTGGCCACGCGAGGCATGTCACGGTGAAACGCCGTGTCGAAGCAGGCCAACTGCGGCAGTTTCGGATGACGCTGGCGAAACGCCTCGATCAGTTCAAACTCGCGGGGCAGATGTTCCGGATCGTATGGCCTGATGCGATGAAGTTCATCCAGCAATTCCTGAGTGACCAATTCGGGCGCGGTGTGCTCCATCCCGTGAACGACGCGATAGCCCACCGCCCGGACTGATGCAAACCCATTTTGTTTTTCGAGCCAATCAATCAGGAAATCCACTGCCGATTTATGATCGGCGGTGGTGAGACTAAGACTGGTCTGCGGCCTTCCACCCGGGTCTGTGAACGTCAGGTTTGTCCCGCTCAGGCCGATGCGATCAACCCTTCCATAAACCCCTCGCTCCAGCGGTTCGCCAACCTGGTAGAGCGCGAATTTGATGCTCGAAGAGCCGCCGTTGATGGTCAGGATGCTTGGGTCAGTTGGTTTCATGAATGATTCCTATCGTCATTCCGCAATCCGAACGAAGCCAGCTTGGCGCGTGTGGCCTGGTAATTGGTGTGACAGATGCTGCGAATTCCCAGTTCTTCCGCGGTCTGGACGAACATCGGGGTGTTTTCGATATATACCACCTGACGGACCGGCGCTTGGGCAATGTCCAGCGCAAGCTGAAAGATGTCCACGCCGGGCTTGCGGACGTGGACGAAGCAGGAGGACACAAATGAATCCACAAAGATCTCCAGCTTAAACTTGCGAACTCGGTGAGAATTCAACTCCCGTGCTTCATTGCTAATCACGACAATCTTCAATCCATACCTGAGTTCGCTTAACTGTCTAGCCACAGGCGAAGCCTTTCTTCTTTGTACCCGGATGGGGTAAGCGGCCATCCCAGCAACTGCTTGCCCTTTGATCGTGCGATGGTCTAATCAATGTTTTGACCGGCTTTCCCGCACAAGGACTTACTTTCATGACTCCCTCTTCAGAAGCCTTGGAGACCTTTGCGCCAAGATCTCCATCATCTTGTCGAACGGTTTGTTAAATTTCTCGACTCCCTCGTCCTCAAGTTGACGCGTCACATGATCGATGCTAATTCCCAGCTCCGGTAGTCGCTCTAACACCCAGCGGGCTTCCTCGATATCTTGCTCTAGCCGGACTTTCGGTTCTCCGTGGTCGCGGTAGGCTTCAAGGGTCTCCAGCGGGACCGTGTTGACTGTGTCTGGTCCGATGAGCGCCTCGACGTATTTCACGTCACTGTAGTCTGGGTTCTTAGTGCCGGTGCTGGCCCAGAGGAGCCGCTGGACACGAGCGCCCTGATCTGCCAATTTCCTGAACCGACCGCTGCCGATACTCTCTTTGTAGATTTGATAGCCCATCTTCGCGCTTGCGATGGCAACCTGCCCGCGCAGCTTTTTCCCGGGGTTTGCCTCCTTGCCGCCTTGTGCAATGATTCTTTCCAACAGCGGATCCACCAGGGCATCAATGCGGCTTACAAAAAAGCTGGCCACCGAGGCCACCTGCCTCACGGGCTTTCCCTGGGCCGCGCGCGCTTCGATGCCGGCTATGTAGGCTTCCAGCACTTCCCGGTAACGAGGCAATCCAAAGAGCAGCGTCACGTTGACGTTGATTCCTTCGCTGATGAGTTGTTGGATGGCTGGCAGTCCTTCTTCCGTGGCGGGAACCTTGATGAAAACGTTAGGCCGGTTCAGCAGTACCCTTAACCGGCGGGCTTCCTGGATTGTGCCCTGGGTGTCATATGCCAGGTGCGGATTGACTTCCAGGCTGACATATCCATCTTCGCCGTCAGTCCTGTCGTAGAGAGGCCGGAACTCGTCGGCGGCACGCTGTACGTCACACTGGCTGAGGGTTTCGTAGATTGCCGCAGTGCCCTTCCCCTTGAGCGCCATGGCCCGCATGTCCTCGTCGTAATCGCGGCTGTTCTCAATCGCCTTCTCGAAGATGGACGGATTCGAGGTCATCCCCCGCAGGCCATCCTCCTCGATTAGGCGCCTGAGCTCGCCACTGGCGATCAAATCACGCCGGATATAGTCTAGCCAGATGGACTGGCCGAGCATTCCCAATGTCCTCAAAGGATTGTCTTTCATCAGAGTGCCTCTTGGGTTTCGGGTTCCGCTGCGCTGCTTCGTTCGGTGGATTGATGTGCTGACGGCCTCTCGCAGGGTTCGGACGCTATGCTCGATCTCCTCGTGTTCTTCCTCCGATAGCGCCGGATGCAGCGTGGTCTTAATACCGCAAGTTCCCAGGATGCACGGAAGCGACAAGCAACGGTATGCTGGAACATGGAACGAGAACCCACGAATGTGCAGTACTGCTTGGGCCGATTCTCCCCGATCCATGACCGGATTAGGGGGCGCATGCGTGTACCTTCGCCGCCGGCAAGGAGGATTCCCCATCGCGCGTTGTTTTCGGTTGCGAGCATGGGTCCGGAACTCCTTAGGCAGCCGCGTAATGTTCGGTGCGTGCCGAATCGGTCGCGTCGAGAATTCCCTTCGCCCGCGCAACCTCCTCGTCGGAGCCGTGAACAACCAGGAGGAACTGGTCTGCCTTTAGGGCGGTTTCATATTGCAGAACACTATCTTTCGGAATGCCCATGCTAAAGAGGCCCGCTCCAAGAGCACTCATGCCGCCCACAACCACGGCCCCTCAGCCCACTGTTCTTTGCCAAGCCCCAAGATGTTCCACCCGGTCCAGTTGGCCACGCGGCCCTGGGGCGAGACATACAGCATCACACCCGTAGTTGCGAGCACGAGGCAGGCCAACGTCACGACGAGACTTGTCAGGCTGCGCCAATTCAGGCACTCGTATTTGGCAGTGTTCGTTATCTTCAGGTATAGGCCTTTTTTCCATATTCTCTTTCTTTAGTTCAGCTGCGGCGCATACTCGCGCCATAGTATGCTCACGTGTTGCAAGTGTACCTGTCCAAGGTAAAGCTCTGGCAAAGCAACTGTAAATATCTGGAAAACACCTTGCTTAGTTTGCTACCGGTTGTTTGAGGGAGCACGGCCGGAGAGAGTGTGCCCCGTTTCTTTCGTTTCTTTGGTTAAGCGGACTTCAATACGAATCCGGGGCAGAATCGAGACATTTCCAGCGGCAGGCGTGCTAGACTTGCCCCGTTCCCGACTCGTCCTCTTGAGGTACATACGGGATACACGGAAGGGCACTTTCGGATCATGAAAGCCAATCTGACAGAGAAACTAATCAAAGCGCTTCGACCGAAGGCGAAGCGGTACGATGTCTACGATGAAATCCTTCCGGGCCTCTTGCTGCGCGTC
>CAYOVG010000230.1:0-11753 GCA_964407285.1 uncultured Syntrophobacteraceae bacterium
CCCTTTCGACGCGTCGCATTCATCGACCACGAAAAGCACGAAAGAACACGAAAAAGGGTAAGATCCACTTTCGTGTTCTTTCGTGCTTTTCGTGGTAAACTACCTTCACCGCGATTCGAAGCAGAGCTTCTTCACTTCTTCCTCGAATCGCACCGGGTATTCGCCGTTGAAGCACGCCAGGCAGAAGGGATGCTCCCGCATGGTGACGCCCGCGCCTTCCAGGAGGCCTTCCAGGCTGAGATACCTCAGAGAATCGAGCCCTACGAACCGGCGTATCTCTTCCACCGTGTGCGATGCGGCGATAAGCTCCCCCTTACTGGAGAAATCGATCCCGTAAGGGCAGGGATACCGGTGAGGGGGGCAACTCACGAGCATGTGAAGCTCCCTCGCGCCGGCGTCCCGCACGGCCTGGATACGCGTCCTGGTCGTGGTGCCGCGGATGATGGAATCCTCGATGAGCATGACGCTCTTCCCCTGGAACAACTCGCGCACGGGATTGAGCTTCACCCGCACCCCGAAATCACGCATGGCCTGGCTGGGTTGAATGAACGTCCGCCCCACATAATGATTTCTAATCATTCCCATCTCCAGGGGAAGACGTGAAGCTTCGGCAAAACCCAAAGCCGCGTAGTTTCCCGAATCGGGAAACGGCATGACCATGTCCCCCTGGATGTTGTTTTCTCTCGCCAGGATGTGCCCCAGCCGCTTTCTGAACTGGTACACGTTCTGGCCGAAGATATTGCTGTCGGGCCGGGCGAAATAGATGAATTCGAAGATGCAGTAGGCAGGCCGGACCTTGGGATAAGGCCGGTAGGAGTGAAGCCCGTTATCGTCGATGATTACGATCTCGCCGGGTTCGACGTCACGTATGTACTTGGCCTCGATGAGGTCCAGGGCGCAGGTCTCGGATGCAAGCACATACGTATCGTCGACCGCCCCGATGCAGAGGGGGCGAAACCCTCTCGGGTCCCGCGCCCCTATGAGACGGTCCTTGGTGGTCATGATGATCGAGTAAGCCCCCCGCACCTGGCTCAGCGCGTCGATGAGGGCCTCTTCGAAGCCTTTTCTCAAGTTCCTGGCCAGCAGGTGGACGACCACCTCCGTGTCCGTCGTGGACTGAAAGATGGCCCCCTGTTCTTCTAGTTTCTTACGCAATTGCCAGGCGTTCACCAGGTTGCCGTTGTGCGCGGTGGCGTAGTACTCGCTCCCGTGCAAAACGACGAAGGGTTGCGCGTTGGCCAGAAGCGAAGACCCCGTTGTGGAATAGCGCACGTGGCCCACGGCGATGTGCCCGGTAAGCGCCTTCAGGATGTCCTCCTGAAAGACCTCGCACACGAGGCCCATGTGCTTGTATTCCTGCATTCCGCAGCCGTTGGAGACGGCGATGCCGGCGCTTTCCTGCCCCCGGTGCTGCAATGCGTAAAGTCCGAAATAGGCCAGTTTCGCCGCGTCCGGGTTGCCGAATACGCCGATGATGCCGCATTCTTCACGCCGCCTGGGTACAAATGGCTGAATCAAAGGTATTTTCATGGTGTTTCTGCCCGCAGTGGCTTACTCAAACTATTTGCGTAATATCCGTAACAGCTTACGGGAGGGCTCGGACGCCGTCGCGCGGCGCCTCATCCCGGATGATGGACTCATGGTATTCCTGGAGCGTGCTCACATCCCAATCCCGTTTCTGCAGTTCCTCCACCGCGTCGGCCACTGCCTTCGCGCCCGCAATGGTCGTGGCATAGGGAACGTTGTAGATGAGAGTCGTTCTCCTGATCTCGTAAGAATCCGAGAAGGTGGCCTTTCCCAGGCTGGTGTTTATCACCAACTGGATCTTCCCGTTCTTGATGAAGTCCACGATGTGAGGCCGTCCCTCGCTCAGCTTCAAGACCCGGTCCGCGGCAACCCCATGGTTTTGCAGAAAAGCCGCGGTCCCCGTCGTGGCGACAATGCGAAAACCCAGTTCGGCGAATTTCTTCGCCACGGGAAGTACGGACATTTTATCACGATCGTGCACGCTGACGAATACCGTACCGCTGGTGGGCAACTCATACCCGGCAGCCGCCTGCGACTTGGCGAAAGCGATGCCGAAATTGTTCCCTATGCCCATCACCTCACCGGTCGATTTCATCTCCGGCCCGAGCAGAACGTCCACCCCCGGAAAGCGCGAAAACGGGAACACCGCTTCCTTGACCGAGATGTGTTCCGGTTCCACTTCCCTGGTGAATCCCAATTCTTCGAGGCTTCTTCCCATCATAACCTTAGTGGCGAGCTTGGCAAGGGGGACCCCTATGGCCTTGCTCACGAAGGGGATGGTGCGCGATGCCCTGGGGTTGACTTCCAGGATGTAGATCTCGCCCTTCTGGATGGCGAACTGGATGTTCATGAGCCCGACCACTCCCAACTCGGCGGCGAGTAGTCTGGTCTGGCGCTTCACCTCCTCCTGGATTTCCCGCGAAATGCTGATCGGGGGCAGCACGCAGGCGCTGTCGCCCGAATGGATGCCCGCCGCTTCGATATGTTCCATGATGCCGCCCACCACGGTCATCCGCCCGTCGCTGATGGCGTCGACATCCAGTTCGATGGCGTCCTCCAGGAAATAGTCTATGAGGATGGGATGGCCGGGCGACACATGCACCGCTTTGGCCATGAATTCCACCAGGCTCGCCTTGTCGTAGACGATTTCCATGGCCCTGCCGCCCAACACGTACGAGGGTCGGACGACAACCGGGTATCCGATGGATTCGGCCGCGGCAAGGGCTTCCTCGACCGTGAAGGCGGTGCCGTTCCTGGGCTGCTTGAGGTCGAGCTTCCGCAGGAGCGCCTGGAAGCGCTTCCGGTCTTCGGCCAGGTCGATGGCGTCGGGGGGGGTCCCGAGGATCTTCGCGCCCGCCTTCTCCAGCGGCACGGCCAGGTTGAGAGGCGTCTGCCCGCCGAACTGGACGATCAGCCCCATCGGTTTTTCCGTCTCGATGATGTGCAGCACGTCCTCGCGCGTGAGCGGTTCAAAATAGAGCTTGTCCGAAGTGTCGTAGTCCGTGGAGACGGTTTCGGGATTGGAGTTGATCATGATCGACTCATAGCCTTCCTCGCGCAGGGCGAAGGATGCGTGAACGCAGCAGTAATCGAACTCTATTCCCTGCCCGATCCGGTTGGGGCCGCCTCCCAGGATCGCCACCTTGGGCCGTTCGGAAGCGCGCGACTCGTCCTCCACTTCATACGTGGAGTAGTAGTAGGGAGTGTAGGCTTCAAACTCGGCCGCGCACGTATCCACCAGCTTGTAGACCGGCCGTATGCCGTGCCGCAGCCGCTTCTGCCGCATGGTTTCCTCGTCCGTTCCCGTCATCTCGGCCAGTCGGACGTCGGAGAAACCCCAGGACTTGGCGAAACGCAGGTTCTCGGGATCGTCCAGGAAGCCCGGTTCCTCCCGGATGGCGTCCTCCAGCCTCAGGATCTCCTCGATATGGTGGAGGAACCAGGGGTCGATCCAGGTCAGTTGGTGGATTTCGTCCACCGAAAGTCCCAGCTTGAACGCTTCCGCAAGCAGGAATAGCTGTTTCGAGTTGGGGCGGCGGAGCCGGTTCTTGAGTTGAGTCAGGTAGTCGCCGTTGGACCCGGCGGGGGGATCGACGAAGCCGAAGCGGCTGATTTCCAGCGACCGTATGGCTTTCTGGAGGGCTTCCTTGAAGGTCCTCCCGATGGACATGGTCTCGCCCACCGACTTCATGGAAACGGTGAGCATGTCCTCGGTCCTGGGGAATTTTTCGAAAGTGAACCTGGGGATCTTCACCACGCAGTAGTCGATGGTCGGTTCGAAGGACGCTCTCGTCTCGCGCGTGATGTCGTTCGAGATCTCGTCGAGGGAGTACCCGACGGCGAGCTTGGCGGCAATTTTGGCGATCGGAAATCCGGTGGCCTTCGACGCCAGGGCGGAGGAGCGGGACACGCGCGGGTTCATCTCGATCACCACCATGTCGCCGTCGGCGGGGTTGACGGCGAACTGCACGTTGGAGCCCCCGGTTTCGACGCCGATTTCCCGCAGGATGTCGATGGCCGCGTCGCGCATGCGCTGGTATTCGGCATCGGTGAGGGTCTGCGCGGGCGCCACCGTGATGGAGTCTCCGGTGTGCACTCCCATGGGGTCCAGGTTTTCGATGGAACAGATGATGACGACGTTGTCCATGTAGTCGCGCATCACTTCCAGTTCGAATTCCTTCCAGCCGAGGACGGATTCTTCGAGCATGATGGTGTGGATGAAGCTGGCGTCGAGGCCCCTTCGGGCCATCCTCATGAGTTCCTCGCGGTTGTAGGCGACTCCGCCTCCCGTGCCCCCGAGGGTAAAGGACGGACGCACGATAATGGGGTAGCCGATCACCTGCGCGATCGATTCCACTTCCGCCATCGAACGGGCAATGCCGCTGGCGGGAACGCGCAGGCCGATGTTCTTCATCGCCTCCCGGAAGAGTTCCCGGTCCTCCGCCTTCTTGATGACGTCCACCCGCGCGCCGATCATCTCGACGCCGTACTGGTCGAGCACGCCCATCTCGGCCACCCTGACGGCGGTATTGAGCGCGGTCTGTCCCCCCAGGGTCGGCAACAGCACGTCGGGGCGCTCCTTGCGGATCACTTTGGCCACGGCTTCGGGAGTGATGGGTTCCACGTAGGTGCGGTCGGCCGTTTCCGGGTCGGTCATAATGGTGGCCGGGTTGCTGTTTATGAGGACGATCTCATAACCTTCCTCCCGGAGCGCCTTGCAGGCCTGGGTTCCCGAGTAGTCGAATTCGCAGGCCTGGCTTATGATGATCGGCCCCGATCCAATGATCAGAATTTTATTTATGTCGGTGCGCTTTGGCATGAGTTCCTTATCCCCTGGAGCGAGATGATTCTTTTTCCATAAGCTTGATGAACCGGTCAAAGAGGTACGATGCGTCGTGCGGACCGGGGGAGGCTTCCGGGTGGTACTGGACGCTGAAGGCGGGAATGTCGAGGTGTTCGATGCCTTCCAGCGTATTGTCGTTGAGGTTTAAGTGGGTCAGGCGGATGGGGACATCCTCGAGCGATTCCAGATCGACGCAGAAGCCGTGGTTCTGGGACGTGATTTCGACTTTCCCGGTGGTCAGGTCCTTCACGGGCTGGTTGGCGCCCCGGTGCCCGAATTTTAGCTTGAAGGTGCGACCGCCCAAGGCCAGCCCCAGGAGTTGGTGGCCCAGGCATATGCCGAACATGGGACGCCTCCCGAGCAACTCCCGCACGGTCTTTATCTCGTAGCGCAGGGCGGAGGGGTCTCCGGGACCGTTGGAGAGGAATATGCCGTCCGGGCCGGCCGCCAGCAACTCTTCGGCCGTTACGCGAGCAGGGAAGACCATGACCTGGCATCCCGCCCGTTCGAGGTTTCGCAGGATGTTGTGCTTGATGCCGAAATCGAACGCCGCGACGCGAAAGCCCGAATGCCCCTCGTCCCATTTGGGTTCGCACCGCTTCCCGTCCCGCCAGAGGAACGGGGTCTCGCAGGTCACGTGCCGGACCATGTCCACATCGACCAGTCCCGGCCATGCTTTCACCTTTTCCAGGAGTTCCGGTACATTGTCGGTATCCGTGGCGATGATGCCGCGCATGGCCCCTTCGAGGCGAAGGCGTCTGGTCAGCGCGCGCGTATCGATGCCTTCGATGCCTATCTTATTGTATTCGTTCAGGAAGTCTGCCAGGCTCTTCTTGCTGCGCCAGTTGCTGGGGAAGTTCTGGTACTCCTTCACGATGAATGCTTCCACGTGAATGGCCAGTGACTCCATGTCCTCGTCGTTGACGCCGTAAGTGCCCGTGAGGGGATAGGTCATTGTGACGATCTGCCCCTTGTACGAGGGGTCCGTCAGTACCTCCTGATAACCGGTCATACCGGTATTGAACACGACTTCACCCAAAGCCTCTCCTCGACCGGCGAATGCGTAGCCGCGGAAGACGGCGCCGTCTTCGAGTACCAGAAGGGCCCTGGGGCGTTTCCACGAAGGGGTCATTTCTTCTCCTGATGATGTTAGCTATATAATATATCTGGGAAAAATCGAAAAACCTACCCAAAAACTGCCTGCGTGCCCGTTCGCTTATATAAAACGTCACCGGCCCTGCCTTCTGCCCCACAGTCCGCGCCGGCGCTCTGCGTGATGCGATGTAAGTAGTTGGACTTACAATGAAAACGGCGGACGAGAACCATGCGGCCCACCGGGGCCGAAACCATCCAATTTTAACGATATATTTCAGGATAGCAATCTTTTTCCTACCGAAAGTCCTCCCGGGCGGCGCGGATGCGCTCCAGGTCGCCCGGCGTATCTACTCCGTGCGTCTCCACAGGCGACAGCGCCACCCGGATGGAGTAGCCGTTCTCGAGCGCACGGAGCTGCTCCAGCTTTTCGGCCTTCTCCAGTTCCCCCTCGGGGAGGCGCGTGAAGAGCTGCAGAAAATCATTTCGATAGGCATAGAAGCCCAGGTGCTTCAGAAAGCGAGGAGGGGAACCCGCTCCGTCCCGATGGAAGGGCAGGGGGGCCCTCGAAAAATAGAGTGCTCTTCCCCCACGGTCCACTACTACCTTGACCACATTGGGGTCCAGGTATTCGTTTGCGTCGCGGCTCTCGAACGCAAGCGTCGCCATGGGACAGTCGTCTGCTCCGCGGGGCGGCCCGTCGCCCGGAATGCCTGCCTGTCCGCCTGCAGGACCGCCGTCCGGGCCGGAGTCCATGCTGTCGCCCTGCCGCCGGCTCGCTCCCTCCGGTCCTCCGAGGGCCTCCACCAGGCGGGAAATCATCACGGGACGCAGCAGGGGTTCGTCCCCCTGGATGTTCACGACGATGCTGTCGCTGTCGAGGTGGAGAATCCTGCACGCCTCGGCTATCCTGTCCGTGCCGCTGGGGTGGGAGTCGGCGGTGAGGATGGCGTCGCCTCCGAAGGACCGGACTGCATCGAGAATGCGCCGGTCATCCGTTGCAACGAGCAACCGGTCCAGGATGCCCGCCCGCATGCACCGCTCGTATACATGCCGGATCATGGGCTTCCCGTGTATGTCGGCCAGGGGCTTTCCGGGAAAACGGCTGGACTCGTACCTGGCGGGGATAATACCGACTATTTGCATGGACGGTCCCTTCTTGCTTTGAGCTGACAGTAATGCTTTTGAAAAGAGATGACGAGGGAGCGAAAGGAAGGCTTGCCGATCGGTGGATTGTCTTTTTCTCCCTTAATCATGATGCTCTGTGCGGTTAAGGCTTCCGGTCGCGGCGGATCTGCCGAAACACGACAGAACGCGAACGAAAGCTCGTTAGCGAAAAGGCATGGGAATCCGACCCACGGCTACGTATGCCTGAACATGAAGCGTCGAGAGATTATGGCTATTCGCCGTTATTGTCAAGCGTATAAGTTGAAGCTTGCCGCTGTTCGATGATTATCGCCACGGTCCCCAGGGGCTCCAGGGACCCCACATGTGCCAGGTCATCGCTTCCGACTCGTCCATCCCAGCTATTTTCCTGCTCAGCCAAAGATGGCGGAAACGCAGATATGCGGATTGGTTCCCGACGAACATGCAATGGCATAGATGCGCATCGGCATAGGTCCAATAGAACTCGTCTCCGAACCGCCGGAGTACGATTTCGCGCTGAGGCATTGCTTGTATCCGGGCAAGTTCTCCGGGAGTATCGGCGAACTGCATCTCAAATCCCGCGGCGGTCAGCAATTCCTGCTTGATCATCGCGCTTCTTCTTTCCAGAGACGCACACCCGGTAAGAATCAGCATGCCCGCCACAATACCGACCGCGGCCACTATCGACCGGTCTTTTATCTTCCTCACCGCATTCCTCCCGTTATCGCCCCGGCGCCGCTTGCCCGCGATATTGCGATATCCGTCCCGATGATCGAAGACTCCCGATCCCGGACAACCTCCATCCAATCCCTATCCGCCGTCTATCAATCCTGATCCATTATCCATCAATCCCGCGCTCCTGCGCTGACGGTAAAGTAATCACCCATATTCGGCCGCGCCAACCATGCTGAGATGCTGAAGCCGCAGGCCCCATGGCGCCGGGCCGTAAAGCGGTCCCGCGCATCCCGTTCGCCTGGTTTCCAGCCCATGGGAGCGCTATATTGAATTTTCTCCGTATTTCCGGAAAACTCCATATATGGAGGACAAGGAAGCTCCTGGTCGGACTCACTGTAGCCGGTCAAGGTGGCCCGAGTAGCACGGCTGCGTTTTGCAGAAAATGGAGCAGGCAGAGGACCAGATCAAAAAATCGCTCAGAGGAAAGGAGGTGCTTCTCAAAGAAATACATCACCGGGTCAAGAACAACCTGCGGATCATCCAAAGCATGCTCAATCTCCAGATGCCTTACATCAACGATCCGCAGGCCCTGGAGCTGTTCAAGGAAAGCCGGAACCGTATCTATTCCATGGCTCTTATCCATGAGAAGCTATACCAGTCGGAGTCGTTGGCGCAGATCGACATTCGCGAATACGTTCAAAGCCTCACATCCAATCTGTTCCTCTCGTACGGAGTGAGCGATAGAGTCATAACACCAAGGATTTACGTCGAAGACGTCCCACTCGATATCGATACGCTCGTCCCCTGCGCTCTGATCATCAATGAGCTCGTCTCGAATTCCCTGAAGCATGCCTTCCCTGCTTCCTCGACCCGCTCAGCCGCAACCGGTGAGATCCGCATCGATCTGCGCCGGGATATCGGCAACAGACTTCGGCTTGCAGTCAGCGACGACGGAGTCGGCCTCCCGGAGGGCCTCAGCATCGAGAAGAGCAGGTCACTTGGGCTGCAACTGGTGAGCGTGCTCGTAAGGCAGCTCAAGGGCGTCGTCGCCCTCCATTCCAGGGCCCCGACCGAGTTTGTCATTTCATTCAATGCCCCCAAGCCGGGCGGTTAGTCGCCCGGCCTTCATTGAGTTCTCTAGAAAAAGCTCTGTCCCATATGCCTGGAGCATTGAAATCCCTTGCCCAGTTCACACCACACACAGGTATCCTCAATGCCTTTCGTTATGGCGAGTTGGGCCTCGCAGTTCCCGCACAGTCGCTCCTCGCCCGGTTTCATGACGCCGTTGCAGGGAGCCATGGACATGGGGCAATGCAGAGTGCAGAATCCACACTGCTTGCATAGGTCGCGCACGCCCATGGCATGGTCTACGCGCCGGTCACGGCCTCGACCCACGAAGCCCAGGGAATTGGCGTTGGCCATTTCTCCGCAATACCGCACGCACCGCCCGCATAGGACACAATCATCGTTTCTGAAAGGATAGCGCACTTCCTTTACTCCACAACGCACGGCTATGTCCTGAATGGCGCGGGAATTAGGCGCCTGGGCCACGAGAAGCTCCGCGATGTTTCGCCTCAACTTGATGATTTTCTCCGAATGGGCGTGAATGACCATGCCTTCCTGCACGTTCAGAGTACAGGATGTGGTTACCTTTGCCCTTCCGTCCTTGACATGCTCCACGATGCAGAGGCGGCATGCGCCGATATCGTTGAGAAGAGGCATGTGGCAAAGATGGGGAATACAGATGCCGAATCCGATGGCGGCGTCAAGAACGCTGATTCCCTTAGGTGCGCGCACAATGGCGCCGTCAATGGTCAAGGTTACATACTGCTGCATATTTTCACCTCATCAGATGACGGTTATGGCTTCAAATCGGCACTCTCCCATGCAGATGCCGCATTTCCGGCATTTCGTGGAATCGATGACATGAGCCGCCTTGTTCGTTCCCTCGATCGCCTGATGAGGACATGCTCGCTTGCAGGTCCCGCATCCGGTGCATTTTTCCATGTCGATGCCGTAGAGGATGAGAGCCTTACACACCCCGGCAGGACATTTCTTATGGTCTATGTGCGCCGTGTATTCCTCCGGGAAAAACTTCAGAGTTGAGAGGACCGGATTGGGAGCCGTCTTTCCAAGTCCACAAAGGGCCGTCTCTCCGATCGTCTCGGCAAGCTCCCGCAGAAGGTCGATCTGTTCGGGTCTGCCTCGACCTTCCGTAATATCATCGAGGATTTCAAGCATACGGCTGACCCCGATCCGGCAAGGCGCGCACTTTCCGCAAGACTCGTCCTGGAGAAAGTTCAGGAAGTACCTGGCTACATCCACCATGCACGTCCCCTCGTCCATAACGACCATGCCGCCGGAGCCCATCATCGAGCCTGCCGCGTAAAGAGCGTCGAAATCTACGGGAAGGTCGAAATGACTCTCCGGGAGACAGCCGCCGGACGGTCCTCCGGTCTGCACAGCCTTGATGGCCTTGCCGTTCTTGGGGCCTCCGCCGATGTCGAAGACGATGTTTCTCAAAGTGGTTCCCATGGAGATCTCAACCAGGCCCGTATTCTTCACATGACCGGTCAGCGCGAGGATCTTCGTTCCCTTGCTGCCTTTGGTTCCAATGGAATTGAACCACCCGGACCCCTCGATCATGATGGATGGAACATTGGCCCAGGTCTCGACATTGTTCAGCACGGTGGGCTTGTTCCACAGACCCTGCTTGACGGTATGAATATCCTTGGGGCGGGGTTCACCCACTTTACCTTCCAGAGACGCCATAAGGGCGGTGGACTCTCCGCATACGAACGCCCCGCCTCCTCGGGCTACTTCAATATCGAATGAAAATGTGGAACCCAGGATTGCCTCGCCCAGGAGGCCGTATTCTCCGGCTTGTTGCACGGCAAGCCCGGCATGCTGCACAGCCAGGGGGTATTCCTTTCGAACATAGATGTAGCCTTTGCCTGCTCCCACAGCCCAGGCCCCGATCATCATCCCTTCGATGACCATGTGAGGGTTTCCTTCCAGAACACAGCGGTCCATGTACGCTCCCGGGTCTCCCTCATCGGCGTTGCAGACGACATATTTCTCATCTCCCGGAGCTTCATAACACTCGAGCCATTTGCGGCCGGTTGGAAAACCGCCGCCGCCTCGTCCCCGAAGCCCGGAGGCGATGATTTCATCGATAACCGTTTTCGGGGGCGTCCCGGCAAGTGTTCGCGCCAGGGCCGAGTAGCCCCCGGCGGCTATGTAATCCTCTATGGCCAGCGGGTTCACCTTTCTGTTGAAGGCGAGCAACTGCCGGTTCTGGGCCTTGTAGAAAGGGATATCCGATTCCTTTTCGATCTTCTGTCCGGAAACCGGATCTATGTACAGAAGCCGCTCGATGACCTCTCCATTGCGTACGGTTCCGGCGACGATGTCCGGAATGTCTTCCGATGACACGTGGCGGTAAAGCAGACCGGACGGCTCGAAGACCATAATGGGGCCTTGTTCGCAAAAGCCGTGGCATCCAGTTGTCCGTAACAGGACTTCCCCGTCGAGACCTTGTGCGCTCAACTCGTTTCTCAATGCATCGATGACCGTCCGTGCCCTTGAAGCCTGGCAACCCGTGCCTCCACAGATCACAATTACTGTTCTATAGCGCTTGTGCTCCTCGATTATGCGCCGCCGTACGGCGTCAAGCTCATCGAAGTGGTTGATTCTAGGCATTTTCTTCACCTCCACCTTGCCCATTGCACATTTTGCGGATGCTTTTGCGAAGCTTGCCCGGGGTGACGTGGTGCGAGTAGGTGTTGTTTTCCACCACCACGGGTCCGAGGGCGCAGGCGCCAAGGCAGTTTACGCACTCTACCGTTACGGCTCCATCCTCCGTGGTGTCGCCAGGTTTTATCTTGAGCTGCCCCTTCACCTGGTCTATGAGCAGGCCGGCGCCTCTCACATGACACGCTGTTCCCGTGCAGATGGTTATGATGTTTCT
>CAYOVG010000231.1:0-8586 GCA_964407285.1 uncultured Syntrophobacteraceae bacterium
TCACGCAGGAAACGTCGATTCGAGATCTGCGCAGCGCGCCCCCGACTCGATTTCGCAGGTTTCGCCCGTTCCCGTCGTGCGCGGCGTCGCCCGCGTCGTTGGTACCCTCTTGAAATTCGACGACCCGCAATTCGCCGGCGTCGACGCTTCCGACGCCCATTACGGAACGTGCCGCATTCGCCGCCCGTTCCCGCGCCTGTCTGGATTCCACCGCGCCGGTCAGATGCACGACGCCTTTCCAAAGCCACACGTCGATTTTGGAATAGTCTACGCCGGGCTCTCTTTCGAGCGCTTTCCTGACGCCGCCTATGACGTTTTCGTTCAAACGACAGTATTGATCCAGGGCCTCGGCCGGTCTCGCGGACGCGACAACGGCCGATAGAAGCGCCAGAACAACCATGCGACAAATCTTCTTCATGACGGTTTTCCCTCCTTCCCGTTCGAATTTCATGATAGGTAACGGGGAACTGGCCGACAATAAGCTGTCGAAGGCGCTCTGCCGCCTCTCGAACGGTATTCTGGCTCCATCGAAATACCAAACGAGAGGACTTGCTATGAATATCCCGTTGCAAACGGACTCCACAAAATCGGGAGCTTCGCATATCGTCTGTCGTACGGGCCCCGGGAAAGAAAATCAAGGACCGGAAACGGATGTGACTTGAAAACTTCTCAAATTCCGGACGGGACTTCCAAAATCGCACCGTCACGCATGAAATTTTCAATAATCAACGGTTAATATTCAATGGATAATGCTCCAAAGTCGGCGCTTATGAGTGATGGCCCCCTGGCTGTCATTCCGGCCTACCCGATGGCCCTCGGCCTTCTGTTTCCCAAAAGAGTATCCACTGCGGGATTTCCGGGTCTATGACCATGACCAGCCAATCGAAGAATTGCGAAGATTGTTTCGCTTGATTAAAGACAAATCGCTGCCTGCGGTACTTGAATTGAAGAGACGAACGGATTTTCCCAAGCAGGAAGGATGAAAAATCCCTATAAACCCAGCACTGTCCTGGCAATCGAAAAGTAAATGACAAGTCCTGCGGAATCCACCAGGGTAGTGACAATCGGAGCGCTGACTACGGCGGGATCCACCCCGATGCGTTTTGCGGTCAAAGGGAGAATCGCGCCAAACACAGCCGAAATGACACATATAGCGATCAGGGACAAAGAGAGGATCATGGCCAGGCGGGGATCGAAGAAAACGGAAACCGGAATTACGGCAATGGAGCCGAGCATCAACCCAAGAAGCATTCCCACTCGCAGTTCTCTCAGTGCCACTTTGAAAAAATCGCCGAACCGGACCTCGTCTACAGCCAAAGCTCTTACAACAAGGGTTGCCGATTGCGATCCGACATTTCCGCCGGTATCGATGAGCAGGGGGATAAAAAGCGCCAGAGCGACAACGGCTTCCAGAGTTTGCTCGAAATAGTTCAGCACGTTCACCGACAAGGTCGCGGCCAGGATGAGCACCATAAGCCAGAGAGCCCTTGTGCGGGCCAAAAGGCGGATGGACGCCGACAGGTAATGCCTTTCCAAAGGCTTGGAAGCACCACCCAGGGCGATGTCTTCGGTGTATTCATGTTCCAGAATTTCCATGGCGTCATCCACTGTCAGAATTCCTACCAGACGGCCTTCCGAATCGACGATCGGCAAGGCGATCAAATCGGCTTCCTGTACAAGCCGTGCCGCTTTTTCCTGGTCTTCGTCCGCTCTTGCCGAATAGACCTCGGCGGTCATAATCTCGTTTACAAGGGTATCTCGCTCCGAAAGAACCAGATTTTTCAAACTTGTCACTCCGACAAGCACGAGGGAGGGGTCGGTTACCGGAAGCATATAGATCGTTTCCGCGTCGTCCCCTTTTTCGCGGACCTTCTCAAGAGCCTGAGCCACTGTCATGGATGCCCGCAGAGCGACAAACTCGGGACTCATGAGGCGGCCGACCGTTTCCGCCGGATACCCTAGAAGAATCGAAGTCAAGCGGCGCTCTTCGGCACGGAGGCCTTCAAGGACTTCCTTGGCCAGATTCGCGGGAAGTTCGTCCATCAAACGAACGCGGTCGTCCGGATCCATGTTTTCAATGAGTCCGAGAACCTGAACATCGCGCAACGAGCTGATCAGTTCCCCCTGGGAAGGCGGGTCCATATTTTCAAAAACCATCAACGCCGTCGCTTTCGGCAAAAGCCGAAAAGCGACGGCAAGCTCCCTGGGTTCGAGCCGGTAAAGTTCGTCCACTATTTCGAATACATCGTGTTGCGAATACCATTCCCGTGCTTTGTTCCATTCTTCGTTTTCCATGTATTCGCCCAGCTCCGACATGTTTAAGCTCCCTTCTGTATAGCATTCAGTAGTTCCTTCGATAGTTGATGCCGATGCCTCCCTGCGAATCGGTACCCACCTCGCTCTCCACGCTTATGTACCGATGAAGTTCGACCTCCACCGAAACCTTGTCCCTGCCGGTGCCCAACCCCTTGGTCAGCCGGAGATAGACATTCTCGTGCAGGTACCTGCCCACGTCCAACGCGGTCCCGTCGGCCTCTTCCCTGAACTCCAGCTCGTCGAGCCCGAAGGCGGTCCGGAGCGTTCCGAAGATGTCGAATCCATCGCCCCCGCCCGTAGCCAGCACGCGGAGGGCGTTGGCCAGGCGCAGAGCTTGGAGCGGGGTCAGCTCGGTCGCCGAACGACCGAAGATGACCCGGGAAAGGACTTCGTCGGAGGGCAGCGGAGGATCGGATTCCAGCGCGATCGTCGGTTCCATTGCGCTTCCGGTCAGTCTCGCTTCCACCGTGATATCCCTGCCGAACCATTCTGCGGTCACATCGAGGATGGGTACCGGAGGGTTGGCGCCGGTGAAGATGACGTTCGCTTCGGTCAACTCGAAACGGCGCCCCAGGAAAGCGAAGTCGCCGCGGACCACCGACATGGTTCCTCGGACCACCGGCTCGCTGGCGGTGCCGCTCGCCGCAAGCTTGCCCTGGAACTCGGCGTCCAGGCCGCGCCCCCGGATGAAGAACCGCGCCGGAAATTCCAGCGCCAGGTCCAGATCGATCCGGTAGGCCGGCCCGTTGTTCCTCCCGATCTCCCTTTCCCCGGGCGCGACGTTGATTTCCTTGACCTCCAGTTGGGCGATCGCCGGGGCGGTCCGGTCCGGGATGCCCAGATTGAACGGGTCCATGGTCAGCGTCCCGCCGGCCTTGGCCGATTCGGCATCCCCCGCGAGCAGGATGTTTCCCGAGACTTGGGTGGAGAGATCCGGATTGCGCAGAGCCTGGAACGAACGGAAGGCGACCTCTGTTCGGAAAGGGAAGGAGCGGTCCGGATCCAATTCCAGCGCCCCCTCGGCCGACATTCTCCCCCGCTCGCCGTCCCTGGCCCGAAAGGATTCCAGGACGATCTCGCGTCCTGTGGCCAGGAGGGTCGCATTGATCCTGTCCACGAGCATGGATATCCCGTAGTTCTCGTATCTGCCGTCGGCCAGGACGATCCGCCCTTGCAGAAGCGGATCGGAAACCGTACCGTTCAGGGCGATCTCCGGGGCGATCCGTCCGGCGACGGAATGTCCTTCCAGAATGACAAGCCTCGCCACGTTCTGGAGGTCCACCTCCCCAATCAGGCTTCCTTGGAGCTGTCCATCCGGCGGGATTTCAAAAGCGAACGGCCGCAGTCCGAAAAAAGCGGGGAACGAAGCTTCGGCCCGGACAGGCTCGGGTCCCAGACCCGTGGCCGAGAGGGCGACGGAAACCCTGTCCCTCTCCACCTGCGCGCTGCCCTGCACCATGCTCTGCAGCGCCGCCCCGCCCTCGACGCCCATCGCAAGATTGGAGGCGAAGTCGGCCTCGAGCAGCGGGGCCGACAGAGAACCGGTCAGCAACACGTCCCCTTCCAGGATTCCTCCGACCGGAATCGGGTGGAGCATCGAGAAGACTTCCAGGGGAAGATCGCGCAGCGCGAGGCTGGCCTTCACCTCCTCCCGGCGCAGTTCGCCCTCGGCCGCGAGCGTGCCCCGATCCACGCGCAGGACCAATTCGGACAGGCGCAGCAGATCCTCGGCCACGAGAAGGGTAGCGGGCCGTTCCAGAAGGATGGGCAGGGCTGCGTATTCTCCGCCGAACGTGTCGAGCCTGAGTTCCCGCCGCTCCTCCACGAGGGTGGCGGCGCCGGCCGCCGCGAGATCGAAAGGCTGCTCCAGCAGCCCTTCGGCCCGGGCCCGAAACTCCAACAATGACAGATCGCCCGATATGGACGCGTCCAGCCTCGCGATCTCGACCGAAGGCAGCCGGGCCTGCTCCACTCCTATCTCGAATGCCCCCCGCGGGTCTTCGAAAACATCGGCGATCCGACCCGACAGGACCAGTCCGGCCACCGCCGTCTCCTCGAAGGAGAGCGACGCGACGTCGAGATCCACGGTTGCCCGCTGCCTGCCTTCGACCGGCAAAAGCTCCACCCTGGCCGAGCCCCGGCCGGTCAGATCCAGACCGGTCAGCGCGGCGACAAAGGAGAGGTCCTCGGCCGCGACCCGAACCCCTCCCGTGAAGACCATCTCCGCCAAATCCGCCCGCAGATCCCCGGAGAGACTCAACCCCGGGACCGTGGCTTCGACTTCTTCGACCGTGAGCTTTTCCCTTTCCCGCAGCGCAAATCCGGCGGAGGCCTCGACCGGTTGCCCGCGGAATCCCGCAGTCAGGCCCAGCTGTCCCTCGATGGCCGCAGGGATGCCCGTCAGATTGAAACTGACCACGGGTTCCTCGAGCGGCTCCCCGCCGACCCGAACATCCCGGCCGCAGGCCGCGCCGCTCGCGGAAAAAGCTTCGAACCGGCCTGCCGCTTCGGAGTCTATGGACAACGAGCCCTGGGCGTCCCCGGGGAGAAGCGCAAGATCCCTTAGGATCAAGCGAGTCCGGGCTGAAAACAGATCCTGGTCCAGATCCGCCCTGCCCTCCCCCCTCAATTCCACCGCATTGCCTTGCAGGACAAGGTCCTCGGCCCTGATCTCCGAGCCGCTCAAGCCTACGTGCGCAGCCAAGGCGATTTGATCGCCCGCGAGGGTCCCGACCGCCTCGGGCATCCTCCCCAGTCCCGACGCCGCGGCATCGATGTCCAGAAGGAGGTCCGCCGGCGCAAGCGATCCTCCGAACCCCGCGCGAATGCTTAGCCGCTCCGGCAACCCGGCCGGATCGAGGCCGGTAAGCTTGTCGGGATCGGAGATCCGGACGTCGATGGTCCCTTCGGTATGCATGTCCTCCAGGCGCAGCGTCCCGGAGCCCGTGACATTCAGCCCGGGGGAGTTCAGGGTCAGCTCGGGGATGGCAAGCAGCTGGAAATCCGGCGTGGAGAGCTTGATCGTGCCGTCAACCGGAGAGAGCGGAGGCAAATCGGGAATGCGCAGGCTCTGCGCTCCGACCGTGACGATCCCGGAAAAGCCCGTGGTTTCCGCCTCCGAATCGCGGAGCAGTTGGCCCCGGACCCCGATCCTCGGATTGGCGAGATCGGCCTGCTCGATGGCCAGTCTTTCGGCCGCGAGATCGGCCTCGATCTCCGGCTGGCGGAGGGAGCCACTGATGGTCCCCTGGACCGGACCGGGGTTTTCCAGCCGGATGCCCCTTTCCTCCAGACACCGGGCAACGGCGCCCGTAATCTCGTCAAAGGCGATTTTGATCTGCACATCCAGCGACTGCGCCGCCACGGCAACCGCACCTTCGAGGTCCACACCTACGGGTCCTGCCCGGACCACGGCCTCCTCCAGGCGCAGCGTCTCGTCGGTTCTCGTCAGGCGGATGCTGAAATCGGACTCGGCGCCGAGCAGCTCGGCCGCTTCTTTCGGAAGCCGTTCCCGCTCGATTTCGACCATTCCAGAAACGGCGAGAACGAACTCCTGCCGAATCGCGAGCCCTACCTTGCCTTCGCTCCTGCCGTATCCTCCAATGGAAGCGCTGTACTCGCCCTGCCAATCCCGCAGCGGCCCCTCGCCGGAAACCCGGGCGACGATGGGGCCATGGTCGGGCAGCCCGAGAAGGCCGCCGACAATTCCTCCGGGCTCTTCTTGGACGCGAACCCGCACGGAGAGCCGGTCCCTTGCTTCATCGCGCTCGACATCGACGACGATTCCATCCCCTTCGCCGTTCGGCGCCGTTATGGCGAGCAGAGCTGTCGGGGGGTCGCCCACGGTGTCCAGTTCGCCTTCGACCGTCAGAACCTGGGCCCTTCCGAAAAGCTCCTCGTCAAGGAACAGGCGGTGCATCTGAAGCTTGCCGATCTTCACCGACGGCAGTTCGGGGATGGAAAAGATCTCCTCCCGAGGCTCTTCGGGAATCCCGGGCGCATCGTCCCCTTGCGGCATACGGCGCCAATGAATCCGCTCGGCCCGGACGGAGGGAAAACGATAAACCTGCCGCAGCGCGTCCATTGCCGCCCATCCGATCCGGATCTCTTCCAGGACGAGCCATGTCCCCCGAACGTCGGAGAACTCCAGGCGCTCGGCCTCGAGCCTCCAGGGCGGCGCCCCGCCCAGCCCAGTCAACCTGGCCTGGTAGGGAGTATCCCTGGTCAGCTCCTCGACCATGGCGGCGACTCGGTCGCGGCCGTACTGGGTTTGCAGGAGCAGAAGGACGCCGACCAAGACGATCAGGAGCAGCAGCGCCAGTCCGCCCAGGACCACTGCGGCCCACTTCCCTGCGCGTTTGAAGGTTTTCGCTTCCATTCTCTTCGCCCCTTTTTCTCTTGCCCGACCGCGCGGCCGGGCGTTTCCTCAAAACGCCTGTCCGATGCTGATGTAGATCTGGAAGGAATCGTCCACCCCTTCCCGGTCCCGGAGGGGAACGGCCACGTCCAGGCGCACCGGGCCTATGGTCGTGTAGTAGCGGAAACCGGCCCCCGCTCCCCAGTAGAACGCCTCCCCGGTGTCGGGGGTACTGTCCGCATAGGCGCGGCCGCCGTCCAGGAACAGCGCGAAACCGAGCGTTTCCGTCAATCTGCTCCGAAGCTCGAAAGAGAGTTCGACCACTGAAAGGCCGCCTGTGGGATCGTCGTTCTCGTCCAATGGGGACAGGCTTTGGTAGGGGTAGCCCCGCACGGATCCCCCGCCGCCGGAATAGAAGCGCTCCGTGGCCGGAACCCTGGACCTGCTCGCGCCAAGGATCTGTCCATAGCGCGCCTTGGAGGCCAAAATCAGCCGTCGGTCGTCGATCGCCTGATAATAGACGCTCCCGCTTACATCGTAACGCACATAGTTTACATTGTCACCGAACGTTTCGAGAAAGGGGGTGCCCACGGCTCCCAGGGTGAAACCCCGGGTCGGATCGAGCAGGTCGTCCGTGGTGTTGATTCTCAGGGAGAGAGGCAAGGAGAGCAGGACAAAGGTATCCCTGTCGCCGTTCTCCCGAACGTCCAGATAGTCGTAAGCCACGCCCGCGCCCGCGGTGACGCGCCGGGTCAGGTCTCTTTCGATCATGGCCGAGTTCCTGAAAACCCTGCTTTCGAAGGCGTCCGAATCTTCGCGGGCCAGCAGGGACCTTAGGACGAGCCGCTGATCCTCCCGCAGAAAATGGGGCTTCCCGAAGGAGGCGTCCAGGGATTGACGCAGTTCGTTCACCATGAGCAGCGTCTCCAGGTGCTCGCCTCTCCCGAAGAGATTGAGGTGCTCCCAATCGAACAGTGCCCCTACTCCGAAATCGGTCGTGTAATTAACGCCGAGCCGCAAGGTCCTGTGCCTTCTCTCCCTCAGCCGCAGAAACACAGGCAGCCTGTCGGTCTCGGCAACGATCTCGCCGGTGCGGATCTCGACCAGGGTGAACAGTCCGGTTCGGATCAGGTCGATCCTGGCCTGCTCTATCAGGTCCCGGCGGAAAAGCTCCCCTTCTTCCCAGGGAATCAGCTTGGCCGCATGATCTTCCCTGACCCTTGTCAGTCCCTCGATCTCGGTTTCGCCGAACCAAGCCATAGGTCCGGGGTCGACCATGAAAAGTACGCTCACCGAGTCCGTATCGTGGTCGGCCACTACCTCTGTTTCGAGGATCTGCGGGTAGGGGCGACCCGTGTTGCCCAGCAGGTCGAGAAGCGATTCCCGGGCGTCCAGGATATGTTGTGCCCGAAAAGGGCTTCCTGGCCGCAGTTGGATGTCCCGAGGTCTTGGCAGGACATCGGAAGGCTTCCCTTCCTGGTCCACGATGCTCGCCTCGGCCAGTTGGAACCGCGGCCCGGGTTCGACCTGGAAAACGACCCGCCAGTTCTCACGCTCCGTCAGCACCCGAACCTGAACGTCCGCCTTGAAGTAGCCCCAGGAGGCCAGCGCCTCCAGCAGCAAGGGGATGTCCCGCCGGCCGCGGTTTCGGAGAAGACTGGCCGACGGAGGTGCCTGCTCGCGATAGGCATGGGTGTCCGAGACCGCCTGCAGAAGCTCGAGAAGCTCCTCGTCCGGGACGCCCTCGAACTCGACGGCGTACTCCTCCGCCTCGTCCTCCTGAGCCCGGGGGTTGCCCGGGAATGCGCACAGGGCGGCGATCAGGGCCAATCCAAACAGAACCGCCCAGCGTGTTCGATGCCGCTCGTCGCCCTCCCGCCTACCGGCGGTACACTTCCGCCTACCGGCGGTAC
>CAYOVG010000231.1:8686-11752 GCA_964407285.1 uncultured Syntrophobacteraceae bacterium
TGCCGCTCGTCGCCCTCCCGCCTACCGGCGGTACACTTCCGCCTACCGGCGGTACTGCGCAAGGAGAATGTCGGAGCCATCGTCCGCCGCATCCTTTTTGTTGCAAGTCCCGGAAACGACAAGCGCGATCGAAAATTTTCGCCGCGATCCGCGGATCGTCGCCGCCCGGACAAGCCCTGGTTTACAGAACCGGCCAGAGGATGGCATGTGCCGGTATTGGCCGTCAAGGAGCGGTGGCGCGGTCTGCCGTCGTGGACTGACCCGTGCGCGGCGCCGCCTGCTTCAGATAACGATAAAAATCGCTGTCGGTGGTGATGACCAGGACCGAATCGTGGTTTTCCCGAACGGTATAGGCCTCCAAGGTTCGCAGGAACGCATAGAATTCCGGGTCCTGGTTGTACGACCGCCCGTATATCCGCGTTGCTTCCGCGTCGGCTCGCCCTTGTATTTCTTGCACCTGGCGATAGGCGGTAGAGCGGATTTCGCGCAGATCCTTTTCCATTTGCCCCAGGATTTCCGCGCTGCGGCCTTCCCCTTCGGAACGGAACTGAGCGGCGATTCGTTTGCGTTCCGAGATCATTCGCGCATACACCTTTTCCCGCACGCTTTCCACGTAATCCAGTCGTTTGATGCGAACATCCACCAGCTCGATGCCGTATTGTGGAATAATCTTGCGCGCCTCGCTCAAAATGGTGCGGGTGATTTCCTCCCGACCGCGCGTAATTTCCTTTTTCAGCTCTTTTTCCTGCTCTTCGGGCACCTCCTCCAGCAGCTCCTCCCCGGGCACTTCCCAGGTCGCGCTTCGAACAAGCTGGACCAGCTCGCTGCTGGAGACCTGATCGCGCACCACCGAATCGATAATGTCGTTCAAACGGGACTGCGCGCCTTCTTCGGTGGCGACATTTTCCAAAAATCTTCTCGCATCGGCGATACGCCAGCGAGCGGTCGTATCCACCCAGATGAATTCCCGGCCCTTCGTGGGAATTTGATTCGGGTCGCCATCCCAGACAAGAATGCGTTTTTCAAAGCGGCGGACTTCCTGTATGAAAGGAAGCTTGACGTGCAATCCCGCTTCGGTGACGGGATCGCCCACGGGGCGTCCGAACTGAATGACGATCGCCTGTTGGCCTTCCGGCACCGTATAAAGGGCGCTGTTCAGCACGATCGCCAATAGCAACGCCGCGCCAAAAATCACCGGTATGATCGGCCTTCTCATCTTTGCCCTCCTTTCGGCGGTTGGTCTGCTCCGGGTTGCCCCGGGTCCGGCGTTTGCCCTCTTCCGGTCTGCTCCATCGACATTTGGCTCGTTCCCGACTCTATGGAAAGCCACGGGACCATCGCTTTTTGTTCGCTGTCCACGATGTAAAGCTTTCCCATGCCCGCCAGATAAACATCCATGGCTTCCAGATACATCCGCTGTCGCGTTACTTCCGGAACCTCCCGATATTCTTTCAGTATGTCGTCGAAGCGGACCGCTTCGCCGTTCGCCCGATTGACCCGTTCCAAGGCGTATCCTTCCGCCTGGCTGATGCTTTGCTGCGCAACGCCCTTGGCTCTTGGAATTTCCCGGTTGGCTTGCTCCTGGGCTTGGTTGATCGTGCGTTCCTTGTCCTGGCGAGCTTCATTTACCTCGTTGAAGGCGGGTTTTACCGGCTCCGGAGGGGTAACGTCCTGCAGCTCGACGGTCACCAATCGCACACCGCTTTCATAGGCCGACAGGATCTTTTGGATCTCGTCTCTTGCCTCGGTGGCGACCGCCACCCGATCCACGGTCAGCACCTCGCTTCCCAACCGGTTTCCCACCACCCGGCGCATAACCGCCTCGGTGATATCCCGAATCGTTTTGGGGGTGTCCCGCAGGTGAAAGAGGAAACGGATCGGATCCTCGATGCGGTATTGGATGATCCACTGGACATCGATGACGTTCAGGTCGCCGGTTAACATCAGCGATTCCGCGTTGTAAGCCTCGCCGGGCGCATATCGCGTCCGTTCTCCCGGAACCGCCGCCACCGTTCGAAAGCCGAATTCTTCTTTCAGCACGCGGGCAGTGGGGACGAGTCGGACGGTTTCGATTCCCAAAGGCCACTTGAAATGCAAACCCGGTTCGGTTGTGCGCACCACCTTTCCAAATCGTTGTACGATAGCGGTTTCCTCCGGCTGAACCGTGAACCAAGTGGTCCATCCAACGGCGAGCACCGCTATGACGGCGACCAGAAGAACAATCGGCCCCATTTTGGCGTCGCGCCATTTTCGTCGCAACATTCCCAAAAAATCCTCCCATTCGGGCGGCAGTCCTCCCGGGGGGTTCCACTGTTGCATCGCAAACCTCCTTCCTTTCGGATTGATTGTTGTTTTCGCTTCCGTCGGAGCGGATATGCGAGATAAGCTTATTATTGAAAATGCCCGCAATTAAAGTATTTAATCATCCGCGACGGAATTGCCAAAAATCGGACGAAAATGACGAGCGCGAAATGGAACGCTCCGAAAAGATTAGAGCCTGTTTGAAAACCCGTCTAAGACCCGGAAATTGCGTTTAAACTCTGGCCTGATCCGGAGTTTTCAAACAGGCTCTCAATACCGTCGCCATGCTTCCGGAATTTGCAAGGTAGCTTTGTCTCGAGCGTGGAATCTCTCTAATAAGGGGAAGAAGCCTTAAAAGAATCAGCAAGAAGATACCCACTTGTGTAGGATAGGAATTCGCTTTTTGTCAACAAAAATCGAAAAAGAACCGTCGGTTCCTTGTCCACTTCCGGCTACCAAATACAACCTTTTTGGTCTCGCGATAGAGTTCTTGTCCGATAGTCGGTTTTCCAATGAAGTTGTATCTTTGCGTGCGTTGAAGGCAGAAAAAGCAAATCGGCATCAGGTTTGACCGATATGTAGAAGTTCTTCGCTTTAAGGGGCGAATACCGTCTTGCCTCCCTATCCAACTACAGTATCGACCCACTTGTATTCTCTTGCCGTTCAAAACTATGATATTTTTTAAATCGGGAATCGAAGAAAAGAATACGAAGAACTCGGGGAGCCGTTGTTCGCCCCTTTCTCGCTTGCACCTTTGGACTCGCG
>CAYOVG010000232.1:0-2367 GCA_964407285.1 uncultured Syntrophobacteraceae bacterium
CAGTCGGCGGCCCAGGATGGGATCGAGCACCGTGAGGGTCTTGCAGCCTTCACGCATCTCGAAGACCGGCTTGTTCTCCGGGTCGTACTGGATGAACAAGACGCCCGCCCGGCGCGCCCGGTTGAACTCCGCTTCCATGAACCCGTAAGCCATCATGTCCCGGTACACGACGCACACATTAGCGTCCGGGTTCTTCTCCTTGATGAAAAGGGCGTTCTTCAGGGAGGATGCGCAGCAGACGCGGCTGCAGTAGTTGCGCTCCCCCTCCCTCGATCCGACGCATTGGATCATGATCACGGTGTGCAGGTCGGCAGGCCTGATGCTTCCCGCGTGCAGTCCTTCCTCGAGTTCCAGTTGCGTCACCACGCCCTCGGTCCGGCCATACCCATAGGCATCGGTTCGGGCTTCGGTTCCGCCCGTCGCCAGGATCGTAACGCCGTGCGCCACCCGTTCGGTCTTTCCACCACCACCTCCCGTTGTGGCGATAGTGGTGGAAAAATCCCCGACGCTTCCCTTCGATTGCAGGATGCAGGCGCCTTTGTGCACGGTTATTCCGGGGTGCTTTTCAACCTGCGCGACGGTCTTATCGATCAGTTCCCGAGGTGAAAGCGAAGAATCGCGCAGGGTATGGAAGAGCCTCCTTGCATTCCCACCGAGTTCCGCGGACCGCTCCACCAGGCTGACATGAAAGCCTCGTCCGGCAATGGCGAGGGCCGCCGTCATTCCGGCAATTCCGCCGCCCACCACGAGAGCTTCCGGGATGACCTCGATGGAGCCCGGCAACCGGGGTTCCACCCGGGTGAGTTTTGCAGCCCCCATTGCCAGGAGAGTGGAGATGTGTTTCGACGTCTGCGTCTGATCCATATCGCTCAGGGGGAGGGCCGCCGTCCGGATGTCCACCCATTCGACCAGCGTCGGGCTGAGCCCGAGCCTGTTTGCGATCTCGCGCGGATGCATGCCGTAGGCGTGGTGCATGCAAGCGGCGACGAGCACCCTGTTGCATCCGCCGGATTTGAGCTTCTCCAGGCCGGCGTCCCACACCTCACGGTCGCAGAGCCGTTCGACCTGGACGACGTCCGTAACGTGTTCCAGGTTCTTCACCGTCTCGACGATGGCGGCCATATCGGCGGCTTCGCCGATTGTCCCGCCGCATGTGCACACGAGCGCCGCAACGCGCGGCAACTGGCGGCTCACGTCCCGAAGCGCGGTCCCCGGCGGTTCTTCCGCCGCCGTAGCGGCCCCGGCCCGCCCGGTTTCGGCGGATTCCACAAATGCCGACGCCGCCAGGGACGCGGAACCTGCCTGTACGATCGAGTCCGCGATGCACCTGGGTTCGGAGGAACTGCCCCCGATCAGTATTCCTTCCCTGCTCGAACGGCTCGCGTGAAGGCCGTCAACCCGGCAGAATCCCCACGGGTTGAGTTCTATGCCGATCTTCTCCGCCAGTTCGCCGAATCCCTTCGAGGGCCGCCTGCCGCCTGCAAGAACGATCAGATCAAAACTCTCGGTGTGCGATGTCCCGTCCGTATCGACATACGTGATAGCGAGACCGGGGCCTGAGCCGTCGGGTTCGATGGAATGCGGTCTGCTCCGGATGAACCTCACTCCGTGGTCTTTGGCCGCATCATCGCGGTACTGCTGGAAATCCTTGCCGTAAGCGCGCATGTCCATGTAGAAGATGGCGGTGTCCACCGTTCCAGCCGTTTTCTTCTTCGTGAGGAGCGCCTCCTTGATGGAGATCATGCAGCAGATGGAAGAACAGTACTCGACGTTCAAAGGGACATTCCTGGACCCCGCACACTGGACCCAGCCCACCTTGCGGATTTCCCCGCCGTCGGAGGGACGGAGCAGCCGCCCCCCCGACGGGCCGCTGCCGCTCAGCAGCCGCTCGAATTCCACGTTCGTGACCACTCCGGGCAGTTCGCCGTACCCGTACGTATCCGTCCCCTCCCCCTCCCGCGGGTCGGCAAGGCCGGTCCCGGTCGAAACGATGACCGCTCCGACTTCCAGGACGCGTTCCCGTTTCGGCTGCGCCTTCTGGTGTAGTTCCTTGATCAGGTTGATCACGATTTCGGGATCGAACGGCTTCAAGAGATAGTCCCGTGCGCCGAACTTCATGGCTTCCACGGCAACCTCGATCGTCGCGTAGGCCGTCATCATCACGACCGGCAGTTCGGGCAGCATCTCCTTGGCGGCCTTCAAAACCTCCACACCGTCCGTAACCGGCATCTTCACATCGAGAAGAAGCAACCCGTATTCGCGCTCGCCGAGCATCCGGATCGCCTCGCTTCCGGAAGCGGCCGTATCGGCTCCGAACCCCTCCTCCGACAGCCACTCCCGAATGGACTCGCGAACGATCATCTCATC
>CAYOVG010000232.1:2377-11749 GCA_964407285.1 uncultured Syntrophobacteraceae bacterium
GTCCACCACGAGAGTCCTGAACGAGCCTGCCGCACTCATTCCCAGGTCCACCGCGCCGGTCGGACAAACCTCCTCGCACCGACGGCATTGCGTGCACGAAGCCGTATCGATCCGGTAAAGGTTTGGAACGGTGTGAGGCGAAGGAAGATAGACGGCCTTTCGCATCCCCAGACCCGCGTTGAACTCGTCGGGGACCTCGACGGGGCATGCGCGCGCGCACTCTCCGCAGCCGATGCAGCGCTGCTGGTCCACCAGAGGGGGATTCACCCGCACGGTGGCCTGAAAGCGCCCCGGCTCCCCCTGGAGGTCCACGAGTTCAGTAGCGGGCATCAGTTCTACATTTTTGTGCAGGAACCCTTTGCGAAGGCAGAACTGGGAGGACGAGTCCCTGTCGATCATGGGCAGCATCCGGCACATCCCGCAGTGGTCGTCGGGGTATTGGTGATCGAGTTGGCTGAGGACGCCGCCGGGCTTCGGCGCACTATCGATAAGGACCACTTTGTGGCCCGTTTCGGCCAGGTCGAGAGCCGAGCGGATACCGCTGATTCCCGCTCCTACGATCAGGACTGGATTGGTTGTTTTCATCATTCATGCCCTCCCGTCACTTCCGTGAACTCCCCTTCCCGGAACTGGGAGAGGGGAGGCGGTTCGTCGAGGCTGCGGCCGGGTTCATAGTTGAAGGCGGCTTGAGTACGACGGGCGACGGCATGGAATAGTTCGGAGAGGGGAATATCGTTCGGGCACGCATTGGAGCATTGTCCGCAGCCGACGCACGCCAGACTCATGTGCGCCATACGCGTGAGATGGTAGAAGACGGTGTCGGACGGCATCTTGACCGCGCCTTTTCTCTTTGCCCATCGCAGGTACTGCGAAGACTGGTGATCGAACACGTCCGTGACGAACACGCACTCCCTGCAGTAGCAGACGGGGCATGCAACCCGGCAGTTGTAGCAGTTGACGCAGTTGCCGAGATAGCGCGTGAGTCCTTCCAGGCTCGAGACCGCCTGTTCGGTCTCACGGAGCATGGTCTCCCGATGGGCCGACCGCTCCGACTGAATCTTTCGAATGACTTCCTCGCGCTGCGCGCCGGTTTCCGCCGCCGGAAGGCTCAGCGCCTCCAGGGTCTTCTCGCCGGCGGGGGTGGAGGCTATGAGGAACAACTCCCGGTCCATATCCGCTCCCAGCAGCCCCACGGTCAGGTCGCTTCCGCGCGGAACGGGATGTTCGCAGGAAAGGCACGCGGGCGACAGATCGAACCCCGAAGCGGCAGCAGCGCTGCCGCCGCCTGTGTCCGCGCCGGCGCCGTTCATGGATTCCCTGCAGAAGCGTAGCGTCGATTCGCGCCCGGCGTCAGCGGCGAATTCCCGGTAGTCCTTGCTCCTGTAAGCTCCGAGGCAATCCATCCCGACGACCAGGAGATTTTCGACGCTCCCCTGCTTGAGCTTGACGAGTTCGACGAACGCTCTGATTTCGCAGGGCCGGAGCACCACGCCGACCGTGGCGCTCAAAGGGCTTCGGGTGAGCCTGGAGACGACCCGCGCCGCGTTGATGGGGAAGGCCGGAGCGAGGGGGTCGGCGTCGCTCAGCTTTGCGGGATCGGAAATGAGCGTCGGCATTACCGCAATCCCGTCAGGAAGGCGCATTGGAACCAACAGGGCTTCAACCACCCCCTTTTCCAGCAGCGTTCTGAAAACCGCCTGCAACGCTCCGAGGGGGTCGCGTTCGCTTACTTCTATTCTTGCCGCCATTCCAGTCATTGGTCCTCTCCAGTCCTGATGTTGAGTGGCCAGGGGTTTTGTCCGCGCCCGGCATTCACTTACAAAACCATCACGCCCCTGGCGGGTCCCGGTCCCAGCGCCTTGATTTCCGCCGTCATTTGCCTGATGGTGGCCGCGAAATCGATTCCCTCGCTCGCCCCGATCCACGTCATCTTCAACCTGCGCTCATCGAACCCGAATCTCGGCAGTATCTCCTTCAAAAGCTTGATCCTGCGCCGGGCCTTGAGGTTCCCGTTGATGTAGTGGCAGTCGCCCGGATGGCAACCGCTCACGAGCACGGCGTCCGCGCCTTCGAGCATCGCCTTGATCACGTACTTCGGGTCCACCATCCCGGTGCACATCATCCGGATCATGCGCACGTTCGCTGGCTGGATCAGCCGGGATGTGCCCGCCAGGTCGGCGGCGGTGTACGTACACCAGTTGCATACGAAAGCGATGATCGTCGGTTCGAAATCCGCCGTTTTCGGATGCTCCGGTTCCGGTCGCGCCGGTTCCGGCCGCGCCGGCTGTAGATTCGTTGCTTCGATGTCGGCCATGGACCACTCCTCGCATTAAATGGCTTCGAGTATTCCCTCGATTTCGGCGAAAACCTGTTTCGCCGTGAAGTGCCGGACCCGCGCCGCGCCGGACGGACAAAACCCCGCACAGCTTCCGCACCCCTTGCAGACGGCTTCATTCACCACGGAAACCTTGCGTCTTTCGTCGAATTCGATGGCGGAATAGGCGCAAAGGCCGATACAGGTTTGACAACCGGAACAGATGCAGGGATCGATGAAGGAAATCATCGGAGATATTTCCACGCTTCCCCGCGTTACGAGCGCAAGCGCCTGCGATGCCGCGCCAGAGGCATGCGATACCGCATCGGGGATGTCCTTCGGTCCCTGGCAGCTTCCGGCCAGGAATACGCCTTCCGTTGCGGTCGAGAAGGGACCGAGCTTGGGGTGCTCTTCGAGGAAGAAGCCGTCGCCCCCCTGGCTTATTCCGAAAACCCGCGCGACTTCCGATGCGTCCTCGCGAGGCTCCATCGCCGTGCAGAGCACCGCCATGTCCACCGGGACCCGCAGCTTCCGGCCTATGAGGGTGTCTTCCACCACGATCGCCAGCCTGCCTTCCTCCCCGGCCCCTTGCGCCGTATCGATGATTTCCGCGGGACGTCCCCGGACGAAGGTGACCCCTTCCTCCTGTATCCTGCGGTAGAACTCCTCGTATCCTTTTCCGTAGCAACGCATGTCGATATAGAAATTGTAGACATTGCACTCGTGGCCCACCTTCTCCTTGATAAGGTGGCCGTACTTCAGCGCATACATGCAGCACACCCGCGAGCAGTAAGGGTGGTGGCGGACGTCCCGGCTTCCCGCGCAATGGATGATCCCGATGCTCTCCGGTTTCCTTCCATTCTTCATGACTATCCGGCCGCCGGTGGGTCCGACGGCGTTGTTCAGCCGTTCGAATTCCAGCGCCGTGTACACTTCCGGGAGACGCCCGTAACCGTATTGGGAAAGGGGCGTGGGGTCCATGGCGTCGTAGCCGGTCGCCAGTATGATGGTTCCGACCTCGAGTTCGAGTTCCTCCTCCTTCATGGAGTGATCGATGGCCTGCCGTTCGCACGCACGCACGCATTCCATGCATTCGGAACAGACCCCGCAGTTGATGCAGCGCGCTGCCTCCCTCAAGGCATCCTCTTCGCTCAACCCTTTGGACACTTCCTCGAAGCCGCGAACCCTGCCGCCGGGGTCGGCGAGTCCCGGGTGTGCCCTGCGACCGGGTTCCAGGCCTTTCGGAATCGCCCTCCAGTCGCCGTTCTCCCGCCTCCCGGTTTCCGCTCCAGATCCAGTTTCCGCCCGGCTTTCGTCCCGAATCCCCGGCAGCCGCTCCCCTCGCAGGTACCGGTCGATGGCCTCGACGGCCCTGTGCGCTCCCGCAATGGCTTCGACCACCGTAGCAGGGCCGCTGACCGCATCTCCCGCCGCGAACACGTACGGGATGGCGGTCTGCATCGTTTCGGAATGGACGGTTATGGTGGTGCGCCGCCCCGTGGCGACGCCCGCATCCAATATGTAGCCGATGTCCGTTTCCTGGCCGATGGCCGAAATAACCGATTCGCAGGGGATGATGAACTCCGATCCCCAGACCGGGACCGGCCTGCAGCGCCCGCTTTCGTCGGGTTGACCGGGTTCCGTGCGCAAGCACTCGATCCCCGTAACCTTGCCGTCGTATCCGACGATGCGCACCGGCATGGCGAGGCAGTGGATATGGATTCCTTCAGCCAACGCCTCCTCGATTTCATCGGCAAAGGCCGGCATCTCCGACCGAGTACGCCGGTATACGATCGTGACCCGCTCGCATCCGAGACGAAGGGCGGTCCTCGCCGCATCGATCGCCACGTTCCCGCCGCCGATGACGACCGTGTTCAATGCGCCGACCCGACGAGAACGCTTCAGGTTGGCTTCGGCAAGGTACTCGACGGCGTCGATTACGCCCTCGAATTCACTTTCTCCGGGAACACCCAATTTGAGCCCCTTGTGAGCCCCGATACCCAGGAATACCGCGCCGAACCCTTCCGCCCGCAGGCTCTCGAAGGTGAACTCCCCGCCCAGCCGCGCTCCCGTCCGCACTTCGACGCCGGTCCCGACGATGTGGCCGATCTCCCGGTCCAAGACCTCGGGCGGAAGCCGGTAGTCGGGGATGCCGGTCCGAAGCATGCCCCCGAGAACGGGCATGGCCTCGAAAATCGTCACCCGGTAGCCCTTGAGCCTCAGGTAGTACGCCACGGCGAGCCCGGCGGGACCGGACCCCACCACCGCAACCTTTTCGTTTCGGTCTTCTATTTCGGGTTTGGAAAGGGCGGCAAAGTCTACCCGGTCGGCTGCAAATCGCTTCAACTCCCTGATGGATACCGGCGAATCCACATCGGCCCTGCGGCATGACGTCTCGCATGGATGGGGACAAACCCTCCCCAGGACGCCCGGCAGGGGAATGCGTTCGAGTATCAGTTGGACGGCCTCCCGGTATTTGCCTTCTCCGATGAGCTGCACGTATCCCTGGACGTTTACGCCCGCCGGGCACCCCTTCCCGCAGGGCGCGCGGTCCTTCTTCTCTATTGCGAACGTGATCGGGACCGCCTGGGGGAAGAACCGATAGACCGCTTTTCGCCGGCTCAGATTCTCGTCGAATTGGTTGGGTACGGAAACGGGACAGGCTTCGGCGCACTGGCCGCAGCCCGTGCAGCGGTCCTCGCGGATATAGCGGGGCTTTTGGCGAACCGTCACCCTGAAGTTACCGATGTAGCCGCCGACCCGGGTGACCTCGCTGCAGGTGAGCAGGTGTATGTTCGGGTTCTGGCTGACGGCCACGGTCTTTGGAGTGGAGATGCAGGCCGCGCAGTCCAGGGTGGGGAATGTCTTGTCGAACTGCACCATGTGGCCCCCGATGGATGGCTCCTTCTCGACAAGGCGCACCCGACGGCCCGCTTTCGCAATGTCGAGCGACGCCTGGATTCCCGCTATACCTCCGCCGACGACCAGCACATCCGGGTGGACGGGGACTTCGCGGGTGTTGAGCCCCTGGTGGTTGTGCACTCTCCTGACGGCGGCCAGCGAAAGGACCATGGCTTTTCGGGTCGCCTCAGCCGGGTCCTCGACCACCCAGGAGCAATGTTCCCGCACGCACGCCATCTGAAAGAAATAGGGATTCAGGCCGGCTCTTCCGCAGGCGGACTGGAACGTTTTCTCGTGCAGCCGCGGAGAGCACGATGCAACGACAACACGGCTGAGCTCCAGGTCCCGGATGTCCTTCTGAATCATCTCCTGGCCCGGGTCGGAACACATGAATTTGTAGTCGCGGGCGACCGCTACGTCCTCCTGGCCGCCGATGAATTCGACAACTTCCCGCGTGCGGACTTTGCCCGCTATGTTCGTTCCACAATGGCAGATGTAGAAGCCGATCTTTCTGGACATCGTAGCGCCTCCCGACCTTTGGACAACGGTTACCCTGCCGTTTTCACGTTCCTGGAGTATCAACATGTATGCCAGCGCCTGTGATAGGGCGTTTGGGTGCCGGATTTGCAAGGTTTTCTGATTGCGTTCGAACAGGGGAATGTTGTTGACTTTAGGCCTGGGCCCGGTGATTGAGCCGCGGCCCGGCCTCTTCGCGTTGCGGGTTGCGGGTTCGGGACCGACACCCGTAAACGAACCGCGGCCCGGCCCTTTGTGGGCGACAATCCACCACCGTCGCCGGCGGCGCCGTTCAATCAACGGTATTGGAAGAGGCGGCCGGCGACGGCCTCCGAAGCGCCCTTGACGGGAAGGCCGGATTGATGTTTACTCCTAAGAGATGCATGTGCGATATGCATGTCTATAACGGGGTGAATTGCACGATTATTGGACACACTGCATATTATTTCATCTTCGGTTGCCCATGGATTCCCCGCTTTTCACGGTTGATGGAAAATTGGACACCGTGTTGAATTTTTAAACACCCGCTGATTCAATGAGGCTTCACAATGGGAAATGGGCCGAAAACAGTGAAAATCGGAGTCATCGGAGGAGGCAAGCGCTGCAAAACCCTCCTGGAGATGCTCGATGAAGGGCGTCTTCCCGCCTTCAACGCGGAAGTCCTCGCGGTTGCGGACCCCGACGTGGATGCCGCGGGCATTCGGCTGGCGCAAAGGAAAGGCATCTTTACAACCGGAAACTACCAGGACTTCCACGAAATTTCCGGCCTGGATTTCGTCGTGGACCTTACCGGCAACAAATCCCATATAGAGGACTTCCGGCGAGACGACCCTTCCCGAACGGCAGTGCTGGAACTGACGATATCGAAGCTCCTCTGCGACATGATCCAGTTCAGGACCATGTACCTCTTTGAAAAACGCCAGCTGGACATCAACGAGGGGATCGTCGAGAGCATATTCGCCAGTATCCATGACGGAGTGATTCTCCTCAGCCCGGGATTCAAAATACTGGACGCCAACGAGGCGTTCCTCAAGCTTACGGGGAAAAGGAGGGACGCGGTGGTGGGGAAATCCTGCCACGAGACCATCCACTGCATGGATCAGCCCTGCGAGGAGAAGGGGGAGCTGTGTCCCGTCATCGAAAGCCTGGAGACCCGCCGGAGTTCCCACGTGATCCACGGACACAATTCGAGAAACGGAAAGACGATCTACTGCGAGGTAACCGTGGTTCCTCTCAAGAATGCCGGAGGGGAAGTGGAACTGCTCATAGCCATCATGCGGGATATCACGGCTGAACTGGAGAGGAGAGTCGAAGAAAAGACGCGGAAATTCAAGATGAACCTGGCGCGCCTCATCCACGAGGACAAAATGATCGCCTTGGGGAAGCTCGTGTCGAGCGCGGTCCATGAGATCAACAACCCTCTCTCCGGCATACTGGCCCTTGCCCGGTTGATGTACCGGACGCTGGAGGAGGAGAAGGAAGACCTGGCCGGTGAGAACATCGAGCAGTTCAAGTACTATCTGCATCTGATAGACACCGAGGCGGCCCGGTGCGGCGCCATTGTGGGCAACCTGCTTTCCTTTTCGAGGTTGCATAAGGTCGAGTACAGGTATTTTTTACTGAACGACGTCATAAGGAAGGTTATCCTGCTGTTCCGCCATAAGGCTCAGTTGCAGGACATAGAGATCAGGCTGGAGTTGAGCGAGGACCTGCCGCGAATGTTCGGAGACCCCGGCCAAATCCAGCAGTGTCTCGTCAACCTGTTGTTCAATGCAATGGAGGCGATGCCTCACGGGGGCTGGGTCGTCGTGAGGAGCTACCTGGACGCGGAGAGCAAGTCCATCGGGCTGGAGATCGAGGATTGCGGCTCCGGGATTCCCGAAGACATGATGTCGATGATATTCGAACCTTTCTTCTCCTCGAAGCACAACGAAAAGGGGGTCGGTCTCGGCCTTTCGGTGGTTTACGGGATAATCAAGGACCATGGGGGCTCGATTTTTGTAAAGAGCGAGGTCGGCAAGGGAGCGAGGTTCATTATCCATTTTTCCGGTATCAAGCCGGCGGAGGCCTGACGGAAGTCGGAGATCGGAGGTCGGATATATCCATTCCGATCTCCGACTTCCGTCTCCGTGGCTTTCACGCCGCCACCCGCAAAGTGGTAAGGATTTAGGAATGGGAGCGCCGCCATGGGCGAAACGGCAAAGATCCTCGTAGTCGACGATGAACTGATCGTGCGCGAATCCCTGATCGGCTGGCTCATCAAGTCTGGCCATGCCGTCAAGGGCGCCGATTGCGGCCGCGCCGCGTTGCGGATGATCGCCGAATGCCAGTACGATCTCGTCTTTCTCGACATCAGGATGCCCGACATCGGAGGGCTGGAAATCCTCAGGAAGATAAAGCAGAGCAATCCGGACGTAATGGTGGTCATGATCACGGCGTTCGGTTCGGTCGAGAGCGCGGTGGAGGCCATGAAGCTGGGGGCCGACGACTACATGATGAAGCCCTTCGAACCCGAACTGCTGTGCATCCTGGTGGACAAATTGCTCCAGCAGAAGCGCCTCGTCGATGAAAACACGTCGCTCAGGGAGCAGATCGTCGTCCGGAGCGGGTTCGACAACCTCATCGGCAATTGCGACTGCATGCGATCCCTCTTTACACTGCTGGAAAAAATAGCGAAGGTGGATTCGCCGGTGTTGATCCGTGGAGAGACCGGAACGGGGAAGGAACTGATCGCAAGGGCTATTCATGCCGGGAGCAACAGGTGCAAGGGGCCGTTTATCGCGATCAATTGCGGCGCCTTTGCCGAAACCCTCCTCGAAAGCGAACTGTTCGGACACGAGGCGGGTTCCTTCACGGGGGCTTCGCACGCAAAGAAGGGACGGCTGGAAATGGCCCGGGAAGGAACGCTCTTCCTGGATGAAGTCGGTGAGGTGCCGCCCAAGATGCAGGTGGACCTCCTTCGCGTGCTGCAGGAGAAGCAGTTCCAGAAAGTGGGGGGCACGAAGAGCATTTCCGTGAACTTCAGGCTGGTTTCCGCCACGCATCGCGATTTGCGCCATGAGATCAAGCAGGGGACGTTCAGGCAGGACTTCTACTTCCGGCTGAATGTCATCGAGGTCGAAGTCCCTCCGCTACGGGAAAGAAAGGAAGACATCGCGGTCCTCGCCGGCCATTTCCTCGGTAGGATCTGCAAGGAGACCAATAAGCATATCAACGGGTTCCAGCAACAGGCGCTCGAACTTCTCGAAGCGTACGACTGGCCGGGGAACGTCCGCGAACTGGAAAACGCCATCGAACGGGCGGTCGTTCTTGCAAGGGGAAGTCTGCTGTGCAGGGAGGATTTCGCTTTCCTGCTGAAGACCCCCGGACACGTTGCCCCGGACTCGCTGGAGGATATGGAACGGAACCATATCGGCAACACGTTGAGGTACTGCAACTGGAATATCTCGAAGGCCGCGAGGATTCTGGGCGTCAACCGGACAACGCTTCACAATAAGATCAGGAAATACGGCCTGAGGGCCCCTGATTCCGATGGAAGGATCGACAGAAATTGAAGGCGGCAATCGTTTGATCGTAAATCCGCCCACCTTCGGAGGCCTTACTCATGATGGAAACGATATGGAAAATACTGCTCATCGATG
>CAYOVG010000233.1:0-11687 GCA_964407285.1 uncultured Syntrophobacteraceae bacterium
CCCTGATTTTATTAGGGATTTTGGCTGTTTCATAATGCTTAACATTAGCAAATTCAACTAGTTAAGCATCCATATGCGGAATGTCGGATAACATCACCAACAAGATCGGTTAAGAACTATATACTACTCTTGATCGTTTCGTGGAGGACGATAAGGCTATGTATGAGTATCCGATCATGCTCAAGGGGATCAAACACGCCTGCCATTTTACATATGCCTACCTCGCCGCTAGGTGGACGCTTTTTTTGATCCAGCGCAGCCAGGACAATCCGGAGAAGGCTTTCCTGCTGGGAGGAATCTCTTTGATCCTTGCCTACTCATTCTTTTCCCTTCTTGCTGGCGCTACATACTCGTTTGGATGGCTAATCAGGAGCGAGAAGGGTTTCCTTCGCTCTGTCGGCCCCTATCGGCTCACACGCAAGATACTAAGGTGGGTAATCTGTATTTTTTGGGGGTTTTGGATAGGATTTGCCTTTCTGTGGCAAGTTCCATATACGTTCAAACATGCTTGTTTCACTGGTTTTATCGGATTTTGTTGCATTAAGATAATATTATTTTTTCGTAGTCTGGATGACCTACAATGGGGGGAGCCAATTTCCATTATTAATCCAACCACCGGCCTGCCACTGATCGGAGGTAAGGGTGGTACGGACACTGCCGGACATCGCTACGGCGAAGAATGAGTCATCTTTGGGCGAGGCCAAGAACCTTGAAAACCCTGGATTCCCGATGGGTGCAGATCTTTTGGAACGACGGTCCACGCGAGAGGTCGAAAAACGCTAACCCGGCTTGGGCAAAGAACCACAGCCCTCTTAGGGTGTCGTTCCAAAAGATCTGCACCCACTCCCGATTGCGTGGAAATGGTGGTGTTACTTCTTTTCTTATTCTCTCTTCTGTTGCTGTTTTACGTGTTCCGTAAAAGTAAGCGCCCGATTCTCTTTTTGAGGTTTTGGAGTAGAAAAAACGTTGGCCGCGCTATCTACCATCCCTCCGATCCATCCCATTACGGTGGATTGTTTTTCTGCTTCCGCCCGATCTTTTACTGCCTGTTGCCATCCTTCCATTGCTCGTTGGCCTCGTCCGATATGCTGCTGTTTATTTTGTATGGATTCTGGTGGTCTGTAATTAGTTATTAAGTCTTGGGCCTGTTCTTGCAGCTTACCTGGCAACGGCTTCATTTCCTGTGCGGCTGATGTTGCATCAGGAGGAGCAGAAGATCCAGAAGATGATATCATCGGATGGTTACCGGCCGCCCTAGACGTACCAGCCCCTCGAGTGTTACCCTGAGACGGTGACACATTACTTTCAGAAAAAGTAGATGGAGGCCTTTGCCTCTGTTCCTGATTCAGTATAGAGTGTGGCAAATTCCCTCCGGCTTGCTGAATATTCTCTCTCACCTCTTCCAGCAAATCATGTCTGGCTGCAATGGTTTGCGCCGTCTGGGCACCGATTTCCGTACCCGTCGACTCAAAAATTTTCGTGGCGGTAGCCGCATCCTCTCCGGACCGCTGCATCACACTGTTTAAGAACTGGCCGATCCTTCCTCGGTTAGCCATCATATTGCTCGACATTTGTCCACCGCCAACCACCCCAAAGCCTTCCATCATCCTGCCCCATTGTGCAAAGAAAGCTACCACTTGTTGGTCGGTCATCCTTCCTGCGATTTGGCTGGCCAAATCAACCTCGCTTCCGAGCGAACGCACTTGTTGCGCTTTATTTTCCACCCGTCCACCCGAACCAGTACCCGTGCTACTCTGCGAGGTTTTCATACTGCTTCCCTGCGTTGCATTTCGCCACTCCGAACCTGTTGCCTTATGATTCTTATCCTCATTTGCTAGCGAGGTCGATTGCTTGTAGTCCATCCCACCGGTCTCAGTCTTCTTGGTCGTTGTGCTCAGTGCCGCACTGTGACCATCCTTGCTCATCATTTTGTCTTCCACCGCCTTTCTTTGAGTCTCGGTAGCCCTAACACTTGCATCCACCTGCCCCTGTGCAGCGGCCTTTACTCCAGGTACTCCGACACTCCCATTTCCACTTCCCTGACCAGATCCTCCACCTCCCGTGCTAGCCCCCGCACTGGCGCTAAGCCCTACTCCAAGCGCCGCTTGATCTGCATGTTCGAACGAATGACTGATACCAGTTGAGTTTTCCACCGCTCGATTGCCTTGTATTCCCTTATCAGAAAGGATCGAGTGATTCACACCGTTTTGTTGCGTAATTACTTCGTTGGATCCACTCCCATCCGTTCTGGTGTGGCCCTCGTTGCCGTAGTACACTTGCATCCATGAACTGCCGGTTGAAGCACTGCTCACACTCTGTTTGCCACGATCTTTGCTGGCATATTGTGCAGCAGAAACGCTGGTTTGCTGATTCGACTGCATACCCACATTTTTCTGTCCAGGTTGTTGCATGGTGTAGCCCGGCATCGTTACTTGCGTTTGCCCCTGTATCGACGTCGGATGGGTGGTACTTTCGATTTTTTCCCCAGTCTCCAGCACGCCCGTTTTTTTCATCATCCCGCCACCGGTCAGCGTATTCGCTAATCCGTCCTGCATCATCCCATCGCGCCCTACCCCGCTGAATCGCACGGATGATGGCCGGACGGCCATTCCGTGAGGTACACTACTGACGGTACCACTATATTGACTAAAGGTTCCGTCGTGATTGTCTTGCATCGCCGAGGGCACGCCGATCTGCCCAGTCCCCCACCGAGTGGTCCCGGTAGCGGCGCTGCCGGCGGCAGCGCCGGAGGCCTGCTGAGTGGGCTGGACACCCGCTCGTATCATTCCGAACACACCAGCGGCACCGACTCCGCCGAAAATCACAACGCCACTGAGCATCGGGACCCAATCAATCAACGACTGGCCGAAGGCCATCGCTTCGGCGACTTTAGCCTTGGCTTGCAGTAAATTTGCTGCACACATCCCCTGAGAGTTACAGATATTTCCGAGTGTGGATGCGTACCCGGACACGATCGAGTGAATCTGAAAATTGATGATGCACAGCATCGGGTCCCATAGACTTAACCATGCAAAGATGCTCATGCTGCTGAACAGGATTCTTCCGCTGTAGGCCGAAAATACGATCAAAATCGGCGTCAACGCGAGAAAAGCCACCTGCATGAAGGGATACATATGACTGAAGGCCCTGCCGATTTGCTTGCCTCCCAGCGCTCGCCCTGTTTTTTCCCGTTCCTGCGCCTCCGCAGTTGCCATTGACATAATGAGTGCGCTAGAGCCATTGAGTCTTGCCCACCGGCCCATACTCTTTTTCATCTGGTTGTACATCGCTGCGGTCTGAAGGACCGCCGATGCCTCTTGGTTTGCTCCGAGAAACAAACCGATCGCACTCCCTGTCGCCGTTTCGACATCGTCGTTTTCCCGTAGTCCGAACACAGCCTTGAGCTGTGTATGCCAATCACTTTTGGCTGAATTTATTTGGGACGATATCTGGTCGTATAGAGTGGAGCATGTCCCACTTGAGGCTTGGCCGCTATCGTCCAAGACCGGTACCGGCAGGGCTGGGTTTTTGTAGTCGGCGAGCGTGCCCACCAAGTCTGTGGACTTTAATATTTTATTCATTTCCGGGTCGTTGCCCACCAACATGGGCAACACGCATCCAAGAAAGTACCGATCGATATTTCCTTTAAGTGGCGTATCCGGCAATTCCGAATCCACCGCCGCCAGAAAAGAGTGATGGAGATAGCCAAAGCCGGCCTTTGAGTATTTGTAGTCGTCGACAGTGGAGAGGGTTGTCTCGAGCGCCTCTGTGAGGGCAATCCCCACGTTTCCCGTAAGCCACAACGGGACGGCCGCAAAGGCGGGCACGTTCGCAACCGCCCCGTCCTGCGTCGCGTCGAGACGGTCGTTGATGGTAATGTCAAACCGAGGCGCGACGAAAACCCCGGCCAGAACGGCAGCATAGATGAATGGTTTGACCAAAATACCCAGTTGGCTAATTTCCGATCCAACGTTGTGATGGTCAGGTCCTCCCTGCAAGAAGTGGCCTCCAACCCCCATCACAAGCATGAGAACGGCCATAGCCAGCATCGGCCCGATCACCGGTCCTCCCAAGCCTTGGTTGACCATACTGGCGATCGCGCTAAAGACCGATGCCAGCGTTGCCCCGTTGCCATATGCATAGATTGTAAGATCCATCCGCCGCCCGCCTCTGCTTTTTTCTGTTTTCCTACTGCTTCGTAACCTGAGGAAAGTCCGAATAGAGATTTGTATAAATTGTGCTGTGCAAGCCCAACATAGCCATTTCCACCTGGAGTTTTTGTCCTTCCTCAGCAATCATTTGCGCCATCTCGGCCTTGCGATCCAAAATGGCTTTCTGGAAATCTGCCGGTACCGCCAGTTTCTTTGCTCCCAGCCCCGTTCGGACTGCAATGATTGCCTCATCCAACCACTGGGCGGCCATCTGGACTGCAATGGAACGCGATCCCACCGTCAGGTAATTTCTTAGGCTCTCTTGTATCGCGGGATTTGCAGCTCCCCGCAACTGCGTAATCACAGAAACCGGCACAGCCCCGATGAACTGCTTCATCGTCTCCGACAGCTCATTTTTGTTCTTTATGTCTTCATAAAGATTATCCACGTTTCCCATCACTTGGTACAGGAAGGGCTTACTTCTCACCTCTTCTTCCGAGGGACTCAAACAGCTGGAATCACTTCCGCAGTTGTATACGGCATAGCTGCTCTCCCCGCTCCCGTCCACATCGCCGGTCCCGAATGCCAAAGTCTTTATATCGATTTTAGCCGGCAGATACCTCACCGTACCAGTCTCGGAATTTGACTCTTTATCAATGATGACGCTGCCCAAGGCACTCATCATCAGTTGCCGCTCCGCGTCCGTCAGCTCCTCTATTTGCTGAAGGGCATGCCAGGTTAGATTACCGAAGAATTTTTCGCTGGTTGACTCGTCCGAAGCAGTTTTGAGATTATCAAGACATCCTCCGGGACTGCTTGTGCAATCATGGATTGCCCCTATCATGTCAGTGCTGGCGCCAGTTGACGTGTTATTGGTGCTTGCAGACATACTTAACGTGGTAGCCAGCCGCCCAACGGTGTTATCTGCGATGAACTTTCCCGCGGCACACGAATCCGCGGCCATTTTATTTATGAATTCGATTGTTTTTCTCAACGCCGCAATCTCATCACCCACAAGTGGCGTGAGTGCTTTGAGAGCAATGTTGAAAGCAAACCCGACCGCACTTTGGCCGATGTTTCTGGCCATAGTGATGAATTGATCCTTATTGATAAACGAAAATCCTCCCAAGAATACATCAATGCCGCCGCAGCCTGCTTTGATGTCCGGGAGCTGGACGCTCATCAAACTGACCTTCTTGTACGGATTGCGAATCCGCAAACTTCCCATGGTGGCGTAGTTTCGCTCCTGGCCACTGTAGGCGCCGGGAGCAGTCGCGCTTGCAGCATATCCCATATCGTTGAAGATACTTTCCATCGAACTGCTGAGATCGGCTCGTACGACCATGGGACACAGAAGAAACTCTATCGAGAATACGATGGCCAATACCTTAAAACAGAATCTGCTTCTCATCAGAATCCTCTCGCAAGGAGACCCAGGACTTAAATTTCGCAGCTAATCGTTCGTGGAGGTGCCAAATAGCAGAGATTTCAAGCTCTCTCCTCGCAACAGGTAAATGACGGCAGCACCTATGCCTAATACCAGTAGTATCCACGAGCCTATCGTATTTGCTGTTCCCCTCGATACCCCCAATCTCGATTCAATTTCTACCTCTACTTCGCCTCTCGTCATTTTCTCCTCCTTTTTATCGCCGCCTCTTCCGATACCCGGCTTCAACGACGTTGTCGATCATGCCAGGATCGGTCTCGATCTTGTCCATCCGGTACTGTGCCGGCACGAGATCGAGAGGCAGGAGCTTTTCCTGATCCGCAACCATGATGAGCCGTTTCACCAGTTCATCTTCGGTCACCAAGCCCACAGCTACTTCCAGGAACAAAGTCTGGCCCCCAGGGGTAGCTCCGGGCACACAGAAGTAAATCGTGGGATAAGTCGATACCCCAAGGTTTGAACCAATTCCGTTGTCTTTCTTGAAATTTGGAAACTCGGGCAAAGCCCCTCCATCCGCCGAGACGGCCGATACCTCGATTCCGAATCTGTGTGCAAAATGCTTCAGAATCCTCGCTCCGTCGTGACAATAGGGACAGTCGGAGCGGTAGAAGAAAAAGAACCCTCCGAGCGTCGCCAGATACTCTATGGCTTTGTTTGCCGCCGCCAACTGCCCGCGGGCCTCGATTTGCGTTCCCAAATTCGAGTAGGGATGCCGGCGATTGTAATCCAACACCGGATCACTCATCACGACTCGCTGAAAGACTTTTGCAAAGAGTTCGCTGCGGTCCAGCGCCGCATTCTGTAGTTGCAGGTACTCCCGAACGTTGGCCTCCGAGGGCTCCAGGATGGCTCGGTTTTGAGCCTCTTCGACCATTTCCTGGAACATCTTGGCCCTTTCGGTGTACGTAGGTTCGTTGGAAACCGGTGCATGCGGCGCAGGCGTTGGGAGGGAAGGCACAATGAGGGGTATCTCGTACTCGAGGACTTCCTCTTCCACTATCGGGGGTGGTTCTTCGTACCAAAACCAGCCCCGCTCCCGGTCGCCCCAAAACTGTGCGGCATCCATCCCCGTGCAATGCCCGGAATATCCCAGCACCGCTTCCCAAACCATTACCAAAGCTATACAAAGGAGCGCCCGACGCGACATCACACACTTCCCTCCGCCACCGAATCACAAAAAAAATTATTCTTCAGAGCGTGTTATGCACTTTGAAATATCAGAATTCGCAAAGCATCAAGTCCTACGGATATCCTGGACCGCTGGTGAGCCGGATTTTCCCGGTTCGCAGGGGCGCTTTCTATTCGTAGTGCTTCGCAGTCATCATCCATAGCTGCCAAAAGTGCATAACACTCTCTCAGATGTTCATACAAAATTTATGAGATGCCGTATTACCGTTTTGGGATGAATTTCATAGTTTCGGTGGGTGGTATTAGTCCATTTTAAAATGAGTTCATTTTCCCTTGTCATGCCACCCATTTGCAACTGTGCTTTTCGGCAGGATTTTTTTGAAAACTGAAAAAACTATTTTTCTGTCTTTCCATCTTTTTTTCATCTTCTCCTTAGTCCCGCAGTATGGCTCTGTTCCTAGGTTTGCCGGGTTTCGATTCCTCAAGTGACCAACTCCGCCGCAAATACCCCAGAATTCCTCGCAAAACGGTAATCGGGCGTTCGTTCTTTCTGCTATTTTTTCCTGGGGGATTTATCCCGTAGAAACCGTCCGTTCGTACCCATCATGTCGTACGCGGACGGGCAGTCCGCGCAGGCGCTAAGCTCTGGGTTGCCTGAGCTTACCTGAGAATCCCACTTTCGCACGAAGGAGAGTTTCCATGCCGACTTGCCATCTTTCTCACGAGGACCTGGCCGTTCGCGGCCGACTACACGATCTCCGGAACTATCTGGGCGTGATCAAGGCATGGTCCTCCCTTTTGGCAACAAACGATCCAGGCTTGACGGAAGTGGTGAAAATCATTTGCCACACTTGCGACCAAGCCACAGGTCTTTGCTCAGTAAACGACTCTCTTACTCGCTCATGCGATCTGTTGGACGTTCTACGCGACTTCCCGCGCTTGCAACGTCCACTTCTGGCGCCCACGGGGGCCCGGTGCACTATTAGAATCCCGGAGAAGCTTCCCCCAGTCAGAATATCCCCCGAGGATCTCGCCCGCATACTCGTCAATCTCGTAAAGAATGCAGTAGAGGCTCATGCACGAAATATCAGCCTCGAAGCCAGGACCGGCAACAACGGATCGATCGGATTCGTTTCCGTGACCATTGCTGATGACGGGCAGGGTATCGCCGACACCACTCGGATCTTCGACCCCGGCTTCAGCACAAAGCCAAACGGTTCCGGCATAGGGCTTAGCGCCGTAAAGCACTGTATTGAGTCCTTCGGTGGGAAAATCAGAGTGGACAGCGCACTGGGCAAAGGAACCAGCATTTCCATCCTGCTTCCCCAGGTAAGCCTCCCTCTGCAAAATGGGACCAGTACAGGCATGGACGGCCTTCTCACCGCCATTCAGCTTCGCGACAGCCTTACCTGGCAGCATTCCGTGAGGGTCGGCGCCCTTGCCACCAACTTCGGCTCATGGGTCCGCTCAAACCGCCCGATGGTTACCGATATCCACCACATGGACAAAACCGATTGGGCCACTGCCGGAATGCTTCACGACATCGGAAAACTGTCGATGCCCGACACCATACTTTTCTCTCGGAAGCTCTTCTCCAAAACCGAAAGATCTTCCATGCAGGCAATCCGCCGACATCCGGTCTCGAGCGCGAGCATTGCGGAGGCCTGTGGTGTCTCTCACCATGTAGTCGAGTCCATCCGCTACCATCACGAGGCGTGGGACGGAACCGGCTATCCCGACGGCCTCAGGGGGGAGAATATCCCCACGCCCGCCCGGGTGCTTGCCATTATCGATTCTTTTGATGCCATAACCATGCGGCGGCACTATCGCCCGGCAAAAGCGCACGAGGAAGCCATGGCCGTACTTCGGGCCAAGTGCGGCATTCAATTCGATCCGATTTTGGTAGGACTTTTCGAAGAATTTCTGAACTGTTCAGCCCACGAAGGCGATCCCTGAGGTGACGCCTTCGCATACAACGTCGGCGGCGCTATCGGTAGGGCAAGCCCGCACAAAGAGGTGGCTATGATCCGGCTGGATTGCAAGCTCCAAAACATTCCAACCGTGTTCAGTGCATTTGTCCCGGATGAGACGCTCGCAGTCTTGAGCCATTCCACTCGTGAGCATGGGCTTGCGTCGTCTCTGAAGTGGCGAGGCTTGCAGCGGGCCAAAGCCCAAAACTGTCAACCTCATTTCGCCGTGAAGGAGCATCGCAAGATCAAGAGAGGCCGGACAGATGGCATTGTCCATGAGGGCCCAAGCCCCTTAAAAGGGCTATCAACCACCCGGATGGTACCACTCTCGCATTTAGCGCAATCATCGAAAGGGATGTAGGATTCATCCTGATAAAGCCTACCGCACGATCCGCAATGGTAGTATTTCACGGTTCTCTTCCCTGACGCTCCTACCCACAATCCGATACACTTTTGCAGGAATCGCTCACACTGCCGCCCCAAAAATCTGTTGCCCTTTGACCGTCTTTGCCCTGGTCTACAGCCAGGACCCGCTTTACTTCGGCTGCTGGAATTTCTTTGCCGTTCTTCTCAATAATTGGTACTTTATTCCCATGCGCCCGCACATACCTCGTATTTGCCTCCAGAATATCCCGAACATGGCCACCAACCTCTTGCATAGCGCCAGGCGTGGCTCGGCCATCCAACGATACCAAACAAGCGATCACTTCTCCTGCGGGCGCATTACCTTTGGCCTTCCTCAATGCATCCGCCAAATCCTCGCTGCATTCCCCAAGCAATTCCACCGGACACAAATCGATTTGCACGGACAGTGCGCCGGAGAACTTCCTCCCTGCCATATCGCTCACGTCTTGAAGCAGTTCCCGGCAGTGGGCACACCGCGGATCAAAAAAGACGGTGTACCGCTCCACCTGGCTGATACCTGCCACGGGAGAAAAAACGACCGAGTATATTGGCCAAGGTTGCGCCGGCGATCCGGCAAGCAGAGACACGATCAAGAAAGCAAGCACCACCGTTTGCGCCACATACAACCGCCTGCCTCGTCTGAGAGAATGCGCAAAAAGTGCGAACACGAGAACCGCTACCCCAAGGCACTCTAGGCAATAGGTCTTCCAGAAGATTTGGTATGACACCAGACCGACTTCCACGGTTGCGCCCATGCCAAGCCACATCCTGGTCACGGAGTCGCCGTTGCGTATAATCCGCTCCCCATGGAACTCGAGCCAAAGATAGACGGCAAAGAATATCAATCCGACCTTCCAGAGCCAGGGCGAGGAGAGTGCGCTGCATCCATCCGAGCGGCAAAGCTCCACGCCAAACGACCGCAACCCGCATAGCACCGCTCCCATCCCACCCAGCCATATCCATACAGTCCTGGTCATCAGAAACCTCCACGCACGGAGCCCCCAGCCTTTAGCCTTGGGGAGGAGCGCCTCCAATTAGAGTTGGTAATGGTATCCGTCGGCTCAGTAACGACGCCGCCGGAAGCGGTAGGAAATCCCTTGCCCCGCATGATCCGAATGCGAAAGACCAGCCCAATCTTAATCGCCAAGAGCACCAGAAGGCATACAGACGCGATCAACACCTTGAGCAAATAAACACCAAGCCAGCAAACTACGCCTGAGCACATACTCTTTCGAGAGAGCCAATTCTGTACGCACGTTGCATGCTTGCCGACCGTTTTGGGCTTTAGCCCGCTGCAAGCCTCACCACTTCAGTGGTAGAGGTTAGGCGTTTTCCGGCTTCAGCCGAATTTGTTCTCGTGTATTTCCCTTGCGTTACTGTCGAAATAGTGCTAATATTATAAACCTATTTCGACAAAGGAACGGGAATGGAGTACCAACGAGACGAACACCGTGTCCATCTCATCGTGTACCACCTCATTTGGTGCCCGAGGCGACGCAAGCCCGTGCTTACGGGACAAATTGCCATGGATTGTGAACGTCTCATCCGGGACAAATGCACGGAACGCGGATGGAATGTGTTGGAACTTGCGATCCAACCCGATCATGTCCACCTCTTCGTGCGCGTATGGCCCACGGACAGTGCATTGGATGTGGTGAAAGAGTGCAAAAGCGTCACCGCAAGGTATCTGCGCAAACAATATCCAAATCCGCTCATGCGGTTGCCTTCGCTGTGGACCCGCTCGTATTTCGCTTCCACAGCCGGTAATGTGAGCGGTGAAACCATCCAAAAGTACATCGAGCGGCAGGGCAAACTATGATCCGTACTCACATTCTCCCGTGCGCTCTTCCAAAACCCGTATGCGACGCACTCAACAGGGAATCCGGGCGGATCTATACGGGGGTTTGCGTCTATCACTGGCGCACGTACCGCAAGAAGGGAATCTGGATCTCTCCTCGTACAGCGGAGAAGATCAGCGATTTCTTCCAGGACAAAACCAGTCTGCACGCCCATACGATAGACGCCGCTCAGCAAGGGTTCTACAAAGCCTGCAAGACCACCAGGGAGGCACGCAAGGCCGGAGCCGTGGGCGCCAAATTCCCTCACAGGCGCAAGCGATTCCGTACAACCATCTGGAAGAGCACAGCCATCAAGCACAAGGGCAGCGTGCTCACTCTCTCCAACGGCAAGGGAAACCGGAAGATCGACATCAGGCTTCCCGAAAACTTGAGAGGCGCCTTGCGGTTCCTCGAAGTGCGTCTCGTATTCGACAAGAGAGCCGAGAAATACTTTTGGCATATCGTCGTTGAAAACGGCAAACAGCCGGAAAGCCCCAAGGGAGACAACGTGGTTTCCGTCGATCTCGGAGAAGTCCACCCCGCCGTGGTGGGAGACGAGCGGGAAGCAATCATCGTCACATGCCGGGAACTGCGCCACGAAAAGCAGGGGCACAACAAGCGGCTTGCTGAAATCAACAAGGTTCTTTCCCGAACAAGGAAAGGCTCTCGCAGGCACAAACGGCTGTGTCGCGCCCGAAGCCGACTCAGGGGAAAGCACAGGCGGGTCGTGCGCGACATCGAGCACAAG
>CAYOVG010000234.1:0-11623 GCA_964407285.1 uncultured Syntrophobacteraceae bacterium
TCAGTCGAAACATCAGCTCTTTGGCCTGCCGACGTCGGAGAGAAGGCATTGAGACTTCTGCTGAGCTGCAACATTGGCATCAAGGTTTAACTGCTTTGGCCTGCCGACGTCGGAGAGAAGGCATTGAGACACTCTTCATTCGAGCCGAACCCTTTCCGAAATACGACTTTGGCCTGCCGACGTCGGAGAGAAGGCATTGAGACGAGCGTCTCAATCCCCTTACCTGCTCAGTACTCAAGATGGTTGTTGCGAAGTCAGTGCAGGGAATTCCGGGAATATCGATTGGGGGGCTTTGTGCGGTTTCGGCTGCCGGACGCGGTCTGTTGCATTCCGACAGTCCGGTCGCGGCTGAAAGCCGCTCCTACAAAACACTCCACCATCGAATTGGTTGCGTGGTTGCTGAGCCCTACCATACGAGGGCAAATTAAATGTCCCTATTGTCCTGCGCCATCGGCATTAGTTGCGTAGTCACCGAGCCATTCAAATGGTCACGGCCGGCAGCCGTGACCGCACAAAGCGGTTCCGTCTCATCGTCAGGTTAGCCGCGTAGTTGCCGGCTTGGGTATTTAGTGTGTCTCTCCTTTGGCCTGCCGACGTCGGTCCGTCCCCTGTTATCTCGCAAGCATTTCCGCCCGCATGCGCGGCTGCATGGGGTATCAAATAAGAGGGACCACGAGAACTTTCCAGCTCCGCCCGCATGCGTGGCTGCATGAACGAGGGGGTAGATTACCCGGTATCCCCATTCCAGTTCCGCCCGCATGCGCGGCTGCATGGCCTGCATGATATCGGCGCTCAAAATACAGCTGAAACGGCGCACGAATGGGTTGCCCTCCGCCTTAAATCCCACGGAATCGTAAGTTACAGAAAAGGCGATAGACTTCGTCGAATGAATTTGAACACTCAAGTCGAAAGCCGATACGTTCAAGTCGATCCAATGATATGATTTGCGACAGGTGCTCGGGCGTTTGCGAGGAGAAAAATATGCCGGACCAGGAAAGCATCCAACAATTTCGCGCAAGCCTGCGGGGTGATCTGATTGAGCCTCACGATACGGGCTATGACGACGCACGCCGCATATACAACGCAATGATCGATAAACGGCCGCGGCTCATCGCAAGGTGCGCCGATGTGGCCGACGTGATGGCTGCCGTGAACTTCGGCCGGGAGAGGAACCTGAGGATCGCGGTTCGAGGAGGCGGCCACAACGGGCCGGGTCTGAGCCTGTGCGATGACGGGCTGGTAATCGACCTGTCCCCCATGAAGGGCATACATGTCGATCCCAAGAGACGGACAGTGCGAGTCGGGCCCGGTTGCAGGTGGGGTGATGTGGACCACGCAGCCCATGCGTTCGGACTGGCGGCCGTGAGCGGCGTTATCTCATCCACGGGGGTCGGCGGACTCACTCTGGGCGGAGGACATGGGTATCTCACGCGTAAGTTCGGTCTCACGATCGACAATCTCCTGTCGGCCGACATGGTGCTTGCGGATGGCAGCACGACGACTGCAAGCGCGGAGGAGAACCCCGATCTCTTCTGGGCGATCCGCGGCGGTGGAGGCAACTTCGGCGTTGTCGTTTCCTTCGAGTTCCGGCTCCACCCCGTGGACACGGTATACGCCGGACCGACGCTCTGGCCCCTGGAGAAGGCGGAAGAGGTCCTGCGATGGTACCGCCGGTTCCTTCCGGACGCGCCGGAAGAGCTGTACGGCTTCTTCGCTTTTCTCATCACGCCGCCGGCCCCGCCGTTCCCGGAAGCGCTCCACGGCCGCAAGATGTGCGGCGTCATCTGGTGCTACTGCGGTCCTCCCGAAGGCGCGGAGAAAGCCTTCCAGCCCGTCAAGGAGTTTGGTCCTCCCGTTTTCGAGCATTTGGGGCCGATGCCCTACCCGGCGCTGCAAAGCGCCTTCGATCCGCTTTACCCGCCGGGTCTGCGGTGGTATTGGAAGGGAGATTTCGTGAAAGAGTTGACCGACGAGGCGATATCCCTTCACGTGGAACATGGCTCCAAACTGCCGACTCCGCTTTCCACCATGCACCTCTACCCCGTTGACGGGGCCGTGCATCGTGTCGGTCGGACGGAGACCGCTTTCAGCTTTCGCGATTCGACCTGGTCTCAGGTCATTGTCGGAGTCGGCTCCGACCCCGCCGACGACGAACCGATGACCGCATGGGCGCGCGGTTATTGGGAGGCGCTGCACCCGCATTCGGCGGGCGGCGCATACGTCAACTTCATGATGGAGGAAGGACGGGAGCGGGTCCAGGCCACCTACGGGGACAACTATCCACGGCTGGTCGAGATAAAGGCCAAGTACGACCCTGAAAACCTGTTTCGGATGAACCAGAATATCGAGCCGACTGGCGGGGAAGGGACGGTGAATGGGTGAATGGGTGAATGGGTGAATGGGTGAATGGGTGAGTGGGTGAAGGGGAGGGTCGGTGAATGGGTGAGTGGGGTCAATACCGTTGAATTAACGTCACCCCCGTGCAGGCGGGGGTCCCGCAAGCATTGAGGAGATGACGGGCGGGTAGGGGACGGGGGAGGTAGAGGATGGGCGGGGGAGTAGAGGGAAGAGCGCATTCCTTTTGTCCGGCGCGGAGTTGAACTCCGGCCGCTGTAAGGCAACTCCAAAGAATTAACCTACCGGATTCCCGGTCCCTTCCGGCTCCCGGATTTCAATTCCCCGGCAGGTTATTTGTTGTGGATTGCCTGACGCGGCGGCGGCATTCGGGGCATCCGCGAAAATCGAGGGATCGAGCCGATCGAGGGATCAAGCGGTCCGTCCCGAAACCGGAAATGGAATCGCACGCATACATGCGAATGGCTTTATTGCGAGAACTCTGGTATAGAGTGAGAGGCGGCGGGGGCGAAGTTCCCGGCCGACGGGATGACGATCGACGGGAGCGACTTTGGTTTTGGGAGGTAATATACATGAGGGGTACACGGCGAGAGAGAAGGAAGGACTCGGGAGTGATCAACGGAATTGACGCGGACGCAGTCCATGGAATGCGCGCGCTCCAGAGGGCGACGGGGCCCGCGCGAACCACGGTGACCGCGATGGTCGCCGTCATCGCGGCTGTCGCCGCCGCCGTCGTTTTTTCATCATCCGCGTCCGCGTTCTTTCAGAACGAACCGGACGGGTTCCGAGGCATCATTTGGGGCAGCAGCGTCAAGGACCTTCCGGGCGCGGAGTTTCTGGCCAAAGAAGGGGACCAGCAGTTCTATACCCTCAAGGGGGAGAAGCTGACCATCGCCGACGCCCGGATCGACAAGATCGTGTACGGGTTCTACAAGGACAGGCTATTCAACGTGATGGTCTACTACACGGGCCTGCCCAACTTCATGAAGATCAAGGAAGTCCTCATGCAGCAATACGGAATCCCGGACCAGCCCAACCAGTATATCGACAAGTACTTCTGGGACGGAAGCAAGGTCGATATCTTCGCAAACTATGACGACATCAGCAAGGAAGGGCGGATTGCCTACTTCTTCAAGCCGCTCGCGGGCGAAATGGAAGAGGCCGAACGGACTGAAGCCGGGAAAGCGGGAAAGGACCTGTAGGCCCAATACCTTTCAGATAAGCCGATTACCGTCGCCCCCACGAAAGTGGGGGGCCGGAAAGCCTCGCAGTATCTGGATTCCCGCTTAAAGCATGCGGGAATGACGGGTGAGGGGCCGGCCCGAATGGGTTATCCGAGGCGCCCGCTGAGCAATGCTCCCTTATTTGACAGGTATCGCCTGTAGGCCCGCGGGCGGAGTTTCCGGATAGGCCGCCGCGCTTCGCCCTCTGCGGCGTGGCCCCTACCCCGTACTCCTCAACCCCTGTGCGATACCGTTCAGAGTAGTGCCGATCGCGCTGTCCAGCAGGTCCTTTTTCGGATCGTCGGGCGCGCGGGCTTGCTTGCGGCGCAGAAGGCTTACCTGGACGATGGACAGGGGGTCGATGTAGAGGTCGCGGTGCACCAGGGCCGTCTGGAGGAGAGGCTGTCCCACGAGCAGGTACGGGGCGCGGCGTATTTCCAGGATGGTGTCCACCGTCCGGCGGTATTCGGCTTCCAGGTCGTCGAGAAGGGCCATATGGGCGCTTCCGAGAGTCCGCACGTAGGCGCGGGCCACCTCGAGGTCGGTTTTGGCGCACACCATCTCGAGCTTTCCCAGCAAGTCGTCGAAGAATCGCCACCCGGCGGCCATGCGTCGAAGGACGTCCAGACCTCCGGGTTCCTTCGCCACGGTGGAGAGGGCGGTCCCCACCCCCAGCCAGGACGGCACATTCAGCCGGATTTGGGTCCAGCCGAACACCCACGGAATCGCCCGTATGCCCTTCATGCTGCCCGCGCCTCCCTCGCGGTAGGCCGGGCGGGAGCCGAAATGCACGTGGGCGAGTTCGCGCGCCGGCGTGGCGGCCAGAAAGAGCTGGAAGAGCCTGTCGTCTTCATGCACCAGTCCGCGGTACACCGGGAGGGCCAGGGCGGACAGCCGGTCCATCACTTCCCGGAATTCCCGCATATCGGGTTCGGAGCAGCACGTGCTCCGGGGCTGCGAATCCGCGCGGTTTTCCGAATCCGTACCGCCTCCCGAATGGTTCTCCGTATCGTCTTTCGCGCTGTTTCCCGCTCCGTTTCCCCCCGGCCCGCTTCCATCCCGGTCCCCCAGGGTGAGGAGGAGGGTCCCGGAGATCAGAACCTCCAGGGAACGTTCCGCGATGGGGAGGAGGCCGAATTTCTGGGAGATGAGCTCCCCCTGTTCGGTGATTTTGATGCGTCCGTCCACGGTCCCCGGCGGGAGCGCCATGAGACCGCGAAAGACCGGTGAGCCGCCGCCTCGCCCCACCGTGCCGCCGCGTCCGTGGAAGAGGGTGAGGCGGATTCCCGCGGCGTCGCACTCCCGCAGCAGGTTTTCCTGCGCGCTGAAGAGCGCCCAGGACGCCGGGAGAAGTCCCACGTCCTTGGCGGAATCCGAATAGCCCACCATGACCTCCTGCCGCATGCCCCGCGCCCGCATCTGGCGCTGGTAGGCCGGGTCGGCGAAAAGCGAGCGCATGACTTCGGGGGCGCGGTTGAGGTCGTCATAGGTTTCGAAGAGCGGCGCCACGTCCAGGCTCGATACGGGCGGATCGGAAGCCAGGTCCACCAGCCCCGTCTCGCGTCCCAGGAGCAGCACGCGCAGCAGGTCCTCGGGCGACTTCGCCATGGAGACGATGTAGGCGGAAATCGTTCGAGGTCCGATTTCCCGTTGCGCCTGCCGGATGGCCCGGAAGGCCCCGATGGTCTTCCAGGTCCTGTCCGCCAGGGGAAGACGGCTGCCCAGGAGCGGGCGACGTCCCAGGAGTTCCCGCCGCAGGGCCGCGTGGTCGAGCGGTCCCTGTCCCACGGCGCGGGCGAGATCGTCCACGGCTTCGGCGTGGACCTTCGCATCCTCGCGGACATCGAGCACGTAGCCGTGGAAGCCGAAGATGCGCACCTGCGCCAGGAGGGGTTCCAGGAGGGTGTGCAGCGCGTGGACCGCCCCCGTGCTCGCCAGCGCGTCCCGCACCAGCAGCAGATCGCTCTCCAGCGCGGCGGCGTCGGGATAGGCCCCGCCGTGTCCGTCCTCGGCGTCATGGCTTCCGGCGCCCCGCAGTGGGTCGCCGCAACAGGCGGCCAGCCGCTCCAGGTTGGCGTCGAGGCGGCCCAGGATGAAATCGAGTTTCATCCGTACGGGCTCCTCGGCATTGTGCCTCCGGTTGAACTCCCAGCTCCGGGGCAGTTGCGCCCGGTCCCGCTCGAGGGATTTCATGAGCGCGCGCGGGACGGGCTTCACGGCGAGGGAGAGCGAAAGCGGCCCGATGAGAGACCGGATCTCCCTTCTGTAGGCCCTGATGATGGCTTCGGAGGAGCGGCGCACGGTTTCGAGGGTGATTTCGGGAGTGACGTAGGGATTGCCGTCGCGGTCGCCTCCGACCCAACTCCCGATCCCGAGCGGAGGCCGGGGAGATTCGGGGTGCGAAAAGGCGAGTTCGACGCCGAAGACATCGCGGAAAGCATGCTTGAGTCCTTCCACGGCCCAGGCCGCGGCGGGCATGAACCGGTTTTCGAGGTACCAGAGCACCCCGCTCACCTCATCCATGACGGACGGCCGGTCGCGCCTCACCTCGGCGGTCAGCCAGAGCAGTTCGACTTCGGCCCGGAGCGCTTCCTCGATGCTCGTGCGCTCCGCCGGGGGAGCGTTGTCCCTCGCCAGCAGGTAATCCGCCACTCGGGAGCCGAGGGCCAGGATGGTGCTCCGGGTGGCTTCGGTCGGGTGGGCCGTGAGGACCGGTCGCGCTTCCATGCGAGCCAGCGCCTCGGCCACCCGTGATGCGCGGTATCCGTCGGCGCGAAGCTTCTCCATGGTCCAACGAAAGGATGCGGGCTGGGGCGGTTCGCCGGGGTTGTTCATGTGAGCGCGGCGGCGGCGCACGCGGTGCACCTGCTCGGCGGTCTTTATGAGCAGAAAGAATAGGGTGAAGGCTCGCGACACCCTGGCCGCGATTTCCAGGGGAAGGGCGTCGACATAGGCCAGCAGGTCGTCGATTCCGGGAGCGTCGCCCGGTTTCTCCCGTCGCCTGGCCCTGCACGCGGTGCGCAGGTGCTCGACCGCGTTGAAGCACTGCTCGCCCTCCATGCTTCTGATCACCTCCCCGAGGGTGGAGGCGAGCCACCGGACGTTTTCATGGAGCGGGGCATCTTCGGGTCGATCGGGATGGGGCGGAAGCAGTGTCATGGGGCGTTTCTCCGGATAGGGGTGGGGAGGGGGCAATGGTGTTGAATCAGCGTCACCCCCGCGGAGGCGGGAGTCCGGCAAACCCTGGAAATCCCGGGTTTCCGCCTGCGCGGGAATGACGTTGCCGAGCTCAGGTCAACAGCATTGGGGGAGGGGAAAGCGGGGCGGGACCCGGGCCCCGCCCCGCCTCAACCGTAGCCGTCACCGATTTTTTCAGTCGATCGCAACGATGCTTACGGGGTAAGCATCACGTACACTTTGCCCTCTCCCTGGCGGAACAGGAACAGGTCGGCCTTTCCATCCCCGTTGGCGTCTCCCAGGAAGGGCTGGTCGGTGGAAGTTTCGGGGAAGTCGGAAGTGACGAGGTAGTTTTCGGACATGTAGCTTCCCCTGGAATACACGGCGTAGACCTGGTTATTGGGATCGGGCAGGAAGGTCCCGAAGTCGGTGGTCCCGTCTCCGTTCATGTCGCCGACTCGTATCTTCTGCGCCGAATCGACGGCGAACCAGTCGTTCCACTTGTCCGAAGTCTGCCCGTCTCCGAACTTGCTTCCCGTGGAAAGAGCGACGTAGACGTCGCCTTGGGCGGTCGGGCTGTCGGAGGCGAAGGTGATGATGTCGGCGCGTCCGTCACCGTCCACGTCTCCCGCTTCCGGCCTTTCGTAGGTGCTGACGGCGAAGAAGGTATGCCACACTTGGGGCGAGTCGAACCCGGCGCCCGTGGAGAGAGCCACGTACACCTGCCCGCCGTGGCGGGAGAAGAGGACCAGGTCGCGCTTCCCGTCTCCATCGGCATCGGCGGCCTTGAGCACGTCGTCGAAACTATCGCCGATCTTGTCCAGCCACAGCGCCGACTCGTTCATCCCCGAACCGTGGGAGGTGGCGACATAGATCTGTTTCGTCGACTTGCCGAGCCACGTGGCGATGTCGTCCTTGCCGTCCCCGTTGAAGTCGCCGATGACGATGGTCTCGTCCTGGTCGATGGCGAACCAGTCGTTCCACTTGTCGTTGCCGCTGAATCCTTCGCCGTTGGAGAGCGACACGTAGACGTCCCCGACCGCACTGGGGTTATCCCTGGTGAAGGTGATGATGTCGGTCCTGCCGTCCCCGTTGAAGTCGCCGACCATCGGGGTCTCCTTGACATCCACCGCGAACCAGTCGTTCCAGACGTCGAGGCCTTCGGCGAGGGTGATTTCGCTGTCGCTGATCGCATACAGGTAGCTTTGACTGCCCATGGCGGAACCCGCGTAGATGGTCCCGTCCCTGCCCACGGCCGGAGTAGCGTGCAGGAAGTCCAGCGTCAGGCCCGTTTCGTATGTCCATTTCAATGTGCCGTCGGGATTGAGGGCATAGAGGGAGCGGGTATTGAACGCCGCATAGATGGAACCGTCCCGTCCGATGGATGGAAAGGGCGCCAGGGCGGCGTCATCCGGCTTGTATTTCCATTTCAGAGTGCCGTCGGGGTTGAGGGCATAGAGGTAGTTGTCGTAAGCTCCCACGTAGATGACGCCGTCGGGGCCGATGACGGGCAACGACTGCGTTATGCCGTCCATGGCGAACTTCCATTTCAGTGTCCCGTCGGGATTGACCGCGTGAAGGTTTTTGTCGGACGTGCCCGCATAAATGACGCCGTCGGGGCCGACGGCCGGAGAAGACAGCACCAGGCTTTCCGTTTTGTATTTCCACTTCAGGGCGCCGTCGGAATTGACGGCGAAGAGGCATTTATCGCTGTCGAAGCCTCCGACGTAAACCGTGCCGTCCGGTCCCACGGCCGGGTGATAGTTGACCGAACTGCCCGTGCTGAACTTCCATTTGAGAGACCCGCCGGAGTCCAGCGCATGCAACCCGTCCCACGATCCCATGTAGACGGTCCCGTCCGAGCCCACGGAAGGATAGGAAAAGCTCATGATTCCCGTGTCGTACTTCCACTTCAACGTTCCAGTGGAGCTGATCGCGTAGAGGATGCCCTCGAAGGGGCCCGCATAGACGGTCCCGTCCGGTCCCACGGCGAGGCCGATCTGCGATTGGGATATGGCGGTGTACTCCGATCCGGTCTGGTGCTTCCACTTCAATGTCCCGTCGGGGCCGACGGCGTAGAGATAGGAATCGGCCGACAAGACGTAGACGGCGCCATTCGAGCCGATGGCGGGGGAGAAGTAGATGTCCCCCGCCTGGTACTTCCATTTGAGAGCGGCGGATGCCGCCCACGACTGCGAGATGAGGGCGCACAAGGAAGCCGTCGCCAGGCACAGTAGGGTGACAAAAGCCTTCAATCGTCCGCGCATTCTTTTTCTCCTCTCTGATCTTTTCGATTCGATCTCTTGGTTTGATTTGATCGTTTGAAAGGTTTTTCCCGACGTGTTGCTTGACTCCGGAGTGGAATGGATCGGATTGTATCTGCAAGGGCTGCTCCGGCCGTCGGTCCGGCCGTCGCGCCCTTGAAGCGGCGAGTTGCAGGCGAGGATACGCGGAAGATACCCTGCTCTCCGGCTGCTACCCTCCAACAGCCGGGGTATCCCGAACATGTTTAAGTTTCTCGATGGGGCTTGTCAATATGGGCGGGCCGGCCGGGCGGCCCGTGCCGAGGGAAGCGGACGGTTGAGCAGGGGGCGCCGATCAAATTCTCAGCTCCTTTTCCTCATCGATGGGGGCCGCGGTTCCGGGAAGCCGTTGAGCTTTCCATGCGCCGGCTCCTTTCCCCCGCCCGCGGTTCATCACGGCGCCCTCGATGGAGTCGCCGCTGATGCTTCCCTCGAACCGGATGGGAGTGACCTTTCCACCCGCGTTATCGATCACGGTGAACCGCAGTTTGTCTCCCACGAGCTTTGCATCCCGGATATGCATGGACGTTCCATCGGAAGTGAGAGTTCCCTCGACCTCCTGGTACGTCTGGTTCAACTGGAGCACGCATTGTTCGGGTCCGTCGTCAGTCTGGATGGTTGCCTTCCAGGTCCCGGAGACATTGGCGGGAACGACCCAGAAGTAGACTACGTGCGGCGCCAGATCGATCGTCCTGTCGGGCTTCCATTCGCCCATGTCGAAATCGTGGGACACCACCCGTGTTCCCGGCTTCAGTTCGGCGAAGATCTTCGGCCGCAGCTTGAGGTTTACCGACGGGAGCAGGTAAAGGGTCAGGACGGTGGCTTCGCTTATGTCGGTGCTGAAGAGGTCCTGCTGGAGGAATCCCACCCGGTTCGTCACATTTTGCTGCTTCGCATTTACCTTGCTCTCCCTGATCCGCTCCGGGTTCAGGTCAATCCCGACGCCGCGTGCGCCCCTCTCCTTCGCCGCCGTGATGACTATGCGCCCGTCGCCGCACCCGAGGTCGTAGAGGACATCGTCTTTTCCCACCTGTGCGACATCGAGCATGGTGTCCACCACTTCTTCGGGAGTCGGAACATAGGGCACATCGAGCTTTGCCGGTGTTGCTTCCGATTGAGCCGCGGGCGCGGAGTCGGAAGTCCCCCGCGCCGTGACCGCCGGCCGAGGGGCTTGCGGCCCCCCGACGGCCGTAGTGGCGCCGCAGCCCTGGAATCCCTGGATCGACAGCAGCAGGGCGATCAGCACTGAATGCAAGGCAAACTTCTTTTTCATCGAATCTTTCTCCTTTCTTTGGGCGTTAATGAGCATCTCGTCAAGCATTGCCGCGCATGGCGCGCATCCACACACTTCACTTACGGATCTTCTTCAGGTCCGCCTTCGTTTCCACGCCTGCGCGGCGCTCCCGCTTCACCAGCAGAAGGGGCGAACCGGCCAGCAGAACCCCCAGTCCCACCAGGGAGCCCCTGCCCGTGTAGGCGATGCTCGCCTGGAACATGTACGCACAGACCCCGCAGAACAGAATCGGCGACAGGGGATAGAACGGAACACGAAACGGCCTGCGCCTGTTCGGTTCCTTTCGGCGCAGGACCAAAAGGGATGCGCCGACGAGAAAAAAGAAGAACCAGAAGACGGGGGCCGTGTATTCCACCATCATCACGAATCCGCTACGGGCGCCCGTTCCCAGGAGCACCAGCAGGAGGGCCAGGAACCCCTGGAGCAAGAGGGCGTTCACGGGGGTGGAGCCGCTTTCCCGCCAGCGGCCCAGGAAACGGAAGAGCCTGAAGTCCCTCCCCAGGGCGTAGCCGGTGCGGGCCCCCGTGATGGTCATGGCGTTGATGGTGCTGAATGCGGCCAGAACGATGAGCAGGCTTATGAAGCGGGCCCCGTTTTCGCCGGCGACCTGCCGCATGAGGTCCGCGGCCACCGCATCGGATGCCGACATGCCGGAAAGCCCCAGGCATCTGAGGAAGGTATAGTTCAGCGCCAGGTAAACCGTAGTGATAACTCCGATGCTGTACACCAGAGCCCTGGTCATGTCGCGGCGCGAATCCCGGAGTTCCGCCGACAGGTACGCCGCTTCGTTCCAGCCGCCGTAGGTAAGGAGGACGAAGATCATCGCCCTCCCGAGGGCTGCCGCGCCCGGCGCTGTGCTTTCAGGGGGCCCCGCGGCCGCATGGCTGGGAGCGGCGACGAAGAGCCCGGCTGCCGGGAGGAGTATCAGCCCGACCATATACGCGGCCATGAGGCTGTGCTGCACGAGCTTCCCTTGCTTGATTCCCGCGATGTTCACCGCCGTGAGGAGTACGATGGCGGCGGCGGCGTAGTAGGATGCCGAATAGGGTCCCAGCCGAAGCAGTTCCGATGCGTAGTCTCCGACAAGAAAGGCGAGCATCGCAATGGAGCCCGTATGGATGACGGTCATCCGCGCCCAGGCGAAGAGAAACGCGGGGGCCGGCCCGAAGGCGCGCCCGAGGTAGTGGTAATCTCCGCCCGTGTGCGGGTAGGTGGAGGCCAACTCCGCGTAGCAAAGGGCGCCGATCAGCGAAATCAATCCGCCCGCCCCC
>CAYOVG010000235.1:0-11459 GCA_964407285.1 uncultured Syntrophobacteraceae bacterium
GTGGTCTTCTCGGGGCGCACTTCTTCAACCTTGATGATATGGAACCCGAACTGGGAACGCACCAGGTCGCTCACCTGTCCCGGCTGCAGCGCAAACGCGGCTTCGGAGAAAGCGGGGACCATCTTGTCCCGGCTGAAGAAGCCGAGATCGCCGCCCTTCGGAACCGACCCCGGATCTTCGGAATGCTGTGTGGCCAACGCGGCGAAATCGCTTTCCGGCTTCCTGGCCTCTTCCAGCACCTTCCGCGCTTTTTCGCGAACTTCCCCGGCTTCCTCCTCGGACGCGCCTTCCACTACGCGAAAGAGAATATGGCGGGCGCGCACCTGGGCATCCCGGTGGTACCTGCTCTTGTGGTCCTCGTAGTATGCAGCGATTTCCTCATCCGAAGCGGAAACCCCTTCCATGAAGGCGTCGGTTTTGAACGTCACAATGGAAAACCGTCTCTTCTCGGGATCGCGGTATTGCTCCTGGTGCTCCGTATAATAGGCTTGCGCCGCGGCGTCATCAACGGAAACCTGCTGCTCGAACGCTTTGGGATCGAACTGCGCGCAGTCCAACTGATACTGGGTCTCATTGAACTGCAAGAAGGCGCGCGCTTCCTCATCGGAAACCATAACGCGGCGTTTGATGAACGCCTCCACGTTCTGCATGGTGACGTTATCGGCCAGTTGGCTTTCGTACTCCTGGGGAGTCATGCGGAACTGGCGCAGGACCCTGACGTAAGTATCCTGGTCGAATTTCCCGTCCTTCCGGAATCCGGCGCTTTTCAGGATGGCCTGGCGGACATCGTCGTCCGTGGCGGTGAGTCCAAGCTCCCGCGCGGCCTTCATGATGACATAGCGCTTCAATATGATATTCAGGGCCTGTTCCTCGAGATTGAGCTGCTTCAGGAAGTCGTCGGTGATCACGCTTCCGAACTGCTTCCGATAGGTATCCACGAGATAATCATATTGCCGGGCGTACTCCTCACGCGTAATGTCATGGCCGTCTATGCGGGCTACGGCGGTGGTCTGCACGGATTCCATGGTAGAGCCTCCCCACCACACGAATGCAACCGCGATGAGGATAAGGAGAGCCTTTATTACCCAGGATGTTGCGTGTTTTCTGAAAAAGTTGAGCATGAGCCGAATGATCCTCCTTGGGGCGAACGGAAAAGCCGGGCTGGAAAAGAGGCGCGGACTTCCGTTCCGTTACGGCCCGAAATCCCGTCCAGCCGAATCAATGATCTATCTCCAAATATTATAAGTAACATTCGATGGCGGAATTCGACAACCCCGAAAATCGCCACGCGCACAGCGTGGGCAAAACCGGACGACACCCACGGGCCGGCGTTTCCGCGAAGACGGTGGTACCTGGAATGAGCGGATTTCGGGATTGTCCCGAGCTTCCCCTCCTTCGAATTCATTGGTGTTGAATATACATCCTTCCTCCACTCGGGTCAACGTGAGTTCTCCGGATAAATAGGGCTCTCACCCCCCGCGGAGACGGAAGACCGCTTGTATTTGGATCAACCATGATGTAATGTTGGGCCTTCACTGCACCGGCTTAAAGATTCCAGGAATCTCGATGGACAGCATACCGGATTCACATACGAGCATTTGAATACCGGATTTACATACGAGCATTTGATATGAATAGATTCCGTCGAACCATACTCATTGCGCTGAGCGCGCTCGTTTTGATTTCACCAGGTTGGTTCGATGGAAAGAGCCATGGGGAAAGCCCGGCGGAAGACCGGGTCGCGCGCATCGGGATACTGGCCAGGAGGGGGGTTGAAGAATGCATCCGGAGTTGGACCCCGACGGCTCAATACCTGGCGGAGCGGATACCGGGCACGCGATTCGAGATCGTTCCCCTCACTTTTGAAGCTATCTCCGCCGCGGTCGCGACCCGGCAGGTCGAATTCCTCATCGCCAACTCTTCCATTTACGTCGAAATGCAGGCCTTGTACGGAATCAGCCGGATGGCGACCATGAGGGCGTCCAGGTCGCCCGCCTATTCCGCCGTGTTCGGCGGCGTTGTCTTCTGCCGGGCCGACCGCGACGACATCGACACCCTCGAGGAACTCCGGGGAAAATCCTTCGTGGCCGTCGATGAAACCTCGCTCGGAGGTTGGAGGGCGGCATGGAGGGAAATCAAGAGAGCCGGGATCGATCCCTATCGGGACTTCTCTCCCCTGCTCTTCGCGGGCACTCATGACGAAGTCGTCAAAGCCGTCCTGGACCGCAAGGTTGATGCGGGCACGGTCAGCACCTCCATTATCGAAGCCATGATCGGGGAGGGACTGCTCGCTCCCGGCTCTCTCAAAGTGATACACGAACAGCGGATCGGCGAATTCCCATACCGTCTCAGCACCCGCCTCTATCCCGAATGGCCTTTCGCGAAACTGAAACACACTCCCAATGCGCTTGCGGAACGGGTGTGCGTTGCGCTGCTCGGCATGGATCGCGACTGCATGCCGGCCAGGGCGGCGAACTGCCAGGGATGGACCATCCCCCTCGACTACGGATCGGTAGAGGAATGTTTGAAGGAACTCCGGATAGGCATTTACGAAGATTACGGAAAGGCGACTCTCACCGATATCCTGCAAAGCTATCGATGGTGGGTCGCCGGAGGCATGGCGCTGCTCGTCCTGCTCATTGTAGTCGTCATCCGGAGTCTCCACCTGAACCGCAAGCTCCTCCAGTCCAAGGCGACGATGGAGATGGAAATAGCGGAGCGCAAACGCACGGAACAGGCGCTAAGGGAGAGCGAGCGCAAGCACCAGGAATTGTACGGCCTCTTGAGGCTCATCGGGGACAACGTACCCGATCTCATCTGGGCCAAGGACATGGACGGACGATTCCTGTTCGTAAACCAGGCCATGTGCGACAAGCTGCTCATGTGCGCCACGCCGGACGAAGCTGTCGGCAACGACGACCACTTCTTTTCGGAACGGGAACGCAATGCCGCATACGTTCACACATTCGGGCAACTGTGTGTTGACTCGGATTCGATCGTCAAGGAGACCATGGCTCCGGCACGATTTCTCGAACAGGGGATGGTGAGGAGCGAACCGCTCATACTTGACGTGCACAAGGCCCCCTTACTGCACGAAAGCGGGCGAATGATCGGAACGGTCGGATGCGGACGGGACGTTACCAAGGAAAAAGAGATCGAGAAAGCACTGCGTGAAAGTGAGTTGTATTCCAGGACCATACTGGAATCCATCCAGGCGGGGGTCCTCGTCATCGACGCCGACACTCACACCATCGTCGACGCCAACCCCATGGCGGCGCTCATGATCGGAACCTCCAAGGAAAACATCGTCGGAAGGCTGTGCAGCGACTTCATTTGCCGTGACGGTGTATCCAGTTGCCCGATCACCGGCCACGGACAGACCATTGATTCATCGGAGTGGACCTTGCTCGCCGCGGACGGCCGGAAGATCGAAATTCTGAGGACCGTGGCTCCGATCACGCTGGAAAGCCGGGTTCTCCTGCTGGAGAACTTCGTCAGCATCAGCGAGCAGAAGCGCACGGAAAAGGAACTGCGCGAGAGTGAAGCCAGAATTCGCGCCCTTTTCGACGCGACGACGGACTCCGCCATTCTGATGGACACCGGCGGCAAGGTCCTTGCGCTCAACTATGTGGCTGCGCAACGGCGCGGCAGAAGTCCCGACGAAATGGTCGGCAAATCCATTTACGCCTTCCTGCCGCCGGAAGCGGCCGATCTTCGAAAGGCCGAGATCGAGAAGGTCATACGGAACGGCGAGAGTGTCTCCTTCAGTGAGGACAGGGAAGGCAGATCTTTCATGCTCCGGATCTTCCCCATATTCGACACCGGCGCCCAGGTCGTGCAACTGGCGAGCTTCTCACGGGATATCACGGAACAAAAGGAAGCCGAGAGGGAGCGGTACGAAAGGCAGCAGCTTTTCAAAACTCTGGCCGAAAACGCTCCCATGGGGATCTCGCTCATGAGGACGGATTTCAGTTTCGAGTACCTCAATCCCGGATTCAGCGAGATGTTCGGGTACACCGTCGAGGACCTTCCGGACAAGCCGGCATGGTTCGACAAGGCTTACCCCAATCCTCTGAAACGCGAGGAGCGGATTTCTCAATGGAAAGAGCACCTGCGGGACAGGTCCTCGGCGGGAGATTCGCTCGAAATGACCTTGAGGGTGCGCTGCAAGGACGGAAGAGACAAAATCATCTGTTTACGGTCCGTCATCATGGATGACGGCAGGCAACTCGTCACGTACCAGGACATAACCGAACAGCGCAAGCTGGAAGCCCAGGTGCGGCAGGCCCAAAAACTACAGGCCATCGGCACCCTGGCAGGCGGCATCGCGCACGATTTCAACAATATCCTTATGCCCATCATCGGGTATACGGAAATGGCCATGGACGATATCGCAAATGACAGCCAACTTCATAGGAACCTCGAGCGGGTGCTCCAGAGCGGACACCGCGCCCGGGAACTCGTCCGGCAAATACTGGCCTTCAGCCGCCAGTCGGAAGAAGACAAACGTCCCGTGCGGATAAGCCTCATCGTAAAGGAGATCTTGCATCTTCTCAGGGCGGCGCTGCCCCCCAACATCGAAATCCGCACCAGCATCGCCCCGGAAGCCGCAACCGGCACGGTGCTCGCCGACCCCACGCAGATCCACCAGATTATCATGAATCTTTGCACCAACGCCGCCCACGCCATGCGGGGAAAAGGCGGGCTCCTCGAAATCGGCCTCGCCGGCGTTGACCATGGGATCGAAGACGGGGGCGAATGGAACCCGGACCTTAAACCCGGCCGATATCTGAAGCTTTTTGTCGCGGATACGGGCCACGGAATGTCCAGGGACATCCTGGAGAGGATCTTCGACCCTTATTTCACCACGAAGGAACAGGGCGAGGGGACGGGGCTGGGTCTTTCCGTGGCGTACGGCATCGTTCACAGTCACGGCGGACGGATCTACGCTCACAGCGAACCCGGCAACGGCAGCTCGTTCGACGTGTTCTTGCCGAGAATCGAGATGGCGGCCGAACCGGGCAGCGGCCGGTCACGACGGATACCCGGGGGTACCGGTTGCATTCTGTTTGTGGATGACGAGGCCGTAATCGCCGAAATGGCGCAACAGATGCTCGGGAACCTGGGATACCGGGTCGTGGCCGAAACGAGCAGCACTGAAGCGCTGGAGACCTTTCGTTCATCGCCTGAGCGCTTCGACCTGCTCATTACCGATCTTGCGATGCCCGGTATGACGGGCACGGAATTGACGAAGGAATTGCACGCCGTTCGCCCCGGCCTGCCGGTTATTCTGTGCACCGGATTCAGCGAGTCCTTGTCCAGGGATAACGCGGCCGCGTCCGGAATACGGGAATTCGTGATGAAACCCATTATCCGGCGTGAACTTGCGGAGGCAATCCGGCGGGCGCTGGAACCTGCCGCGGACACGGAGTGAGAGAGAGGTTGCGGGGGGCGAGTTACGGGTTGCGAGTTGCGGGTTTCGGGTTGCGCGTTGTGAGTTCGAAATTTCAGAGATATGACCATTTTGCGGGTGGTTGCGGGGCGGGGCGGGAGCGTTGTTGGTGATGCGGGTTGCGGGTTGCGCGTTGCGAGTTCGAGATTTCAGGAGACATGACCATTTTGCGGGTGGTTGCGGGTTTACCGAAGAGCAGAGATCAGACCCATTTCGCTGGTGACGGAAGTCGGTAGTCGGATTCGAATTCCGGAGGTCGGAATGGATTTGTCCGATTTCCGCCCTCCGGCATCCGTAAACACCGAGAGCACAGAGGAGTGCTGAGGAAATACCGCGCTATTTCGTCCTATTGAGGCACAGATTCCCGGTCGCGCCGCCTCCCGGCCCGAAACGCGCAGCTTCTCTCACCCGGGCATCCGCGGGCCGCGCCTCGCCACACCTGCCTGCGTACAACCGCGCCTGCCTTCGTACGTACGGCCCCGCCACGGACGCACCTCCGAGCCAATGCACGTATGACGACGCCCGCCATACGCTTGCTTCGGCGGCGCGTCGTCCTTCGTCTTCTAATGATAACCTACCGACGTCGTCTGCTGTTGCATGTCGCCTTCCGCCTGGTTGATGGCGGACAGCTTCCACTGCGACGAACCGATATCGCGGGTGAATGTCCAGAACTCCTGGAACTTCACCGGGTTCAATTTATCTCCACCGACCACCTGCCCGGTCTTCGCGTCCACCGTGTAATCCAGCAGATTGGCGGTGAACAGCGCGGTAACGTATTCCCGGCCCGATTCCTGCCAGGCTTCGGACGGTTCCACGCGGCGAATGGCGATGTTCTCCAGGCGGTTCACCACGCCCTGCCGCCTCATCTTATCGAACTCCGCGGTGAAGAAATCCGCCATTTCCCTCGTGAGCATGTGTTCGATCCCACTGAGGCTAAGATTCATCCACCCCGCCTGAATGCGGAAGAACATGTCCTGGAACTTTTCCTTCAGCGCCTCCACATCGAAATCGGGGTCATACTGCCTGATTTGCTGAAATCCCCTGTCGAGTTCGCCTGCGGCGGTCCCGTAACCCGCATCCGGATAACCTCCGGAATAGCGCGTATCGGTTGCATTATTGGACCGGTCCCCCTGCGAATATCCCGATCCACCGTCGGAATATCCGGCTCCCGACTGCTGGATGCGTCTTTTCTTGAAGAACTTCCAGCCGAAGTAAACCAGAAGACCGATGATGAGAATATCGAGGAGCCCGATCCCGCCGCCATGGCCTCCGCCGGTAGCGGCATGGCCAGTTCCGCCGAACAGCATATTGCCGATCATTCCGCCGACAAGCCCGCCGGCCAGCCCTTGCACGAAGGGATTACGGGTAAATCCTCCCGAAGGTTGGGAAAAGGGCGAACCGGGTGAAGTGCGTCCCGGCGCGCTGAGTCCCGGTGACGGCGACGAGGGGCCGGACGGCGCCCTCGGGGCCGAAAAACTCCTGCTTCCTCTGCTGCCCGACGAGCCGCCGCCTCCGGCCCGAGCCCACGCATCGGAAACTGTGATCATAGTCGTCCCGAACAAGAACAGGACCGACAACAAAGCAACAAGGTATGTTCTGATCTTTCTTCCATTTTTTCGTACCATCCGCAGTCCTCCCGGCTTTTCCGGCATGCTTATTCTCCTACCCCGTTCGTGGACAGGCCCGGCCACACCCAATTAGCGCCCATGCGGGGCGCATCGGATACCGGCCGCCGCCCGTCCTCCGCTCCATTCCAGCCCGAAAATCGCACTCAAAAAAAAACGAGACTCCGGGCGCGAATGCATATCGCACCAAAAGTCTCGCTGATTGGCTCTTAACTCTTAACCAACGGCAAAACCAAGCGTAGCTCCACGCTGTGATGATGACTTTGCCCTTTGTAGCTACTCCCTCTTGGGTACCTTAATGATAAGCAAGCTTTCTCCGGTGTCAATAAGAAAAGCAGAGCAACTCCGCAATCAAACGCTGATTCGAAAGTAAGCTGCCGGACTCATGCTGCTTTTGTTTCCTTCTCCTCGTTCTTATTGCTCCTTTACTGGTGAAGCGCCCGTCATTCCCCATTCCCGGCGACCAGTTGTCAGGCACAGACACCTACTCGCGATAGAAGATTCTCACGGAAATCCTGAAATTCTTCGGACTGTTCGTCCATCAAACGCTCAAGATGGTAGAACCTGTCAGTAGTGGGGGATTCCTTTCTTGCCAGGTCCATATTCAGGTCCGTAATGCCGACAATGGTCCAGCACTCGACGAAGCCTTCCTTCCGTGCTTTTTGATGGCTTTTCTCGGCCTCACCGATCCGGTTGTGAATGTTCGAATAGTCTCGACCGCCTTTGATTTCAATGGCAACAAGGTTTCGAGACTTTCCTGAAGGTAGATCCTCTCTGATGCAGATATCCGGATCACTCGCAAATTCAACTCGGACCATCCGGCCGGCAGCATTCTTCAGCCTGATGGACTTCTGGCTGCTGGACACGACAGCATTCCCAAGCAGCGAGTCTATTAATTCAAATACCTGGCGTGTTGCTCGCGATCCAAGCGTATTGAGAACCCCGCCCCGAAGTTGAGGGCCAACAGTAAGAAGTGTGAGTTCGTGCACCGTCTTCTGCGATAACTCACCAATGCCGGTGACGAGTAGTTCGGCACTGCCACAGAGCGCCCGGCAAAGCTCTTCCACGGAATCTTGTTGATTTGATGAGAGCTTGCCGGACTCCTCCATGGATCTAAATGAACCAAAGCCGTAGTGCCCGCCATAGAACTGCTTCTGCGAGAAACCGAGCAACAAACGGTAATAGCCGAGCAATGCCGGCCGATGCGTCAAAATGTATGGTACGGCAAATACGATTTCACCTCGAAGACCCCAGCCCGCCACTCTTCGCAGAGCCGAATTGGAAATCAGTCCGGCCAGTTCATGATCGATCCGAGGTATTTCAAGCTCAGATACTGTGGAAAGAAGAGCATCGAGAAGGTATACCTTGCGCATTTGCTCAAGACGATGGAAAAACTCAATCTGAAGGTCCGGCTCAGGAATCTTGAATGTGCTCACTGCACTGTTTCCCTGTCGAATGTAAATAGCAATCGTTGCGTCTTCCCAATTCGTTCCGCGGCAATTTGAGTGTACTCGGGATTGATTTCCATACCGATGTAGTTTCGCCGCTGCTGCTCACACACTGCCCCGACGGTCCCGGAACCGAAGAACGGGTCGAGGACCCAATCGCCCGGCTGTGAACCGATCAATACGCAAGGCTCCACCAGTTTAGGTGGAAAAGTTGCGAAGTGCGCTCCCGGAAAAGGTTCCGTCGGAATTGACCAGACCGTGCGCCGATTCCTTCCGTTGGCTTCGCGCGCATTGTTATAGTTGTAGTAGTATTTAGGGGATTTCGAGAAAAGAAACATGTATTCGTGGGCTCTTGTGGGCCTGTCCTTCACGCTCTCCGGCATGCAGTTGGGTTTCTCCCATATGATGTCGCTCCGCAAATACCAGCCGGCATCCTGAAGAGCAAATGCGAGCCGCCACGGGATACCTATGAGGTCTTTCGGCTTCAGACCCGCAGGGGTAGGCGCACGGTAGCTCATCGCGCGCACCGGATTCTTCTTGTCAGGCGCTCGATAGGCCCTGTTGCCGCTGGTATAGGAATCCCCGATATTCAACCAGAATGTCCCGTCGGGAGTAAGCACGCGGCGTACCTCTTCAAAGACGGAAACAAGCCGGTTTATGTACGCGGACGGTTCGTCCTCCGCCCCGATTTGCCCTTCCGTACCATAGTCCCTCAAACCCCAGTACGGCGGGGAAGTAACGCAACATCTGAAATAGTCGGCTGGAAACCATTTCAAGAGAACTTCGGCATCGCCCTGGATTATCATGGATTCAATGATTTCGGTGCCGGTCAATTGCTCTCTTACTGGGGCACTTACCACTTTCATACAAAAAATCCCTGTCAAAATCAAAGCAGCCTGCTGAAAATCAACATTCACACGGCTCAAGCCCGATGAGATAGGACGCATTGACAATTCGAAGCATTCCCTCTGATTATACCAGACTTCTTGCCGATTCGCATGAATACCACCCCTTTTCCTATTGACCAAACGGAGATTTAATCTCCAGATCGTTTGATTTCCACTTTCGCCGTGCTGTTCCGGTCCGCCTGGGCAATGCCCATGCCCTTTGCAATCATGACGTGTTTGTCTCCGCCAGGGGAGGCTTTTATCAATTCGATGAGCTTTCGAGCCGCTTCCAGGGTTTCCGGGTCCTTATCGGCATCGATGATTCTGACCTCTTCGGCAACCACGTCCTGCCGTGCCTTGGAATCAGGACGCGATTCGAGCTTTTCGATTGCAGCCGGCAGTTCACCGGTGAATTTTCTCTTAATGACGGCCTTTAACCCCTTGTAGGCATCAATTACGGCTTCTTTCACGACACCGCCTGCGGCGCCTGCCGAAACCGCGGTAACGATTGCAGTTGTGATGGGGTCCATTTCGCTCCTCCCTTAAGATCCCTCATTCTTTTCGATTTCCTCAAGCCAGCTTCTAACCCTATCCGCATTTGGTGATTTGATCTCTTCAAAGATGACAAGTGACCGTCCCAGGTACTCCATGGCTTTTTCCACCTCACCCAGATCACGGTAGGCCAAACCCAGATTGCCCAAATCCGCCCCCTCACCCCGCCTGTCGCCGATCTCACGAGATATCGCCAGGGCCTGTTCGCAATACTCCACGGCTTTTTCCACCTCACCCAGAGCACTGTAGGCTATACCCAGATTGCCCAAGTGATTGCCCTCACCCCGCCTGTCGCCGATCTCACGAGATATCGCCAGGGCCTGTTCGTAATGCTCCATGGCTTTTTCCACCTCACCCAGATCACTGTAGGCCAAACCCATATTGCCCAAAGCTGCCCCCTCACCCCGCCTGTCGCCGATCTCACGAGATATCGCCAGGGCCTGTTTGTGGCACTCCATGGCTTTTTCCACCTCACCCAGATCACGGTAGGCTGTACCCAGTTTGCCCAGGAATGCAGCCTCGTTGTGCCTTTCATCGTTCAAACTCCTGGCTGCCGAGACTCCTCTTTCCAGAATTGCTGTCCTCTCGGACCAGTACCCGCAGATATCAAGATAATCCTCAACAGCCCAAACCAAATCACATACCGACCGCCGGTCTTCCCTTTCGGCGCATATTCCCAAAATGCGCATCACGTGAGCACGTTCGGCATCCAGAACCGTATAGCCACCAGGACCTTCCTTGCTTCGGTCGCGGAAAAGAGTCTCATAGTAATCCTTCATCCGGCTCAGCACGGACTCCGTCGGACGATGCTCACCGCTCACATAAGTGTGAATCAAAGCATGGCTTATCACATAGCGATCATCAGAGCGGAGGAGCAGACCGTAACGGACCAGTTCCCCGAGAGAGCGCCTCACCAGCATTTCCCGCACCCCTAACGCCCTTTCCACCACCGCGCCGGTGAATGGCATTAGAGCAAGGAGTCCTGCAGCGCTCATGACATCCCGCGACAACTCACCGACCTGGTCGAAACTTCGCTTCAGAAGCACGGAAACACTCTGGAGTTTCCTCTTTCCCTGATCCAGTGCATCAAGAGGAGTTCGTTCCAGCCAAACCAGAAAATCGGAAGCCTTTTCTCCAGATGTATTCAGGTAGTGGCCCGCAATGCGAAGAGCCAGCGGGAGTCCTCCCACCAACTCACAGATGCGCCGGATTACCTGCCGGTCTCCGGTCAACTTTCCACCCCAGGCCTTGAGAAGCTCCACGGCATCTTCCAGGCCCAATGACACAATATTCCGGCAGTCCGCTCCCGCATCGGCATGGCTTCGGCTTGTGACAAGGACCCCGCAACGCCCGGTGATTCCCAGCACGGCGAGATGATCGTCGGCATCCTCCGTACCGTCCAGAAGAAGAAGGGCCTGCCGGTGCGACAGTGCTCTCCGGTTGTGACCGAACCAGACTGCCAGGTTGAGCACCACACCCACTACCGCCGCAGTGA
>CAYOVG010000236.1:0-11421 GCA_964407285.1 uncultured Syntrophobacteraceae bacterium
TCCTTGGGCATTTTCAGGGAATTGCAGAAGGCCATCCCTAGGATCGCTACCTGGGCTGAATGGGAAAACACGTGATATTCATTGGAAAAGGCGGATAGAAGAACTTCCGGAACCACTTTGCCGGATGAAAGCAAAAACGAAATACTGCCCACAACCTCTCGTCCCATGCTTACATTGCCCGGCTGGGGACGCTCCCTGAATACCTTTCGGACGACGCTTTCGGCATACGAGCAGATAATCCGGCACTTCGTCCCTGGAGAAACGCTGTTCGACAGCACGATATTGCCCGCAATACCGCGCAGGTATTCACATATCCTGTCCTCGTCCTCCTTTCTTGCATACAATTCCGAAATACCGTTGCCAAAGAGGGAGATCACCGAATCATCGCAAGATTCTCCCTGTTTGATCGCCTCCCTCAACTCGACCTCTCCCGACCCGGTCCTTACAGGCACGAAAAGATCGCATGGGAATGCGGAACGGGAAACAAAAACATCGGTTTTCACCGATATATGATCGTCATCTCCCTTATAGGACCCATAATCGATGTCGCTCGGGAGAATCTCAGCCAGTAGCGATTGCGTTGTCATGGACTCTGCTCTCTATCTAAGAAACCTTCAGATCCACCCAATGGAAAGTAGCGCTTGCAGGTCCCCCGGTTGTGCGGTTTCACCTGCTTTAAGAGCGCTTTCCTCGCACTGCCGGATGGCGGTAATCACCTCTTTGTTCAGCTCATCGAATTGGATGCCCGGCAAGGCTTTTCCCGCAGCCATGTTGATATGTCTGATAGTTCCCGAAACCAGGGGCGGTTTTTCATTACCGTGCGGTCTTATGTAGACCCGCACATCGTCTCCAATGCCGATGTTGGGAAGCGGATTGTCTTCCGCCGGTTTCAATACGACCTTGCAGAGCCTCCCGTGCTGATATTCAAAATAGCGCCGCAGAACCCCGGACTTGAGTTCGAAATCGTTTCCCCAAAATTCCAGTTGCACTTCGTTGCCGGGTTCCAGGTTGATCCGCTTCCCATGGTCGGCTGACACCGCTTTTCCTTCTTGTCCTATGAACCTGGCAAATTCCTCGAGCAACTGCCCGTCGAATGTGGGACCCATTTCCCCGCTCATGATGCCGAGAGCTTTGGAAATGGGGAGGGCGTTCTTATACGACCTCCTGGTTGTAAGAGCGTCGTAGCAGTCGAGAATGCGGGCGACACGCGCGTATTTATGAATTTGATTCCCCTTCAGGCCCTTCGGACAGCCCGTCCCGTCCATGGCCTCATGGTGAAACAGGGGCGCGTTCAGTTGCCGTGCCGACATGATCTGGGTCTCCTTGAGCTTTTGATACCCCATGACGGTGTGCTTCTTGATGATTTCAAACTCCTCCCTGGTCAAGCGGGAGGGCTTGTTGAGAATTCCACCGTCTATGTGGCTCTTTTGCCCACATCGTGGAAAAGCGCTCCGACACCGATGCTGCATCGCGTACACAAGGTCAAATCGATGAGTGATGGATTTTACAGATGGTGCTTTCCTTATGCTCCATCACCTGCGCAAAATCAAAGCGCGCATAGGTGAAAAAATCCACTGTAGGTATGGTAATGGCGGTTTAGGCGGGAATAGTCCTCAAAAATTGCAGATATAAGCTTTATTCCGCACGTTTTCTGAGATATTCGTCAAGCGAGATTGAAGGATCGTGTCAAACGCGATTCACAAGTAGTATCCACCAGCAGCTCGCAAATCCGGACTTGGCGACGGGACCGTCCTTCCGGCAGGTTAATTTCCTGGAGTGGACCGAGAATCAATTCAAACGCGCAACGAAAAGACACCGGGCGCCATCCCATCAGGAACCGTCTCCCATTACAGTCACCATTACTCTTCTTTCCCTCGCCTTCACATCGCAATCCAGGTGGAAGATCTGCTGCCACGCGCCCAGAACGAGTTTTCCGTCGGATACCGGAACGGTCAACGACGGCCCCAGGAGCGTCGCCTGGAGATGGGAATGGCCGTTTCCGTCGTGCCAGGCCTGCTCGTGCCCGTAGTCCCGGCTCGGAGGAATCAGTCTGTCGAGAAGCTCCGGCAGGTCTCTCTCGAGTCCGGGTTCGAATTCGATCATGCCGACGGAGCCGGTGCTGCCCACATTGAAGATGTGCGCTATTCCGGTCCGTATCCCCGAGTCGGATACGATCCGCGCGACTCGATCCGTGAGGTCGTGCATGTCGCCGTGTCCCCTGGTCGTTACCGTCAATGTTTTCTGGTATACCATTTTCATCCCGTCCATGAAGAAGTGTTGCATCGCCCTCGAGGAATCGCCGGCCGATTCCCCCCCGCCGGCCTTTTTTCGATTACGCCATCTTTCGGGTGTACCGTCTTGCCGACCCGATCTACCGGCAGATTATAACAGTACGGGACACATCCGCCAATCCGGAGGACAAAATACGATAATGATTCAACCCCGAAAGACCTTGGATGAGTCATTCTCATCGATGGTCTCCTCAAAGCCGTACTCCATGAACTCCGCAATGGCGGCCACGCCGGCATACCACTTCCGACGAAGTTCGATGTAAGAGTCCGCCCCGGCCTCGAGGTCGGGAACGACCGGGACCATCAAACTCCGAAGGCGCTCGGCCACCGATAAAAAGTGCTCTCTCCACTCCTCCATCGTTTGCGGCGGCGGGTCCTCGTGCTTGCGTATGAATTTATCGGCGAGGAATTCCGCGGATATCATCCGGAGCATATCCATCCCGCTGGTCCACAGGTCATCGGTCAACACGGAGAGGACCGTGGGGGCGTCTCCATCCCTTTTCAGCACGGTTTTCAGCAAGCAGGCCGAGTCCATGGAGATCAGGGCGATGCGGGCGACCGAATACCGCATGTCCTTGAACCAGAAGTAGTGAAGCACCGGGTAGAAATGGTGTGTTTCGGTAAGGTCCGTAATCTGTTTCGTCATCCACTCGAATTCACGTTGCGCGCGCCGATGTGTTCCATCCATGAAGAGCCGGCTGATGAAATCGGCGGGCTTTCCGGTTCCGCCCGTTTTGTAGTGGAGCAGGAGAGCGAAGGTGTTGCGGCGCCTGATCGCGCTGTAGACGGATAGGAAGTAGGTGATTACGAGCGTAAAGAAGGAGAAGCCCATCGCGGCTTCCAGCACCGCCAGCAGCCGGTATTCTCCCGTCTTCGGGACGATGTCGCCGACCCCCAGGGTCGTGAAGTTGAAGCCGCTGAAGTACAGGGCCGAGGCGAAATCTTTCGGCGTCTCACCCTGGCTCGCCTGGATGGAACGGCCGAGTTCCGGCCACACCATCAGCGCAAATCCCGAAATGATCAGCGTCAACCAGGCGGCCATGATCATCAGGAGTAGAGTCGGTCCGGTAAAGGACAAAAAACCGCCTCGCCGCCTGCCGAGGAGGAACGACACACGACGTGAGAAACGCCACATTCCCGCATTCAGAAAAGGGCTCAGCAGACCGGCCCCGCTCCGCGCGTAAAGCACGGTCAGGAAAACATCGACAACACCCGTCAGGACCAACAGCAGCCCCGCCAATTTCAGCAGCAAATCCCGTCCCCCTTTCAACCCGCGGCCCGCGGGCCTAAAGATCTTTTCCCTTGAGCCTCAACGCGTTTGCGATGACCGACACGGAACTGAGGCTCATGGCCGCCGCCGCGATCATCGGACTCAGCAGCACTCCGAAAAACGGGTAGAGCGCGCCCGCCGCGACCGGAATGCCCAGGGTGTTGTAGACGAAGGCGAGGAAAAGGTTCTGCTTTATGTTCTTTATCGTGGCGCGGCTGAGTATCCGCGCCCGGACGATCCCCCGCAGGTCGCCTCGAACGAGGGTAACCCCCGCGCTCTCCATGGCCACATCCGTCCCCGTGCCCATGGCGATGCCGATGTGCGCCCGGGCAAGAGCGGGAGCATCGTTGATTCCGTCTCCGGCCATCGCCGTAAACGCTCCCTCCTCCTGGAGGCGCGCGATCTGCGCGGCTTTGTGCTCGGGAAGCACTTCGGCCACGACCTCGTCGATGCCCAGCCTCTCCGCAACCGCTCGCGCGGTCGTCCAGTTGTCTCCGGTGAGCATGACGATGCGAACGCCTTCATCATGGAGGAGTTCCACCGCCTCGTAGGTCGACTCCTTGATGGGGTCCGCAACTCCGATGACGCCCGCGGCCTTTCCGTCAACGGCGACGAACACGACCGTCTGCCCCTGAGCTCGCAAGGACTCGACCCTCGACGAAAGACCTCCGACGCCCGCGTCGGCCCCGATGTCCTCGAGCAGCTTGAGATTTCCCAGGGCGACTTTCCTTCCCTCCACGAGCCCCTTGACGCCCTTGCCCGTTACGGATTCGAAGTCCCTTGCCGCAACGAGGCCGATGCCGCGCTCCCTCGCGCCGTCAACGACGGCCGCCGCAAGCGGGTGCTCGCTTCCCTGCTCGATGCTCGCGGCAAGGCGAAGGACCTCCTCGTCGCCGAACCCTTCCAGGGCTTCGACGGTCGTGAGCTTCGGCTTCCCCTCGGTGAGCGTGCCCGTTTTATCGACCACGAGCGTATCGACTTTCCTCATGGTTTCGATGGCCTCGGCATTTTTGAAGAGTATCCCCGACCGGGCGCCCTTTCCCGCGGCGACCATGATCGACATTGGCGTTGCAAGCCCCAGGGCGCAGGGACAGGCGATGATGAGGACCGCAACGGCGTTGACGATGGCGAAGGCCATGCGGGGGGCGGGCCCGAAGAGCGCCCATCCGATGAATGTCGCAACGGCCGCCACGATCACGGAGGGCACGAACCAGGCGGCTGTAAGGTCCGCCAGCCGCTGAATGGGAGCGCGGCTCCGCTGAGCTTCCGACACCATTCTCACGATCTGGGCCAGGAGAGTTTCGGAGCCCACCCTCTCGGCCTGCATGATCAGGGTCCCGGTCCCGTTTATGGTCGCCCCCGTCACCCTGTCGCCCTTTTGCTTCTCCACCGCGATGGGTTCGCCGGTTATCATCGACTCGTCAACGCTGCCGGAGCCGTCGACAACCACGCCATCCACCGGGACCTTCTCGCCGGGTCTTACCCGCAGCAGGTCGCCGGGGCGGACCTCGCTCAACAGGACGTCTTCTTCCCTGCCGTCCCGGCGTATGATCCTCGCGGTCTTCGGGGCCAGTCCCAGGAGCGCCTTGATGGCGGACCCGGTCCGGCTGCGGGCTTTGAGTTCCAGCACCTGTCCGAGCAGCACCAGGGTGACGATCACGGCCGCGGCTTCGAAGTAGACCCCCACTTCACCGAGTTCGTTCCTGAAGGAAGCGGGAAAGATCTGCGGAAAGAGCACCGCGATAAGGCTGTAGACATAGGCGACGCCCACGCCCAGGCCGATCAGGCTGAACATGTTGAGGCTGCGGTTGACCACGGACAGCCACGCTCTTTGGAAAAAGGGCAGACCGCCCCAAAGCGTCACCGGGGTCGCCAGGATCAACTGTATCCAGTTCATACCCTTGATCGATGCAAGCCGGGCGAATGCCGGACCCGGAACCATGTGGCCCATGGCGAGAATGAGGATCGGAATCGTGAAGGCCGCACTGACCCAAAAGCGCTTCTTCATGTCGATCAGTTCCGGGTTTTCCTCTTCCTGCTCCGCCGCGGCAACCGTCCGCGGTTCGAGGGCCATGCCGCACTTGGGGCAGTTGCCCGGCCTGTCGCTTACGACTTCCGGGTGCATGGGGCAGGTGTACTCCACCCGCTCTTCCGGGAAACTCCCCGCCGCGGGCTCCAGCGCCATGCCGCACTTGGGACAGCTTCCCGGCCCGACCCGCCTGACCTCCGGGTGCATCGGACAGGTGAAAACCGCCTGCCCGCCGGCAGCCCGGCCGCGGCCGGTATGGCCCCCGACGGCGTGGCCCCCGGCCATGTGGTCTCCGGCCATATGGTCTTCGGCCGCGCGGTTTTCCGCCATATGGTTTCCGGCCGTGTGATCGCCGGCGCCATGCCCTTCCGCGCCGTGTCCAACGTCGCCGCGACCGCCGGCCCCTTCCCGGCGCGGGCGAATACTATCCATATATCGGTCCGGCCGCCGTTTGAACTCCTCCAGGCAATGCCTGCTGCAGAAGAAGAGACTCTCGCCGTCCTTGCGAAGTTCTCCCGCGGCCCGCTCTTTTTCGACCATCATTCCGCATACGGGGTCCCGCTTCACTGCGTGATGGCCGGATGTTTCTTCCTGGTTCACCGCATTCTCCTCATTCAACGAAAAACCGGCAGGAAAGAATCCCTGCCGGTTCGGCGGATAGCTGTATACACCGTGAACGATCGAAATCCGGAATTCCTTGTGCGGTTACGGCTGCCGGTCGCGACCCGGCTGTCGAATCGCAACGGGTCGCGACTGAGAGCCGCAAATAACCGTACAGGAAAAATAATGGTCCCACCCGTTCACGGTATGGCTGACTCAACCGGTCTGCGCGTCAAGCCGGGCACATTCAAACAAGGTATTCACGGCTCGACGCATTCACGGACCGACGGCGCCGGAAGATATATTGAAGAGCACACAGGCTATACTACTTCTTCTGTTCCTGTTGCTCCATATGAAGCTTCTGATCGCAAGCCGAGCATCTGCCATCTTGCGTCACGCAGGGGCTCTGTTGAAGTTCCATCCCGCAAATACCGCATTTCTCCATTCTTATTCACCTCCTTTTTATATCCTTCTAACTTTATATGCTAAACTTAACTTTAACTTTGTCAATGATATCGCAACACAACGCCGGCAGCAGCCGTTCCGGATGTTCCTCTTTGCGCGGTTACGGCTGCCGGCCGCTACCGGACAATCGAAACGCAATCGACTCCGGATGCTCCATCCATGCCGGCGCAACCGGCAGGCGTAATGCCGGCAAAGCGCAACATGCCGCGGTCGAAAACCGAAACCGCGCAAAGCGGTCCAATCGAGACTCCCGATATTGGCTTCGTTCGTAATTGCAGTCTTATGTCCCAAGCATGTTTCCCATGGGAGGCGGGGCATGGTTCATAGCCATGTGTTTGAGGCAATGCTTGAAAGGACTCATCGTCATTCCCGCGCATGCGGAAATCCGGGTTATTCAAGGTTTCCCGGACCCCCGCTCCCCGCCTGCGCGGGGACAAGCTTCGCGGGGGCGACGGCTTAAGCGCCGCCCTGTTATGAACCATGCCGAGGCGGGCATACCATCTCCGCGTGGCGCCGGCTTTCGAGAAACCGCGCCCGCCATGACCGACGACATCCAATCAATGGCATCCGACCAACGGCGTCCGACTGATGACATTATCCAACAGCGATCTTATTTTTGCACAACACAGCGTTGGTTGGTCCGCATGAATTGAATCATCGACTCCACTCCTTCCGAGAGGTTCAAGAGTTCAAAGGATAAAAGGATAAAGGTTCGAGAGACGTGAGTTCAAGAAATGAAAGTTCAAGAGACAAAGGCTCAAGAGATAAAAGAGGGGTACAACAAGAATGAAAGCAAACGAGAAAATCATCATTATCCTGCTGTCGCTGGTTTCGATGACGATCATCGGGACCCTCCCGGCCTACGGCCAGTGGGTGCAACGAGAAGAGCGGTTTGCGCCCCGCGGCCCCTGGCTCTGGGCGCTCCCCCGCGAGTTGCCCCGGCTCTACCGGGAGTTCAATGGAATAGACTTCGGGCACGCCCACATTGCCGAAACCCTTCTCAAGACTCAGGACCCCCGGAAGGTGGAGAAAGCGAGGCTCGAAGTGCTCGATTTCATATTCAGCTCCCCCCCGGTTCAGCCCGACGAGGAGCAGATCGCACCGACCTTCACCCGCATGGTCTGGGAAGTTCAGAGGACCTTCACCTGGGCGCACATTCTCCACCGGGTGCTCTACGATCTCTTCGCATCCGACAAGATAGAGGACAAACAGGCGGCTTACAGGAAGATCCTGGACGAGTATCTCGAAAAGCCGGAGGCCATTACGACCCACCCGCTGGATTTGCACGGGAAACTCTGGAGTTTTCCCGAGTCCAGGGCGTTTCGCGACAGGTTTCCGAAATTCAACACGCAGATCTGGGCTTATCACTGGCTGCAAGCGGGCGCCTACGACGTGCAACTGATGGGGGATTCCGAAACTCAGCGGAGGTTCATGCCCAAGGCCATCGACTTCTACCACGGGTACCTCAGGAACCCGCCCGTCGAGTGGCGGGTGATGCCCATGATGATGGAGGTGGCGCCGGAGTTCAGTAAGCGATACCCGGAGGCCGCGGCGATATTCGACAACCTTCACATGCTGCACGACAACGTGGACGACGTCCTGAGCCGCCCCGACCTCTACCCGACCCATGAAGCGAAGCGGCGCCGGATCATGGAGATCCTGGCCATCTACCTGCACCGCAACCATGCCGGCGGCAACGACAGGTATGCAGACTATCACTTGGCGGCGGAAGCCGCGAGCCATGGACCGGGTGACGGTCACGGCGGCCGTCCGGTCCACTCGGGGCACGGCGGGAGCCGGCTTGTCCACACGGGTGACGCGGGTGAGATGATGGGACCCCGGCCCCCGTCCGTTCAGGAGGCCTTGGGAATCCGGGCCGGCGCGCCGCATGGGCCCGATCATGAACGCGGCCGCGCGCCGCATGCGCACGGGAAAGACGCAACGAACATTCAGGATGAAGGCGCCGGCGGTGCGGCGGCTCCGTCCGGCGTTCCGGCAGGCGCACACGAAGCGCATGGCGCGCCTGGCGCGCATGGTTCACCTGGCGCGCATGGCTCGCGCGATACGCACGACACACACGGTTCACATATCGACCACTGAGAACAGATGCTGTGAACGGTCGAAATCCGGCCTTTCCTTGTGCGCTTAGGGCTGCCGGCCGCGACCAGCCCGTCGAAACGCTACAAACCGCGGCCCGCAACCGTAAGCACAAGAAAAGGCCGGGTCCGGGTTCAACCCTTTCACGGTAATTCGTTCACGGCACAACACCGGGAACGAAAGGAGGAGGAGACATGGGAGACATGAAAGTCGGCAAGACCGGCAACAAAATCAATCGCACGGGAATCCTTCTGATCTGCGCTCTTTTTCTCGGATGCGGATGGTCTTCCGCCGCCCATGCGATCGACCATAAGAACCTCGATGAAGGACGTCCCCTGAGGCTGCAGGACGCCTATTCGGTAAGCAGTGGAGAACTGACGGTGGAAGGAGGGGCCGGTTTTATCCACGAGCGCGAGGGCTCGGACAAGGCTTCTTTCAACCTCGACGTGGTCTACGGACTTCTGCCCGGTCTTCAGTTGGAATTGGGGACGACCCTTTTCACCAGCCCTCACGACACGGACGACCCGGAAAAATCCGGCGACCTCGGTCTTGAAGCGCTCTACAACTTCAACCAGGAGACCCTGACCATCCCCGCTTTAGGCCTGAAGGGGAGCGTCGAGTTCCCGACCGGCGTCGATTCCGAAGGAGTGGACTTCGAGCTTACCGGAATCGTAACGAAGTCGTTCGGCCGGTTGAGTCTGCATTTCAATGGCGGCTACGAGTTCATCGGCGACCCCGGTTCCGGCGAAAGAGACGGCATCTACAAGTTCGCTTTCGGACCGAGTTATCCCATCGGGGCGCCGATGTATACCAGGCTCACCTTCCTTGCGGATGTATTCGTCGAGCAGTCCCTGCTGAAGGGCGACTCGGATATCGTTGGAGCGGAGGCGGGCGTCAGATACCAGTTGAATGAACGGACCGTTCTGGATATGGGGGTGGGATCGGAATTCGAAGGACCTGACGACCGTTCTCCCTTCTTTGCGGTTGCCGGTTTTTCGTATACATTTTGAGTTGAGCTTCCGGTTCAGACCGGAGAGATGAGAGAAAGGCGAGAGAGGGGGTGGTATGTTCCGAGGAGGGGCGTCCACGTTGCCCGGCATGTTGCCGGCGCGTTGCCCGCTATGTTGTCCGGGGCCGATCCGTGAAATCCTTTCAGGGCTCGAAAACCGAAAGGGGACTTGAGAACCGGGTCGGCCGAACGCATGGTCTTTGACGTGTCTTCAAGCTGTTTTGTTTCTTTCGATCAATCCCGGGAATCATCCCGGAAAGGGGGCGCTGTCAGATGAAATTGAAATCACTGAGAATCATTGTCGCGGTCGTTGTGATGTTTGCGGGTCTCTCGATATGGAACCATAACCATGCCGTCGGCGCGCAGGAGAAGGAAAAAGGAGAGGACCGCGCCGCCGACCCGGTCGTTGCGATAGAAACATCGGAGGGAACGATTACGGTCGAACTATGGCCCGACAAGGCCCCCGTCACCGTCAGGAATTTTCTGAACTACGCCGATGAGGGATTCTACGAGGGCACGATTTTCCATCGGGTCATCGACGACTTCATGATCCAGGGCGGCGGGTTCACGGAAAACATGAACCAGAAAAAACCTCACGACCCCATCAAGAATGAAGCCTCGGCCGAACTCAGGAACGAGCGGGGCGCTATCGCCATGGCCAGGACCAATGTCGTGGACAGCGCCACCTCCCAGTTCTTCATCAATGTAAAGGATAACGAGGCGCTCAACCACCGGAACGAGACCCCGTCGGGCTTTGGATACGCCGTCTTCGGCAAAGTGATAGACGGCATGGATGTAGTGGACAAGATCAAGGAAATGAAGACGAAGACCGTCGGTCCATTCGAGAATGTCCCGGTTACCCCGGTGGTGATCAAGAGCGTGAAGAGGGTCCGATAGGCGAGGAGTGAGTCCCGACATTATTGACCCCGGGTGATTTCCAGTAAAACGCTTGCCGTCTCGATCACCTTTGGACGGAAGGGCCTTCCCGTCGAAGGCGCCGGCGCCCGGCAATCGCATTTTTGGAAATCGCCTTAAAGCCCATGCAAGCCGACGCGCCGCCTGCGAGCGGGGCAACTCGCGCCTTGACAGCTACGCACTGGACCGCTCCTCCGGAAACGCCGACCGGGGGCTCATCCGGTCAAACCCGGCCGCCATCGCCCATCATGCGGTGGCGCGCCGCATCGAAGCCATGAAAACGGCTTCTTCCCTGCAACTCTTCCCGCGGATTTTGGACAGGCCCGAAGCGCCCTACCCCCAAAAGCACCAGGATACCGGATAGGCGCTGCTCCCGTTCTTAGCCGCTCGTCGAAGACCATCTCCGGTCCGAATCACCGTCGATTCCCAACCGTACACTACAGCTTTGCCTTCCGTTTCGGAAATTCCGCCCGCTCCCAGCCGAACACTCCCGCTCACACCACATCGGTCCCGCAAAACGACTAAAAACCGCCCTTCCACCCTCCTCAATACGCAAACCAGACCCCCTATACCCCCTTCTCACCCCCCAAACCGGTTCTCGGATTCCGAATCCGAGACACCTCCTCCGACGTCGGCAGGCCAAAGCAACCGGGAGCGACTATTCGGTCACGGCCAACACCTCGTCCCAAAGCCTTCTCTCCGACGTCGGCAGGCCAAAGGAGAGACACACTAAATACCCAAGCCG
>CAYOVG010000237.1:0-11403 GCA_964407285.1 uncultured Syntrophobacteraceae bacterium
AGGTTGAAGGCATAGGTGGTGAATTCGTACGGTCCCAGGCGCTTCATTCCCGCCATGAAAGGCGCCCGGCCCCACGGCGAATGGACGGGCTGATACACGGGGTCCGAAACCTGCACCAGCCGGTCGCCGCTGATGCGCACCTTTTCCAGGTCGCTCCTGTTTCGGGCCAGCTTCACGAGGCTCTCGTTGTGGTATTTCTTTCGAAGAGTCACCACCCCTTCCTCCCCGTATTCCTTCAGCAACGCGTCCGTGACGGCGCGGCGCGCCTCCTGCGCCCGCATCCGCTCCCCGTCGTACCGGCGGGCCAAATCCCGGAGCCAGGCCTTCATCTCCTCCATCGGACCCCGCTCGGGCGGTCCCAGGCTTGCGGCTTTGATCGCCAATCCAGCGGACGTTCCGCCGGTCGCTTCGAGCTTCTCGACCTCATGGCCGATCAGGCGACGGGCGACGAGGTCCTTCTGGAGTTTGTCCGGAATGTCCGTACCGAGGTACAGGAAGTCTATACGGGACTGGATTTCCGGAATCAGGTCCTGAGCCGTGAAGGCGGCTCGGCTGAGGTCCCGTTCGACGTCGTCGTAAAACACCTGGTAGCGGTTGGTCCGATACTGCTCGACCACCAGCGCCTCGAACCCCCAGCGCGCGGTCATCAGTTCCCCCACCACCGGGACGAAGTTGTGCCCGGCGTCGCGGGCCCGCAGGTCGTCGAACTTCACGATCAGTCCCCCCAGCAGCATCTGCGGGATCAGCAGCAGCGGTATGAGAATGTAGACAGTCACGGCAGTTTTGAGCGATGCCGAGATGTTGAGCCCGAGAGCGCCCCCGAAGACCGCGCACGAGAAGAGAACGGCCCAGAGCTTCCAGGTGAAATCGGGTATCTCCAAAACCCAAACGGAAATCAGGGCGCACAGCCCCATCTGGACGGCGGACACGCAGATGAGGTAGAGCATCTTGGCCGTCGTGTAGCCGCACCAACTCAGATGGAGAAAACTCTCCCGCTTGAGCACCCTTCGGTCCTTGACGATTTCCTCCGCACTGACGCTCAACCCGATGAAGAGCGCTATGATGGTGCTCATGAAGAAAAAAATCCCCATGTACGGATTGTCACCGTAAGTGTACTCGTCGCCGGAGGAAGCCCGGCAGAGCATGGCCGTGATCCATCCGAGCAGCGGGGGCTCGAGGAGCGTCACCGCCAGGTAGGAATGGTTGGCCAGCCTGGACATCAGGTTTCGACGGAAGAAGAGCAGCACCTGGCCCGGCAGCGCAGGCCGCACGAGCCCGGAGGATGAGGATGCCGCTCCCGCCGGTTCCGCCGGTTCCGCCGGTTCCGCCGGTTCCGCCTGCTCCGTCTGCTTCGACTGATCCGCCGGTCCTGCCGGTCCTGCCGGTCCTGCCGGTCCGCCGGAAGCGGGACGGCCGGGTCCTTCCGTCGCTACGGGTCCTTCCGAAAGCCCGCGCAGGTAAAGCTCGTGCCAGAACTGGGGCGGATGTTTGCGTTCGCGGGTGAACCGCCCCTCTTCATCGATGACCCTGGCTTCTATGATGCCGAAGATCTGCTCCGGATGAACGCTTCCGCACTCGGGACAGGCGTTCCTGTCCGTTCCGGCCAGGTGAGCGGCCTCGCGGAAATGGGACGCCGCTTCGAGGGGGTGCCCCATGTAGATGGGATACCCGCCCTTGTCCAGGATCCACAGGCTGTCGAGCATCCGGAAGATGCTCGAGGACGGCTGGTGGATGATGGCGATCACCAGTTTGTCGCGTTTCGCCTGAGCCCTCAGAAGCCCCATCACGTTTTCCGAATCGGCGGAAGAAAGCCCGGACGTGGGTTCGTCCACGAAGAGTATGGCAGGCTCTCGCATCAGTTCGAGGGCGATATTGAGGCGCTTGCGTTGTCCTCCGCTGATGGTCTTGTCGAGCGGCCCCCCGACCTTCAGCCGGCTGATCTCCGCCTGGTTGAGTTCCTGGAGCATCCGCTCGATGCGTTCCCCGATCTGCGATTCGTCCAGGTGCGCCATGCAAAGCCGAGCGTTGAAGTACAGGTTCCGGTAGACGGTCAGGTCCTCGAAGAGCAGGTCGTCCTGGGGCACGTAGCCGATCACGCCCTGGAGACGCTCCCGGCCCGCGTGGATGTCCACGCCGTTGATGGTGATGGAGCCGCTGTCCGGAGGCATGGAGCCGTTCAGTATGTTGATGAGAGTGGATTTGCCCACTCCGCTGCCGCCCATCACGCCGATCAGCCGCCCGGACGTTTCCCTGAAATTGAAGTTGTGCAGTCCCGAATCGCTGCCGGGAAAGCGGAAATTCACGTCCCGCGCCTCGAAGCGGATGGCGGGCGGCTGCTCGTGTTCGGAGCGAAGGGCGCGTTCGATCTCGAAAAAATAGATCGCGTTGGAGTTGGCGTCCCGCAGGATGGAGCCCGGTTCAATCACGCAGACCGTCTCCACGGGGATCAGGGCGCCGTCGAGCGTGACATCCCCCCGCCGCGCGACCATGAACACGCGGCCCGTCGAAGCCGGTCGCAGAAAGAGGCACTCGGCCCGCAGATGTTCGCGCACCAGCAACTTGCAGCGAAGGGAGGAAGAATCGGCCGGGAGACGGGCGGTCAGCAGGACGAAGCGCTCCGAGAGCGTTTCCGGGCGGCCCGCCCCGAGGACGAGCGCCCGCAGGTCGGCCAGTTCGTCCTCGTCCACGCCGAGCGCATCCATGGCCCGGTGGACGAGTCCGGCCGGCTGGGAGTCTCCCTCGCCCGCCCCCCTGGAAAGCTCGAACACGCGCAGGAACAGGATATGTTTCTGTTCCGGAGTGAGTTCCCCGTTCAACTGCCGGCAGAGGTGCGCGAGCCGGTTTTCGAGTTCTTCGGCGTCTTCCATCCCGCAAAAATCGAGCAGGTCGTCGAAGAGGCCGATGTAGACGTCCGGGTTGTCGATGCCGAGGTTCTCCCGCAGGTATTTCTCGACGAGCAGGCGATTGCCCTCACGGGACCCGCCCCTCGTCGCGGAGAGAATCGCGAAAATATGAAGAATGCCGTTCAGGAGAAATTCGTAGAGTTCCCGGGAAGAGGCCATCGATGTCGTTTCCTTGTCGTCTCGGGCGCAGGGGTGGTGATACGCAGGCTTGACGCGATTTCCGAACAACTATTTACCCGGACCGGCATTGCCGGCGGGCGCCGCGGCGTCACGACGCCGGTAAGCGGTGTGCCGGAAATCGCCTGAGTGAGGAAAGCTCATCCCCGGCCGGCCTGGTGAGCGCGGATCATTGTTGACGCGCGCAAAGGCCGGAGCAGGACAGCGCCCGCCCCGGCATCCCTCTCAGGGGTTCCCACATTCCCACGCACGCGCATCAACGTATGAGCTCCCATGGAGTCTCGATAATACGGGGTTTCGCCCCCGCCGCCCCCGCCCGACATGCCCGCGCCGAGGAGCAATCGACGCGGAGACAAACGACGGACCGTTCGTACATCGGCCCGCACAGGCAAGACGTTGAGCCGACGCCCATGCGCTCCTGCGTGGGAACGAGAAAAACGCCGCGTCATCCGTGGATGAGCTTCACAGGATCCGCGCCGGATCAGTTGACGATCTGCTTGCGAGCCTGTGCGGCGACCTTTCGAATTTCTTCCACCTCGCCCTTGGTGATGGGATTCGGGCCGGACAGAAGGTCCGAGAGAGCCTTCATGGTATTGAGGCGCTCTTCCGTCCTCAAGGCCGAGGCCAGTTCGGGCTTGGCGGCCACCTGGTCCAGAAGCTCCATGTAGGATTTCACATAGGATTTATGCTCATTCAGGGCTTTGAGAAATTTAGGATTATAATTGGACTGCGCAGCCAGCTCGGCTGCGAGGTAAATACCTTCCAGCATCCACCCGTAGAACAGCTCCGACATGAACTGCACGCCCTTCGGGGACGCGATCATGCTCTTCCAGGAGTCATCATCCTCGATAGCGTCCAGAAGGGCCTCGATCCGCTTCTCCGCATCGGGACAATCTATGTGAGCCAGGGTTTCGCGGACCTGCTTCTCCACCTGCGGCACGGGAAACCCGAGTTTGTCGGCCAGCGAATAAATCGCCAGCGCATACTCCGCGGTGTCCTTGTTCTTTTCGAAAACAGCCGCGTAAGTCAAATCCATCAGGTAGACTCCGGAAATCAGCCGCTGTCTCTCCTCTTGCTGGTACTTCTCGGGCGCGACAGGCGCCAGGAGTTCGGGCATGTAGGAAGCCCCGCCGGATTTGAGATCATCCACCAGCCTTGCCGCCTCGGGACCATCCTTTTCCACTCTATCCAGGGTCTTCTCGATTTGCTTCCTGAGGTCCTCGCTGATCGCCGTATCTCCATACACGCGACCGGCGCAGAAAATGGCCGCGCACGCAATTCCCATGCACAATCCCTTGAATACCAGTCCCCTTTTCACAATCCCTCCTCCTTCTCGAATCACGAAGCTCCTTTGGTCAGTCCATCTTCCTTCCGGCCCATTTGCCGTTGTTACAAACACATCACACACCTGATATGGCTCGATCGGCTGCCCCCTGTTGCATCGGTTCGAGGCGTACGCCTGAAAGCTCTTTACTCCGGATCGAAGAAAGCTCTGATGGGCAAGGACTATAAGCAATCGCTGCATTATCCGTCAATAGAAAAGGTTATCTCCAGTTAAATCAAACTCTTGTATCATATTTAAATGACTTGCCTCCATTATCGAGCGATGATTGAAAGAAGGCAATGGGAGGAATCACCCGGCTCGATAAAGCCTCGCATCACTTCCATGCTGTGCTGCGAGAATGGGCGAAAACCCCGCCGTGATCGTTTCCAATCTCTCGAACCGGGCTTTAAGAGAAGCAGCGCGCAAGAAAGGTGTTGACAAGCGGTGATCGTCGGTTTTCAATGTCGGAAATGAAGAGCGTTTACAGCATCTCACACTGAGGGGCCTCCATGAGAATGATGACCGGAGGAGGAACGCCGGGCATTCTGAATTTGAAAATGTCCGGGAGAATTACTGTCGCCGGGCGAGAGTGACCCTCGCCTTTGACTCCCGAACAAAGGAAACCTGATCGACATGACGGACAAACATGCCGATACGAGTGTTTTTTATTCCCTTCGATTGTTCCGCCGCTTGCTCGCGGAAGATATTCTGAATGAGAAAAAGAGGTTGACAGCAGGATTTGCTGCTACACTGATAACCGCTTTTCTTGCGGTCATGACCCCGCATTGCATCCAGTTGATCATAGACAATGCACTGCCCCGGAAAAGCCCGGCTTTACTGGGACAATACGCCGTTGCACTGTTTCTCGTGTTGTTTCTAACCACTTTCTTCTTATATATGGAGCTTTCTTTCATAGCGCGAGCATCAGAAAACATCTTCCTCGGCTTTAAGAAAAAATTGGTTGATTCGATCCTGAGAAAGCATTTATCTTTTTTTTCACGCTATCAATCAAGCGACCTTCTAACCCGTATGGTAATGGACCTGAACCTCGTCTCTGAATTCTTCTACAAGTATCTCCTCAAATCTTTGGTCCAGTTCGTTCTTGTCGCCTTCTATCTGGTCTATATCTTCATTCTGAACTGGCGTCTGTCACTGATTGCCTTGTTGGGAATTCCGGTTCTGGGGATCATTATGGCGACCCTGGACAGACATATTACGGAAACCTCCGTCCTTTCAAGAAAACGATTGAGTGAGCAGAACGATAGGGTATTGGATTCACTGCAGGGATACAGGGAAATCCGTTTTTTCCGGCAACACGAAAAAATCCTGGCGCATGTCGGCTCTGCGTTCAGTGACTATGCGGAAGCGAACTTCAGATTCGTCAGAACCATGGGCATAACCGAGTCTCTTCTGGAAACGACCGCTGTTCTGATAATTTTCTTGCCGGTAGTGGTCGGAGGGTATGCTATGATCATCGGCGTCGGCGGAATCTCCGTCGGCCTGATCATTGCCTTTCAAGTGTACCTCGTACTGCTGGCCGACGGCATCAACAAGATATCCATAGGACTTGCCGAATCGATAAAAATCACACCGGCCGTGGAACGACTACTGGAGATACGTGACTATGCGCTTGAAGAACAATCCGGGCCGGTCGATTGGAGCGACATCCCGGATTCGACGGCAATTGAATTCAAACAGGTTTCGTTCAGCTACCTGAAGGAAACGCAATTGATTACCGATCTGAACTTGCGCATCGATCCGGCCGAGAAGATCTGTATCATGGGTCAAAGCGGTTCCGGCAAAACCACGATCGCCAACCTCTTGTTGAGGTTTCTCGTTCCCGACGCGGGAAAAATCACATTGGGAAACTCAAATATACAGGAGTACCCGTTGGACTTGTATTTCAGCCGTTTTTCCTATGTCCGGCAGGATACTTACCTGTTTAGAATGTCCGTGAAGGAAAATATCATGCTCGGAAAGGACGACGTTCCGGATGAGGCAGTTCAAGAAGTCGTTGCTCAGGTCGGCCTGAAGGAAGCCGTTGAGTCCTTGCCGGAAAAGTACGATACGATCGTGGGGCAAAACGGCGTCGATTTCTCAGGCGGCCAGAAGCAGAGACTGTCGCTGGCCAGGGCGCTGATTCGCGGGCCGAAAATCCTGATCCTGGATGAGTTTACCTCGGCCCTGGATTCAGGGCTTGAACAGAAGATCCTGGACGATATATTCGCGCTGTTCAAGCATCAGACGATTATCTGCATCACCCATTCCGAAGACGTCGCAAAACGATTCGACCGGGTTATCAGGCTGGAAAGCCCGGCAACCAGGGCTCGAATCCATAATTCCGAATGACTCCCGAAGGCGAGCAAAGAAAGACCATCCAACCCATCCGGCCTCCGGCGCTGATCGTGAGACCCTAGAAATAGGATTCTAATGTTCCCCTGCGCCGGACATCGAGTGTAAGACAGTGAAACGCCCCCCCGAACGGGTTGAGATGTAGGAAATCGCAGGGAATCGGCTCGAATCCCCATTCCTTCAGCGCCCGTGTGGTGGGAACTTGAGATTTTTCGCAAATCACCCGTTTCTCATCCAGCATCAGAACATTCATGCTCAGCCACGTACTGCAAAGCGCCGCAATTTCACCGAAAAAGTCCCGGTTGACGATGACCGGTTCGGGCGCAATCAGGCAATCCCAGGACTTTAGGATGGGAGGAAGTCGGTCTACATCGATGTACTTGGGATTGATCATCACTTTACCGGGAGCCAGGGGAACGAAAGTGGTGTCGATGTGCATCGGTTGCCTGCATCTCGTCTCGATTTCGTGAATACGATACCGGTCTCCCAGGTGCCGTCGCAGCCATTCGATGCCCGCCCGGTTCGTCACATTGCTCCGGGTAACGAACAGGTCTCTGCCGCAACGCGCAAAATCGGCGGCGTCAAAAACCACTTCAGACTCATTGATGACATACCGCATCTCTTCGCCGTCATCCGGGACCCGATACTTGCCGTCATAGAGAGAATCCAGGAGAGGTGGTTTGGGAGCCGACGTCCACATGGCCCCTTTTTCGAAATACTCTCGAAAAAGGGGATAATACGCATGGGGTTCGTAATAGCGGCAACGCCAGGACATGGGAGCCTCGATGATTTCGTTGCCGACGACGAGGAAGCAGTCTCGAGGGCAGGCATTGCAGAAACCTTTGGAATGCCAGTGCGGAGTCGAATACCTCTTATGGTGCTTACCCACTTCCGGCCGTCTGACTTTGACTCCCTCGGCCTCCAAAATATGGATGAACTCATCGAGTTCTTTCCGGGCCGGTTGAATGCTGAAACGATTGGATACTTTCGTTCCACCTAAAATGAAAAGCCATTTATACAGTTTCTGAGGAATACCTCCCAGCAAAGATATGTGATAGGGCGGCTGGACCGCATTTTCCAGACGTCCGACAATAACCTCTTCCAGCGGGTCCCATTCATTATAGGAATTTACTGTGCAAAAATTCGAATCATCACTTCCATTCGTCACTCAACCGATCTCCTTTCGCATAAGCTCACTCCGAGGTGTTTGCAGACCCCGATCACCCTACCCTCGCGGATGATCTCTACCGTGCCGACGGCGCAGGTTTCGGGGGCGACGGCAATGTGTTCGACTTGAAGACGAAACCGGACGCTGGTGTATTCGGGTCTGATCTCGCCGCGAAATCCGGCGGTCGAGGTAATGCCCTTCAGAAAATCAACTCGCGGACGGGTGAAGCGGGTGTGTAAGCCCAGGTAGAACATGTAGAAGAAAAGAAGCTGGTTGCACCCTTCCACCAGCATGGTTCCCGGCAGTACCGGATCGTTCTTGAAGTGGGTCGCGAATACCCAATGATCCGGCGTGATATCCTTCTCCCCGATGACTTCTCCCAAACCCCACCGGCCGCCCGAACGGTCGATGGACGCCACTCTGTCCAGCATCTGCAACCGGGGCGCGCTCAGCATACCCGGACTTTGCGGGGAATATCCCGAGCCGAAGCACGAAGCGAAATCTCCCCTTTGCAGGGCGTCGATCTCCCGCTCCTGGAACGATCCCCTGGAGCAATGCAACAGCGGAGAAAACCCTCGGACGGAGCCGTACGCGCGTACATCCCCTTCCCTGTCGGGAACCGGGGCCATCCCCCGGACGTTCTCCAAATCCCGGGATGAAAAGAACCCGGCATTGGCCCGGATCCTGACAATCTCACGCTGATTGACACGACAGCAGTAGTCATAAAAAATCAATAAATTGCGTCCACTTTTCATAAACCTGTGGATGTTCGCCGTCCCTGTCAGAGTATCTCCGGGAGATGGAGCGGAGCCGTGGAACGTGACGGTGCTGTCCAGGGCGCGGTAACGCCGGTTTCCCTCGAAAAGGCGGTCGCAACCGATATAGCTGAGCGCCAGGATCAGTCCATGAGAGGATTCGAACGGCACGATGCCCGGGACCCTGCCGGCGGTGAGGTACCAGGCGTCGAGGGGAATGTCGTATTCCCATTCAATGCTGCAGGGTTTCAGTTGCCCCGGCTCGGCGCTCAGCCGGGTCACTCTGTCGACGAACCGGAAAGGAGGCAGAGGCAAGCGGGCCCGTACCGGGTAACGGTCGATATCACGATACTCCGGCCCCAGGACGGCGGAAAGCTTCCCATCCGTCATCTCGAGGATTTGAGTGGAATCCCAGACAAGCTCCCTCTTTGGTTTCGGCTCTTCCGGGCGGGGCGATTCTTCTTCCGGGGACGACTCTTCCACCACCCCACCCGGTTCCGCGCCGACTTCTTCAGGTGTTTCCACGCCCCTTGCGGCAACCGGTCCCGTAGCCGGGAATTCCCGCGTCCGTTCTTCTTCCAGGCGCGAGAGCAAATCCCGTTGAAACGCCTGCCTGACCAGTTCATAGGTGAACTGCGTTTCGGCGCTCCGCCGCAAGGCCTTTTCGATATAGCGATCGATCGGGAACGGAGCCGCGGGAACTCCCGTCGCCTGCGGAGCGTCTGAAAATCGTCTCCGATGCGCTTCCTGTAAGATAAACGTTTCGATGGGCGTCCAACCACTGGACAATCGCTTAACCGTCGGGTTGCGCGTTCTGCCCGAATCCACGGGGGTCGGAGCCGTGAGAACCGCCTTCCGCCGTTCCTCGGTCGGTCCCTCCAGGATGGCGTGCACGTAGGAACCGTCCAGGCCCATCCCGTTGATCCCCGCCATGCGGGCCGGTCCCGGCCAGGGACGGGACTCCCCGAGTCTGCGGAAGGCGTCCTCCGGCCGCAATTCCGGACGCTCCGGGCCTGGTTCATTGGGAGTTCCGGGGAAATAGCCATGATAGAGGCACAGGGCGGCCTTGATCAGGGCGGCTGCTCCGGAGGCGGCGAAGGTATGTCCGATGTTGGACTTGATGGAGCCGACCACCTGGGCGGCTGCTCCACCCCCCTGCCGATAAGCACGGGCAAGGCCCGCCAGTTCCGCCCCGTCTTCCCGCTCGGTCCCGCCCGCATGGAGTTCTATGTATCCTATCTGCTCCGGGGATACGCCCGCTTCCCGAAAAGCGCCGACGCATGCCCGGTAAACACGCTCCGGCTCCGGAGCAGGCTCCAACGCGCCGGAGAAACTTTGCTGCACTATCCGCAGGGCCCGAATTCGGGCATAGATCCGGTTTTCGGCGCAATCGCGCACTCTCTTCAGCACCAGCGCTCCCGCCCCTTCACCGACCTTCAGGTCCCAGGCCGCCGGATCGAACGCGAAATCGCGGCCGGTTCGAGCCGTTTGCAGCCGGAGGCTGCGCCACAACACATGTTCCAGGCCGCCGGAAAGATCGATGCCCCCCAGCACCACGGCTTCGATGTCCGGGTCGAAGTCGAGGAGAAAGCGGGCAACCTGCAATCCCTTGTAAGCGGAGTTCTCCTCCGATGAAACCATGAAGCTCGGCCCGGTAAAATTCCATACGGCGGATATGCGGCCGGCCGCAAGGCTCCCGATCCCCGCCGTGGTCCCCTCCAGCCTCGGTTCCGGACAGATGCCGTCCTTGACGAGGGACTCCAGGAATACCCGTTGCTCGGGCGACAGGCGGATACCATGCTGCCGGAGCTTCTGCCGCAAGCGCCATGGGAGTTCGGTACGGGTCAGACTCCTGTGATTGGCCCAATCCGGCTTCGTACCGATGACCACGGCCACGTTGCGGCTTTCGCCGGTAATGGCGAAGCCGCCATCCCGCAAAGCCCGGTCGGCGACGTGCAGCATCAGGAGATGGTTGAAGAGCCGCGGGTTCACTTCCCCCGGCGGGATTTTGAACCTGGCGCAGTCCACATCGAATGCGTCGCAATAGCTGCCCGCGGGGGCCCGCCCATCCCGCAGGCCGAACGTTTCCAGGAGAGTCCGATTCCGCTCCCCGCCTATCCATCGCTCGGGACCTAAAGGATGAAAGTTTTGCCGCCCCTGGTGGATCACTTCGTTCACTTCATCCAAATCGTCGAGATTCCCCCAGTGGCCGTGCATCCCCACGATGGCGATTTCCTCGAATGCGGGCTCCTCGATCGAATGAACCGCGCGGTCCCCGGCGGCATCGGCATTGACGGACGGGCCGCCGGGGGGACCGTCGAACCGGCCGCCGGGCGGCCCGGTCAGGACCATGTGGGCGTTGACCCCTCCGAAACCGAAGGCGTTGATCCCCGCGATCCTTCGTCCCTCCCGTTCCCCCTGCCCGGGCCACGGACGGGGCTCCCTTACGATATGTTCTCCATTGAACCTGCGGCCCGGCGATTCGACCGCATTCTCCACCCCGATCGTCGGCGGAATGACGCCCCGCTTCATGCTCAGGACCACTTTCATGATACCGGCCATGGCGGCGACGGTCAGCGTATGGCCGATATTCGCCTTGTTGCCCCCCAAGAGGGGAAGAGACGGCGCATCACCGAAAAAGCGCTCCAAAGTCGCCAGTTCGGTTCCGTCCCCCAGCACCGTCCCGGTGGCGTGGCACTCGATGTAATCCACCCGCCGTTTCAT
>CAYOVG010000238.1:0-11330 GCA_964407285.1 uncultured Syntrophobacteraceae bacterium
ACAGGTGCTCCAAATGCGGCGAGGGAACGGTGGAGATGCGCCGGGGAGTCGAGTTGGGCCACACGTTCAAACTGGGGACCAAGTACACCGATCCCAAATCCATGGATGTCGGTTACCTGGACACCGATGGGGAACAGCATCGCGTGATCATGGGGTGCTACGGCATCGGCGTGGAACGACTCGTGGCGGCTGTCGTCGAGCGTTGCAACGACGCGTCCGGAATCGTCTGGCCTATCTCGGTCGCCCCGTTCGAAGTGCTCGTTACGGCCATCGGCCGGGAGCAGGATGTGATGACGACAATCGAGAGTATTTACGCCCGGTTGAGCGAGCGCTTCGAGGTCCTGTTCGACGACCGTGACGAATCGCCCGGCGTGAAGTTCAAGGATGCCGACCTGCTCGGGGTTCCCATCCGAGTGGTGGTCAGCCGACGGCTCATGAAGACCAATGAAGTCGAAATCAAGGTGCGAAAAACCGGAGAGGTCATAATTTGCCCCCGGGACGCCCTGGAATCCACTCTTGAAAAGATAAGGGCGGACCTGCAACCCTCTCTGGAGGGACAACCCTATATGCCCGAATAACAGATGCATGAGAAGAGAAACCCGTAAGACATCGACATCCGGAATCTGGATATCCGGCGTGAATCAGGTGACGGAGGCGATCAGGGGCGAAGGGGGGCGGATACGGGAGATCGTACTGGCGCGCTCCGGACAGAGAGTGCTGGAACTGGCTGAGGAAAGCGGACGAAGGGGTATCCCGGTCCGCTATGAATCTCGCGATACTCTCGCCGCTCTGGTGGGGCACCCACGCCATCAAGGGGTGGCCGCTCTCCTGGAGGAATTTATCTATACTCCCTTCGATGTTCTTCTGAGCAGGCCTCCGGGGGAAATAGAGCCTCTTGTCGCTCTCGATTCCATCCAGGACCCGCAAAATTTCGGGGCCATACTGCGTAGCTCCTGCTTTCTCGGCGCGAAGGCCGTTTTGATCCCCAAAGACCGCTCCGTGAAGGTCACCGATACGGTTATCAGGGTCGCGGCGGGCGCCGCGGCCCATCTGCCGGTGGTCGAGGTCACCAACCTCGTGAGGGCGATGGAGGATCTCAAGAAAGCCGGCCTGTGGATAGCCGGACTGGATGTGGAAGGTTCCCGGTCCATTTACGAGGTTGACCTTTCGGCGCCTCTCGCCCTCGTTGTGGGGAACGAGCAGAAGGGCTTGCGCCCTCTTGTGCGCAAGCAATGCGACATGCTTGTGAGGATTCCCGGCCATGGGCCGCTGGAATCGCTCAATGCGGCGACGGCGTGCGCCGTCGCTATTGCTGAAGCGCAGCGTCAAAGGCAGACGGCAAGGTAGTTTGCGCGTTCGAATCGATCTCCATCCGCCTGCGGATGAAAGTCCTTCAATTCATAAGATCCACTACAGTGAAATCCGGAGGCGCCGTATATGGCCACCCATATTGTCACGCCCGGTGAGTTCTTCGTGACCGATGATTCTACCGCTGTGATAGAGACGTCCCTGGGTTCGTGCGTTGGAGTCGCCCTCTTCGATCCGGGAAAGAGAATAGGAAGCATGCTCCACGTTCTTCTTCCATCGGGGAGCGAGGAGAAGGAGAAAACCCTGCCGGCGCGCTTTGCCTCTTCCGGATTGCCGTTGTTGCTTTCGGAGATGGTGGGGCGCGGCGCGCGCAGGGAGAGGATCACCGCGGTCATGGCCGGCGGGGCGCTGATATTGACGGACAGGGCGTTGAGCCTGGAGATGAACATCGGAAAGAAGAACTCCGACATGGTGCGGCGGATTCTCGACGCCGAGAGAATACCCTTGCTGCATGAGGATGTCGGCGGCCATGTCGTTCGCCTGATGCGGTTCAAGCCGTCAACGGGCGAGACCGAGATCCATGTGATAGGGAAAAGCGGGCAGGTCGGCGCCCCGCCCTCCAGGAGCGGGGGCGAGATCGACCTGGGGGACCTCAAGATCAAGATCGACAAGCTCAAGCCTCTGCCCGAAATAGCTCGCAAGATCATGCTTCGTGTTGAGTCTTCGGGCGTCACCCTCGCCGAACTGGAAAGGGATATCGTCAAGGATCAGGCGCTCACGGCGAATGTCCTCAAGATATGCAATTCGCCCTGGTACGGATTTCAGCAGCAGATATCGAGCATCAAACGGGCTCTCATGCGCATAGGCCTGGACACGCTGAAGAAAATTGTTCTAACCTCTTCCTTTCACAGTTATTACGATCGAAACATGCCGGGATACTCCACACGTAAGGGCGATTTGATGAAACACTCGGTATGCTGTGCTCTCGTCGCCGAACTGATAGCCGCTGAAAAGGGAGTAAAGGACACGGATGTGGCTTTCACCGCAGGATTGTTGCACGATATCGGAAAGGTGGTGCTGGACCAGTACGCATTCGAGAAGTTCAACCTGATAGTGGATAGAGTGAATAACGGCTATACATCTTTCCTTGATGCGGAAAATCAAATGTTGGGGTATAACCATGCCGTTGTCGGAGGGCTGGTCGCAAGGGTGTGGAACCTTCCGGAAGTTTTGATAGACGCTATCTCACACCACCATGAACCCGAGAGGCATACCGCAAGCGCCGAAATAGTATCCGCGGTGCACCTTGCCGACAGCATAAGCTCCATGTTCGGAGAGGGGTGCGGAGTAGACGCAATGGCGAATCGTATCCACCAGTTTGCGATTTCCACGCTCGATTTGCGCATCGGCGATGTTGAGCGCATCGTGGAGAAGCTTCCGGATGTAGTCAGAAGGCTGGAGGCTATCTGGTAATCCTCTCGATCCGGCAGGGACCGTATGGCTTGTGATAATGGTGATGAACAGGACGGGTGCTATCACTCCATAATAGAGAGACTGCGGGACAGGTATGGGGCGGATTTTTCCCTGTACAGGGAAAGCACGGTGAAAAGGCGTATGGGGAGGAGATTGTCCGCGACCGGTATGGGCTGTTACTGTGATTATCTTTCCGCGCTGGACAAAGATCCCGACGAATGCGAGCGTCTCCTGCAGGACCTCACGATCAAGGTGAGCCGGTTTTTCAGGAATGGAGACGTTTTTGACGCATTGCGCGATGTAGTGTTTCCGAAGATAACAAGAGAAAAGAAGCTGGACGGAGACAATACGATAAGAGTCTGGTCCGCTGGATGTTCGCACGGAGAGGAGGCCTACTCGGTTGCGATAACGCTCATGGAATCACTGCGGCTGAACGGTGAATCCATCGAGGATTATCATGTTTCTATCTTCGGCACGGACATCGACGACGCGGTACTGGCGAAAGCGTCGATGGGCGAGTACTTTTCATGGGCTTTCAAAGAGACGGATGAGCAAATCCTTTCCGGGTATTTTACCGGGATGGAAGCGCCGAAGATGGGGCGCCACGGATTGTCGTCCCGTACCCTGACTGCTTACAGGGTTAACGAAGGCGTAAGAGGCCTCGTCCATTTCTGCCGTCATGATATCGCCTCCAGCGATCAGAAGTCTCCTTCCGCCGGGATCTTCACTAACTACGATGTGATACTGTGCCGCAACCTCCTGATCTATTTCTCCAGGCCGCTCCAGGATCGGGCGTTTTCGAACCTGGTGGGCTCGTTGAACCCTGGTGGCTACTTGGTGCTGGGCAAGGCGGAGGTCTGCTCCGAAGAGGCCAGAAAATGGCTGGTTCCCTTTGATGCTCATAAGAGAATCTATAGAAAGCCGAAGGATGCGCTATGAACGCCGAATTGAGACACGAGAGAGCGAAACGGTCTTCCGGACTCACACTGAGTCAGAAATTGATTGTGCTTTTGCTCTTCTTCAGCATGGCCCCGATGATGATCGTGGCCGCTCTCAATTTCGGGAGGGCCAGTTATGAGTTGGTGGGAATGGCCCAGTACCAGTTGGAGTGCCTGTGCAAAGAGCGCAAGGCCAGTCTCCAGGCGCTTTTCCGCCACCTGGTGCTCAATACGGAGTTGTTGAGCGACAACCGGCTCCTCAAAGACGTGCTTGCCGAGTACGGCAACGCTTACGAGAATGGCGGCGTCAAGGGAGGGGCCTTTCTTTCCGTCGATGCCCGGCATCGGCAGAGGATCAAGAGCCTGGTGCGCAACCATGGGTTTGAGGGGATGCTGTTCGTAAGCGCGAAGGGAGTCGTTCTTATGGCCGTGGGCTGCGAGTTCGACTCCGGAGCGGTGCTGTCCGGCGGGGGGTCCGCCGACCGCTCCCTGATCCAGTGTTACAAACGGGCCCTCGATGGGGGAACGGTATTGACCGACCTGGAGGTGAACGCCGTTACCGGAGGAGCGGAAGCCTACATCGGAGCTCCCGTTGTGTGCAATATCTCCCGACCCGGATTTGAGCCCGGGACCGTAATGGGAGTGGTTATCGCCGTTGTTCCCGTCACCCATCTGAACGAGGTAATGCAGCGAGATACCGGTCTCGGCCGTACGGGCGAAATCTTCGTGTTGGGAAAGGACCAGTTGATTCGCTCGGATGTTCGTGCTTTCGGGAAATCTCCGATACCTGCCGCTTCGGATGGAGCGGAAGTCATAAGGGAAGCTTTTGAAGGAAGACCGGGGGGTAGGGAGAGCGTCGTCGACTACCGCAACGTCCCCGTGAGCGTCGCCTGCAGCGCGGCCGAGATTCCCGGACTGGATTGGGTGATTCTGGCAAAGAAGGACCGGGAGGAAATACTCGGCCCGGCTTCCGATCTGCAAAAGCAAAGCATCATTATCGGCCTGTCCATTGGTGTCATCTCCATCCTGGCGGCCTTCGTCTTTACGAACGAAATCGTGGCGCCGCTGAAGCGAATGCGTGAGGCGGCAAACCGGATAGCCTCGGGGGACCTGGATACCCGTATAAGGATCGAGAGCGCCGGACACCTCGAGAAACTGGCCGATGCTTTCAACCGGATGGCTGAAAATCTCAGCGAATCGCGGCTGCAAATCCAGGAAGCCAATCGGTGTCTCGAACAGAAAGTGAATGAGCGGACAACGGAACTCATCAGCAGCACCGAGGATCTCAAGAAGACCAACCAGGTGCTGGAGGGTTACAGCAAGATTCTCAGCAGACTCAATACCACCCCCGACCTGGACCGCCTTATGGACTCCCTGGTCCACGAACTGGCCATGCACTCCTCTTCCCAGGTGGCGGTGCTCTACCGGTTCAATGAGGATGACAACCGGTTGGAACCCGCCGCGGTCTACGGGGTTGACAGGGAACTCATAGCGTCGGGCTTCAAGCTGGGGTGCGGAATTCCCGGACAGGCGGCCGCGAGCAGGGAAATCGTTCTGCTCGAGAATATTCCCGAAGCCTACCTGAAAATATGCGGCGGCAGTTTTGAAGGAGCGCCCCGAAATGTAGCGTGTTTGCCGATCTGTTTCGGGGATGACTGCCTGGGAGTCCTGGAGTTGGGCAGGATACGCGAGTATGACGATAGAGACTTGAAGCTTCTGAATGCCGTGATCAAGCAGTTGGGGATCGGAATCCATAATGCGCTCTCCTACGCCCGGCTCAAACAGCTCTCGCGCGACCTGCAGGAGAAAAACGAGATTCTCGCCGGCCAGAATGAGGAGCTGCAGTCTCAGAATGAGGAGATACAGGCCCAGTCGGAGCAGCTCCAGGCTCAGGCCGAGGAACTCGAGGCCCAGGCCAGGGCGCTCGAGGAGACAACCCACATGGTTATGGAGGCCAACCGCCTTAAATCGGAGTTTGTCTCCAATATGTCCCATGAACTCCGGACGCCCCTAAACGCCATTCTCGGCATGACCAGGCTCATGGCAGGGCGCGCCAGCGGAGAGATAAGCGACAGGCAGGCTGAATACCTGAAAGTGATCGAACGCAACGGCGCCAGCCTCTTGAGCCTCATCAACGATATCCTGGATCTTTCCCGGATAGAGTCCGGAATGGTGGAAGTCGGCATCGCCGAGATTTCCGTCAAGAACTTCATCCACGATGTGGTCAACTCTTCACGTGCGTTGATAGAGGAGAAGGGGCTGGCGCTCAAAGTCGATGTGGCGGAAGGAATCGTCCTTTTCAGCGATGCGGACAAGTTGCGGCAAATCATTACGAACTTGCTCGCCAACTCGGTCAAGTTCACGGAGGCTGGAAGCATTTCCATATCGGCCCGGGAGGATGACTCGAACCGCGAAAGCGCAGTCTCGATCAGGATCGAGGACACGGGAATCGGGATTCCCAAAGACGCCATCGACTACATTTTCGATCCCTTTCGACAGGTGGACGGGTCGCTGACAAGGAAGTACGGGGGCAGCGGACTTGGTCTTCATATATGCAAGAAACTCATTGAACTCCTGGAAGGCAGCATCAGGGTGGAGAGCGAACCCGGCAGAGGGTCCACCTTTACCATCACGCTTCCCCGAGATGTCGCGGGACTAAGGATCGGCAGGGACGACTGGCGGGAAAGAGTCAAGGACGCTCTCGTATCGAGCATAGAGAAAACGGCGAACGACGCTTTGCAGAAGACGGTCCGGACTCAGGGGGGGGGAAGGAACATCCTGATAGTCGATGACGATCCCATCGCCGTGCGAGAACTCAAGGTCGTATTGGAAAAGGGAAATTACGATCTCCGGGTTGCATTCGACGGCGTCCGGGGACTGGAGGAGATACGCAAACAAAGGCCGGACCTGGTTTTGCTGGATATGCGGATGCCGGGGCTGGACGGTGCGGGGATGCTCGATGAACTCAGCGGCGACGAGGAACTCGCCGGCGTGCCGGTCATAGTGCTCACCGCGGGCGACCGGATGGAAAGCGACAGGAAAGGGTTGCCCGGAAATGTCAAGGACATCCTGATCAAAGGGCGGGTGGACCGGAATGTGCTCGTCGGCAAGATCGAAGAGACGCTCCAGAACGTGGCGCGTTGCGATTCCGGTGCGGGCGCGGTGAAAGGAGGACGGTTCAAGGTGCTGGTCGTGGAGGATGCTCCGGACAACATGGTGTTCATTACCGAGGCGCTGAAACTGTCGGGGTATACGATCTGCACGGCATGTGACGGGTTGATGGCGGTGAGGATGGCTGCCGAGGAGAAACCCGACCTCATCCTGATGGATATCAATATACCGACTCTGAGTGGTTATGAAGCCGCAAGACAGATTAAGACGACTGCCGGATTGCGGGACATTCCCATAATAGCCCTGACCGCCAGAGCCATGAAGGGAGACAGGGAAGAGATCATCGACGCCGGTTTTGAAGATTACCTCTCCAAACCCGTGCACCCCGACGACCTGCTCGCGAAAGTGGAGGAATGGCTTGCGAAAGGAATGCTTCAGACTGGACTTTGAACGGAGAAGAGGCTTCAGCGGAAGATGCGCCGGGCCCGGGAGTGAGTGCATGGTATGGCGACTATAATGGTGGTTGACGGCAACGAGGATGTCTCTTTCATTATATCGGAAGTGCTGAAGAGCTATTTGAATGCGAGGGTTATCGCCGTGGGAGACGGCGCGGAGTGCCTGGACCTGGTTGAGCGGGAACTGCCTGATGTCGTGATTCTGAACGGTCTGATGTCCGGAATGGACGGCTTCGAGGTGTGCAAGAGAATAAAGAAAAATGAGAAGACGGGGGGAATTCCCGTCATCCTCATGGTTTCCGGAGCCGGAGACAACAAGAGTAAAATGAGAGCCCTGGAATTAGGAGCGGACGACTATCTCGTTCAGCCGATCGATAATCTGGAACTGGTGATGCGTGTCAACGCGATGCTGAAGCTGAAACGCCTGACGCAGGGAAAGGCGATCGTCGCCGAATCCCGCCTGACGCCTAAAATTGCCCACCAGTTGCGTTCCCCTCTCAACAGCATCATTGGAATGGCGGAGTTGCTGCAAAAACCTTTTTACGGTGAGTTGAACGAGAAGCAGCGGGAATTTGCCCAAATCATCGCCGGCAGCGGCAATCGCCTCCTGGAGATGATCAATAAGCTGGCGGAGGAATGAGAGATGCCCGGAGCAGGAGATTGAACCGCTCATGGAACATCCACCGATCCATGTACTCGTAATCGACACTGACGACAGCAGCTTCGGGCCACTGAATGCGTGCCTCGGCAAGTGCGGTTTTTCGACAAAAAGAGTTGTCGATGCCGAAGCAGCGCCGCAGGCCGCGTTGAAGGATCGTCCGGATCTGGTCCTGGTGAACCTGGAGATGGCCGGAGCGGATGCTCTCCGGGTCTGCCGCCTGCTGAAGTCCGACCCGCGGACTCTCCAAATCCCCATCGCCTGTATAACTCCACCGGATAATCATACGGTCAATTCCATGGCTGTGGAGGCCGGTGTAAGCGTCTTTCTGACGAAGCCGGTGAACGAATCCATACTTAAGGCTCATTTCCCCGGTCTGTTCAGGATCGTGTCGTTGAGCGAAGATCTGAACGCTTTGAGGTACAGGCTTGATTTGATGGGGGAATACCACCGCCGGATTGCGCCGGGCAGGAGAAGGGAAAGCAGAGCGATTATCGGTGAAAGCCCGGTCATGCGGCAGATCATCGAAAAGGTTGCGGAACTGAGGGACCTTGACTCTCCGGTCTTTCTCGTGGGGGAATCCAGTACGGGAAAACACCTGCTCGCCGAAGCCATGCACTGGGACGGCAGACGTGCGGCCTGGCCCTTCGTCCATGTCGATTGCTCCGAAATGGCGAGAAGCGCCGTGGAACACGAGCTTTTCGGGTGCCGCGGAACCTCCGGGGGAGGAACCTCCACGGGAGGAACCTCCACGGGAGACGCCTCCCCTGAAAGAACCTTCACGGATGAGAATCCCTTAAGGAAAGGTCTGGTTGAAATCGCCCGGGGAGGGACACTCTTCGTGAGCGGGCTGGACTATGCGCCTCCCGCGGTAATGGACGGACTTCTGGGCATCGTCGATTCGGGACTGCTCGGCCGGAGTGGGAGGCCGATTCAGGGGAGGGCCGGGGTCAGGATGATTCTCTCGGCGACGTTCGGCAGCGAAGTGAGCCGGGAAGTCAGGCGCTTCTACCACAATCTGCTGCGCCATGCCGACGTGGTCACCATAGAGGCGCCTCCCCTGCGGGAACGTGGCGGGGACATAGCTCTGCTTGCCCGTTACTTCCTTTCCCGTTGCACTCGGGGAGAGGGGCGTGAAAAGTCTTTCTCGGGAGAGGTAATGCGGGCATTCGATGAATACCATTGGCCCGGCAATGTCGGGGAATTGCAGAGAGCGGTGGAAAGGGCCGTTGTATACGCGGGAGCCAGGGAGTCCGTTACGTTGCGCTGCCTTCCCCCCGAAGTTTCGGATGCGTTGAAGGGGTCGGCGGCGTTTCCGGGCAGAGACGAGGCGGCCCCGCGCGGCTCGCGTCCCAGGAAGCTGGTCGAGATCGAAGAGGAATACATTAAAGAGATTCTCAAACGTGAAAAGGGAAATCGAACGAGAGCGGCGCTGGCGTTGGGCATTTCCCGATCGACCATGAAGCGTAAGATTGCCGAGAACCCGGCGTTGGAAGACTATTAATGCGCGATGGCGGAAGTTCGTAATCCATTCCCTTGTGCGGCCGGGGCCTATCTCTTGTAAGGGTGGACCCGACAGCGCCGTCGCCGGGGGGCGTTTGGATTTTGCGCAACCGCGCTGGGAGCGTAAGCTCGCCGCGGAAGACCTGAGCGCTCTTGCGCCGCCGATTTGGGAGCATGTGAATCCGTACGGTCGCTTCGAACTCGACATGAACGCCCGACTACCGCTCGAATAATCCAAAGGAGGGGAGGAGCTATGAACAGGGTATGCTATTATACTCTAGGATTTGCAGAGTTGAATAAGCAGCTGTTTTCGCGCCGTGAGTTGAAGAAGAAAGTGAAAATGCACAACGCCAAGGAAAACGTGTGGGGATGGGAGGTAGACTTTACCGGAGCCAGGGGCAAACGGGATCAGATAGCAAAATTGGAGCCATGGCAAATCACCCAGTTTAAGAATATCTGGTCCGAGAAGGAAATCTTCAGTAACTGGAAAGTGCCTGACCAGCCCTTTCCGGGCTCATCGAACTGGTTCTGTAGAGTAATTGATCGCCGGCCCTGGTTTGACGACGCCAAGAAAAAAGGTGGTTGTCCGGAGATGGCCGGGCTCCGAAATGACGATAAGATAATAATCACCTGCCACGGCAATGTCGACGAAGACTATTGTAATGTACATTATGAAGATGCTTACACAAATGATTATGGTTGGAACCTGAGGAGTTATATACCTATAGGGCCGGGGCAAAAAGACATTGAAGATAATGTAGTCAAGTACGACGTCCTTGCTGACCTGATAGCCAATAACGTTCCTGATTCTAGTGTTTTGAGTACGATCCGAGTGACTCTTTCCATGTGCTTAATGGGTATGAGTAGTGAATTCAATATGAAAAAGTCATTTGGATATAAGTTTGCAAAATCTCTATCTGTAAAGTGTAAGCGTGATGTTGAGGTCAGGTGTAGGGCTACTGCGTTAATGACACCCGATCAATCGGATATGCAGGAAGCTTTAGGTATTCACACAGCAGGTTCCAGGTTAGGCGTTATTTTAGATAAGTCATGGACAAGCCAATTAATTGAGAAAGGATTGAATAGCCTGAATGCGTTTGAAAATTCAATGTTCAATTTAATCTTTCATGGAAGAGGGGAGAATATAAAGGTTCAAAATGCTCAGGATGAGCGGCAAATTCTGGCATTGCAGAAGCAAGCGCTATGGGCTACTTTATCATGGTGTGCGTCTAATACAGGGTTACCCGCAAAGAGACAGTCGATTGAAAGCCACATACCCAATCTATTGAATTCAGTTGATGTATTAGATTTAACGACCAGGTTGGATAACTGGATTAACGACAAGAAAGATCCAATACATACCGTAAAGCATTCATTTTGGAGTGGAGCAAAAAATAATAGCCTTGAATGGCTAAAAAGATTTAGAGATGCTATTTCAAAGAATACAGTGCTTAAATTGCCTTCGGAAATATCAAACCGATACGTAAACAGAAGTGGTCAGCGATGGTTTGATATGAGGCAAATCACCAGGTTATGTGAAAATTTATTATACTGGATAATATACGAGTCTCCTGGAAACAAGGATACTTCATATACTTTTACGAAAATGCATTGTGAAGTTTGTGACGTCATCAACCAGCTTAATCATTCCAACTTTATCTTTGCTGCTCACGATATTATGGATAAATGGATAGGCGATAATAGTAAGTTGATAAATCACAAGAATCATGATCCTAAACAACCAGTAGACCAGACTACGAACCTGAGAAAAAGGGTCGTTCAAATGATGAAGGATTTGAAGGCTAACCGGAAAGTCGATGCCTGGTTTTCCAGTTCAATAAAATCCAGGACTGCGCCCTAAGCGGGCAGTCGAATGGCGATCCT
>CAYOVG010000239.1:0-11224 GCA_964407285.1 uncultured Syntrophobacteraceae bacterium
AAGAGGAGGAGTTCAATATTCCATAGCGGCGGGCGGCAGTGAATGCCGTTGATCGATCATCGACTTACAGGCGGAGATCCGCCGAAAGTGAGAATATCCTATGGAGCAAAAAGTGAAAACCATGGTGGCGAAACCTGCGCTTTCCGGCCAACTGCACGAAGCGGAGACATCGGCGCTTGCAAGATATAGAGGAAAGGTGCTCGGAGACACGGGGTTGATTCCCTTCCTTATCCATGAACTGAGCACCATGTTTTTCGGCGGCCTGGGCGGGGGGATCGGATATCTCCTGCGCAAGTGGTCCTATTCGCGCCTTTTCAGGAAAGTGGGAAACGGGCTCATTCTCGGGAAGGGCATCATCCTCCGCCATCCGGGAAGAATATCCGTTGGCCGTCGAGTAGCCGTGGACGATTACGCGATGCTGGACGCCGGCGGCTCCGAGCAGGGAATCGTGCTGGGCGACGACATCATCATATCCAGGAACTGCGTGATACAGGCCAAGAGCGGTCCGGTGGTGCTGGGAGCAAGAACCGACATCGGATGCAATACGATCCTTTCGTCCGTATCGGGTATCCACGTGGGGCGTTCCGTATTGATGGCGGGGAACTGCTACCTGGGGGGAGCGCGTTACGTGTGGGACCGGCTCGACATACCAATGATGGACCAGGGACGCTATTCGGAAGGTCCGGTCCTCATCGGAGATGACGTGTGGCTCGGCGCGGGAGTCATCGTGCCCGACGGACGCCGGATAGGGAACGGTTGCGTGGTGGGGGCCGGGTCGGTGGTCACGCGGGACCTTCCGGATTATGCCGTCGCGGCCGGCGCTCCCGCCCGGATAATCCGAATGCGCGGCGAGCCGAAGGGCAGTGGAAGCGAGGTGGAGTCGTGAGCAGAAAGAGCCTGCTGTATCTTGCGGTCTACGACCCCCACGTGCCCTTGACCGGCACCGGAGCCAGGGGCGCGGAATTCGTCAATAACCTGGCGGAGAGGTTCGACCTGGACCTTGTATACATGGACGGGTCGGGGCATCCTCCAATTCCGGAACTGTCGAAGACCTACGCATCCAGGCTGAAAGGAGTCAGATCCAAAACCCGAATTGAATTCAAGCCGTTCGACTATTTCGTCTTCAGCAGGTCGCTCTACCGGGAAGCCGACGGGCTTTTCGGCAGAAACAAGTACGACTTCATCATATGCGACTATGGGCTCAGCGCCGTCTACGGCTTGCTGCTGTCCGAAAAGTATGGCGTGCCGCTGGTGTACCTGTCTCACAATGTCGAATACCAGGTCTACCGGCAGAAAGGGAGAACGGACAGGCGGCGGCTCGTTCTCCTCCCTTACGTCTACTACGCCGAGAAGAGGGCGGTTGAGAAATCCTCCATCCTCGTGGCCATTACCGGAAGCGATGCCGAACACTACGCGCGATGGATCGACCCGTCCAAGATGCTCGTCATTCCCCAGGGGTTCGACGATTCGGTCTTCAATCCTTTCTACCGGGCCCCGTCGAACGATCCCAAAGTCGTCCTCTTCTGCGGCAATTTCAACATTCAATTCAACCGGGACGTCGTGAATACGGTGATGAACCGTATTCTCGGTCCCGTGTTGGCCGAACGGCCCAATACGATTTTCCGGTTCGTCGGAGCCAATCCGCCCCGGGGCATCCAACACCCGAAAGTAGAATTCACCGGTTTCGTGGAGGACTATCCCGCCTATCTCAAGAACGCCGACCTGGTCATAACCCCCATGCTCCATGGAGGCGGCTTCCCGACCAAGGTGGTGGAAGCCCTGGCGTGCGGAAAGACCACGATAGCCACCCCCATCGGAGCGCGCGCTCTCGAGAAGGACTACCGGAACCTGCGTGTTCTCGATGTGGACCGGTTCCCCGAAGCGGTCGTCAGGGAGTTGAAGGACGGCAGCCCGGTTTCGGCGGACGACTTCGAGAAGCTCAAAGACAGGTACTCATGGAGGGACATCATCGGAAAACTGGCCGACAGGCTGGACCGGACGGGATCGGAACGGCTCGAGACGGGGAAAGGGAACATGGAAATCCGAACGGCCGGCGACCTCGAAACCTGCGGTGAATAACCCGAGTAGTGGAGCAGCATCATGCAGGGACCCATCAGCATTGTAATACCGACGTACAATCGCGTGAGCACCCTCGGCAGGGTAATCGACAGCTACCTGGTCCAGAAGAAAGTGGGCGAGATCATCATCGTCGATGACGGAAGCACGGATTCGACGCCGGAAATGGTGTCGGGACTCGCAAAGCGGAGCCCCGAGGTCAAGTACGTGAGGCACGAAAGCCACCTGGGCCTGCCCGCAACCCGCAACACCGGCATTTGGCGCGCCAGGGGGGATTACGTTCTATTCGGAGAGGACGACCTGCGCTTTTCTCCCGACTATGCCGAAACACTGCTCGCATGCCTGGAGAAGAGAGGTGGCGACATCGTCGCCGGGCGAATCGTCTATCCGCTTCCGGAGGAATCCGATGCGGATGCGATAGCCCGGCTTTCCGTGCAGCCGCCCGAGCGCCTCGACCGGAAACGGCTCATGTTCGATACCTCCTCGCCGGCCCCCGACGACATCGAAGCCCCCTTCGTTCACGCCTGCTCCCTGATGCGGAGAGATACGGCGCGGGCCGTGCTCTATGACGAAGGATACAGGGGGAGCGCCTACCGGGAAGAAACCGACTTCTACGTGAGATCTGCACAAATGGGGAGCAAGATCTACTATTGTCCTCACACCGTCTGCTTTCATCTGCCCAGGGAGGTGAAGAAACTTGGGGGATGCATGTCCGACGGCATTTGGGCGCACAAGTATTGGGGCCTGGTGAACAACTACAGATTCCTGAGGAAAAACCACGCCTACCTCCGGAAGATGGACCTGGTGAGACACGGACGATTCACCCTGATGTTTTTCTACGCCCTCAACGAACTGCCCAAACTTCTCACGTTCTATCTCCGAAAGCACAGCCCGCGGGCTTACGCGGCGTTTTCCAGAAGAATCGTGAAAGCTCGTCTTTAGGCAATAGTCAATGAACGAAAAACGCTCCAGCCTGGGCAGGCGGGTCGTCAACAACACGACCTTCGCCATCCTGGATCTCATCCTTACCAAAACGGGGACGGTGGCGGTGTTCATCCTCCTCGTCCGGATTCTTGAAGGCCGCGATATCGCCGCCATCGGCATCGCCACCGGCTACCTGGTGCAGGTGGCGTACCTCGATATCGCGCCGATACGCATTCTGCTCAGAGATTATCCCAAGATCGCCGGAAACCCGGCGAAACGCGATCGCCTCCTGACGCCGCTCTTTCTCTTCTGGGGGTTCCAGGCGCTGGCGATGCTCCTGTTGTGCCTGGGACTGCAGTTCCTGGTGCTGAGGCGTCTCGACCTGCCCGGGATTCAATTCCTGTTCTTCGCACTGACCGTGGATTTCATCGCCCTGACGTTTCAGGACTGGATCAAGACCATCTTCTACACCGACTTCCAGCAGGGACGCGCCACCGCAATAAGCTGCATCTTCATGACGGCCCGGCTCGCCTGCTACGGGGCGCTGTTCTTCGAACCGGCTCTCGACACCTACTCCTGGCTGCTCATCGCCACGTCACTGGCAGGCTTCGTGCTGTGGGGGGCCGCTTTTCAGATGCGGTTCCATTTCCGTCCGGTATTGAACGGCCGGACCGTTTCCATCCTCAGGGAGAGCCTTAGCAGCTATGGAATCTGGGACCATTTGAACCGCATGGCCATTGATACGCTCTTCTCGATAGACGTGGTGATACTGAGTTGGATCGCCCTCGACCGGATCGAGGACATAGGCAGCTATACCATCGCCTTGAAGTTTACGAGCCTTCTTTTCCTGATTCCAATGCAGATGCATCGAAGTCTTCAGGTCGTGCTCTCCAATTCGAACGATAGGGAGAAGCGGACACGGGCCATAAACAGCTTCATCAAAGTCAATTTTATCGTGAGCGTCGCACAGTACCTTGTTGTGGTGTTCTTCGGAGGACTTCTCATCCGCCTTCTTTTCGGGGGAAATGCCGGCCCCGGCGTTCTGCAGTATACGATCATCATCGCCACGGGAGTAACCATCATGAATCTCGGGTGGCCCTTCATGAGCATCGTCAACAATCTCTGCAATATAGCCAGGGCGTTTCTTATCGTATTCCTGCCCAACCTGCTGTTCGGCCTGGCCTTCTACATGGGGGCGGCGGTCCGCTGGGGAGCGTTGGGGATGGCCTATGCGAACATCGTCATCTACACGATGTTGGCCCTGGGGCTGGTGGCCTTTACGGTCAGGCAATACCCCTTCCCATTCAGGTTCGAATTGATCACCGAAGAGGAAAGGTCCCTTCTGCGGGAACTCACTAAAGGCCGATTCGGTTCGCTTTCCTCCTGAATACCATATAACCGGAGATCGGAAGATCAGACTACTTCGTGGGGGTGGTGTGTGGAGTGAGAACCACAATCAGACAGAATGGTCTCACCTCTGCTCTGCAGTCAACACCCCTCCACCCGCGAAATGGATCCAATCTCTGTCATTGGCAAGAGTGAGACGATGCGAAGATCACCACAAGACATACTCCTGCCGGAGCGCTATTTCCGGAACCTGGTGCGTGGGCTGAGTCCCGTGCCGGCGTACTTCTACCACCAGATCGAGCCCCGTGAGTTCGAACGGATCTGCGGCGAACTCGCCCGGAGGGGGTTTCATACGCTCACCTTCAGCCAGGTCCTGGACGGATGGAAGGATAAGGGCAGGCCCATACTCATCACGATGGACGACGGATGGTCGTCCGTATGGTCCGTGGCCTTTCCCATAGCGCGGCGCTACGGGATACGATTCACTGTCTTTCTGGTCCCGATGTTGGTGGAGGACAGCGAGGAATGCCGCACGACGCTTGATGATGGAGAGACCCCCGATTCGCTGGCGGCCCGCGACCGGGGTCCCCGGCGATGGCTCACGTGGGGGGAAGTCAAAGCCATGCGCGCGAGCGGACTAGTGGATGTGGAGTCGCATTCACTGCACCACGGCGTGGTGTTCACATCGGATTCGCTCGTGGATTTCTGTACGCCTGACGGCCCTTTTCCGCTCCATACGATGGTCCCCCTCGTTACCCGCACGGGCAGCGAAGATGTCCCCCGCCTTCACCCGGCCCCCGGCACTCCGTTGTATTCTTTGGGACCGGCCCTGGCGGCCCCGCGGCGATTCATCGAAGACCGGGAGACGCGGGAGCGGTGCATCGAACTGGCTGCGCGAAACGGCGGAGATGATTTCTTTAAAACGCAGGGCTGGAGGGATGTGCTCCGCGAAGCGGTGCGGGACGCTCCGGCGGGCAGATGGGAGACGGAAGATGAGCGTCTCGATCGGTTGCGAAGCGACCTGCTGCAAGCCAGGCTGACCATCGAGGAGCGTCTGGACGACGCCCGGGTTCGAGTCCTCGCCACCCCGTGGGCGGCCATGCACGACGATCTGCCCCCCATGGCGGAAGAAGCCGGATACGAACTGATTGTGCTCGGCTACCCGTTTGCCGCAGGCGGCGACGGGAGTTCCATACCACTGTATCCCCGCCTCAAGGGCGACTGCATATGGACGCTGATTCACGGTCCCGTGCTCGGCGCAATGGGATGGTTCCTGGCCCGCGGCCGATACCGGAAACGCAATGCTTCCGGAGCCGTATCCTGAGGCAAGCGGCCGTATGTCATCTTGTTACCATACGAGTGTACACTATTAGCCTGTGTTAAGGGGTGTTATCATGATGAGAAAAAGACTGGGTGTGTCCTTGATGCTGGTTTTCATGTTTTCGCTCGTACTTCCTGCAGGCCTGCGGGGGTACGCTCAGGCGGCGACCATTTCCCATTCCAACTGGAGCCTGGTGTATGCCGACAGCCAGGAGAAGACGGCGGAGGACGGTTCGGCCGTAAATGCTTTCGACGGCAATTCGAACACTTTCTGGCACACCCAGTGGTACGGAGCCAATCCGGCGGTCCCGCACGAAATTCAGATCAACCTCGGGGGGCTGTACGACATCACGGGATTTCGCTACCTGCCGCGCCAGGACGGCATCACCAACGGCAACATCGGCAGGTACGAGTTCTACGTGAGCGCGGACGGGGCGAACTGGGGTTCCGCCGTCGCCGTGGGAAATTTCAACAGTTCCTCCACCGAGAAAGCGGTCACGTTCGCTGCCGTGACCGGCAGGTACATCCGGCTGAGGGCGCTGTCGGAGGTGAGCGGGAACCCGTGGACCTGCGTGGCCGAACTCAACGTGGAAGGCTCTCTGAGCAATCCTTCATCCGGAGTTATTTCGCGCGCCAACTGGAGCCTGGTGTATGCCGACAGCCAGGAGAAGACGGCGGAGGACGGTTCGGCCGTAAATGCTTTCGACGGCAATTCGAACACTTTCTGGCACACCCAGTGGTACGGAGCCAATCCGGCGGTCCCGCACGAAATTCAGATCAACCTCGGGGGGCTGTACGACATCACGGGATTTCGCTACCTGCCGCGCCAGGACGGCATCACCAACGGCAACATCGGCAGGTACGAGTTCTACGTGAGCGCGGACGGGGCGAACTGGGGTTCCGCCGTCGCCGTGGGAAATTTCAACAGTTCCTCCACCGAGAAAGCGGTCACGTTCGCTGCCGTGACCGGCAGGTACATCCGGCTGAGGGCGCTGTCGGAGGTGAGCGGGAACCCGTGGACCTGCGTGGCCGAACTCAACGTGCTCGGTTCCACTCCGGCATCCTACGTTCGAATATCCTCCCCGGCGGCCAATGCTCTCCTCAGTTCCACCAATATCACGGTTACGGCCAATGCGGCCCTCGCAAGCTCCTACGGTTCCGGATGGGGAGTGCGGTTCGTCCTCGACGGCAGCGCTTACTACAACGATTATTCGGCTCCCTACCAAGTTATGTTCACGGGAGCCTCCTATGCGGAACACTTTATCGAAGCCTATATCATAGACGCCTCCGGCAAACGGATCGACGGGACCTACCTGTATGACCGGGTGACGAATGTCGGAGTGGGCGGGTACTACGTCGCCGTGGGAGACAGCATTACTTCCGGCGAGGGCGACGACGTGACGTACGACGATACCTCGCAGGATCAAAGAAATACCGGTGGAGGGTATGAGCCTGTCCTGAACGATAACCTGACGGCCACCACCGGACATCCGAACACCGTCGTCAATGAAGGAATGCCGGGGGCGACATCTTACATCGGTCTGCAAAACATCCAGGGCGTTCTGGACAGGAACCCCGATGCCCGTTTTTTCCTGATCGAGTTCGGGACCAACGATCCCGGCGAGTACATTCCCGGCGGGGCCGGCTTGCAGCCGGGGGACACGGGCTACAGCGGATCGTTCAAAGACTATATGCAGCAGATCATCACCAGGATCAAAAACGCGGGCAAGGAGCCCTGCCTTGCGAAAGTGCCTTACGGCGTGGGGAGCTACAGTTACAGGAACTCCACTTACCAGGAGTACAACCAGGCGATCGATGAACTGGTCGCAGCCAATGGAATTGCGGTGACTCCTCCCGACTTCTACAGTTATTTCCAGGCGCACCAGGATCTTTACTCCGACGACTTGCATCCTGATGGGGCCGGGTATCGGGCGATGGCGGATTTGTGGCATGCCGCATTGACGAAGTAGCCGTGAGGCGGTAGCCGGCGGATTGCATTGCGGGTTGCGGGTTCGGAGTTTCGGGTTGCGGGTTGCGCGATGCGGGCTTACCGTAATTGCATGGAAGGTAGTGAAGAGCGCCTCCCGACCGTGAACCGGTAACCGGAGATCCGAACCCCCAACCAGCAGCACGCGCGGAGAGAAGACGACAGCTATGAAAGCCGAGCGCCCCACAGTGAGACTGTTCCGGCCGCAGGATGCTTCCGCCTGGGATTCTTATGTAAGTTCACACCCCATGGGGACCCTCTATCATCTTTCCGGGTGGAGGAACGTGATTGCGGACACCTACGGCCATGACACCTACTACCTGGTGGCCGAACGGGCGGAAGCGCCCTCCGGCAACGGAATACCGAAAGAGAGCACGGCGCGCATAGCGGGAGTTCTCCCGCTGGTGCACCTGAAACACTTCGTATTCGGCAACAATCTCATCTCGATGCCGTTTCTCGACTATGGCGGAGTACTCGCCGACAGCCGCGAAATCGAGGAACTGCTCCTTGCGGAGGCAGTCGGAATAGGCCGGGATGCGGGTGTTGCCCAAATTGAACTCCGGCACCTCCAACCGCTCCCATGGCTCGAAGACTTCAGACTGGAACCCGCCGTGAAAGTATTTTCGCGGTCTCACAAGGTCCGCATGCTTCTCGAACTCCCCGGCTCGTTCGATCTTCTGATGAAGTCGTTCAAGTCCAAGCTGAGGAGCCAGATTGCACGGCCCGCCAAGAGCGGCCTTACGGCCCGGATCGGTCACCTGGAATACCTGGATCAGTTCTACGAAGTGTTTGCGGTAAACATGAGAGATCTCGGTTCACCGGTCCACTCCTCCACGCTCATGCTCAACGTGATGCGGGAGTTTCGCGATTCGGCCAGGATCTGCATGGTCTTCGACGGAGAAGAGCCGGTTGCCGGGAGCGTGGTCGTCGGTTTTCAGGATACCCTCGAAAACCCGTGGGCCTCTTCCCTCCGAAAATACAAACAGTTGAGCCCGAATATGCTCTTGTACAAAACCATGCTCGAATACGCGTGCTACAGCGGATTCACTAAGTTCGACTTCGGCCGTTCGACCCCCAATGAAGGAACATACAATTTCAAAATCCAATGGGGCGCCGATTCGGTCCCCCTCCACTGGCATTCCATACACTTGCGGGAATTCAACGGGGATGCCGCGAACCGCCCCGTAGAACAACCCGGTCTCAGGCGATTCATCAGTTACTGGCGGAAGATGCCGGTAGGCCTGACCAAGGTAATCGGTCCCCGGATCAGGATGCACATAGGGCTATAAATGGAAATCGCATATATCTCTCCTCATGGTTCAGATGCGCTGAAACGCTACCGCAAGTATCTGATTATGGTAGCTGTCTTCCTGGTCAGCCTCGCCATCCGGTTGTGGCTTCTGGACAGGCGATGGATAAACCCGGACGAAGGCGCTCACCTTGTCGATGCCGCCCTGTTGCTCGAGGGCAATGTGCCCGCCGTAGACTATGGGTCCAGGCAGCCGTTTTACGTGTTGATGGTTTCCGTCTTCCTGAAGCTTTTCGGGATCAATTATACCGCGGGGCGTTTGCTTCCCCTGACCTGTTCCATGCTGACGGGAGTAATGCTGTTCCTTATCGGCAGGGGGCTTTTCCGCGAGGAGACCGGAATCTTGTCGGCGTTGATCTACTGGATGCTGCCCCTGGAACTGGTGAATTCGGTAGTGGTGAAGATGCAGTCCCTGGTGGTGCTGCTGACCTGCATCAGCCTGTACGGCGCCGTGCTGTTCTACCGGAGCGGGCGTGAATTATGGCTTGTTCCGGCGGGCGTTTTTGCCGGTCTGGCTTTCTACGTGCGCGAATCGGCCCTCGTCATTCCCGTTGTGATACTGGGATTTGCGGTTTTCGCATGCAAGGGACGGCCGGGCAGAATTTCCGGCAGTCTGGCCATGTTCATGGCGGGATACGCCGGATTGTTCGCAATCGTGCTGGGATGGTACGGCAAGTACATGAGCGTCCGGGAACTTCTGACCGGCTCCCTGAGTCCGCTCGGAATCGTCCATTGGGCATGGACGCGGGTGAACTCCTTTTTTCTTCCGGTGCAACACGCATCCGCCCGGGACTCGCTGGAACATGCCGCCATGATGGAATCGAAAGACATCTACAATGACTATGCGCTGGATGCCGCTTATCTTCATCTCTTTCTTCTTGCGGGCCTGGTCTTCTCGGCGCTCTTTCTCCTGTACCGAAGCTGGAGCGAATTCAGGAAGGAGGGGAAATTCCCCTTCGACCGGGCAACTCCCTGGGTGCTTGTATACCTGTGGGTCTTTCTTCTGTTTCTCGCATACGCGTTCTTCTTCTTCAACAGGGGGTTTTTCATAGACTATTCCAGGGAACTCCTGCCACCCCTGGTGGTCATTTTCTGTGCGTGGCTCTGCCGGACGGCGCCGGCTTTTTCCAGGCACGGAATTATCGAAGGCTCCGTCCTGATGGTAATGCCGGCGTCCGCCCTGATCTTCCTCTTCCAGTCCAACAACCGGGAGAGCTATGGTACCGGACATCATTTGTCGCTGGCCATCGTGGTCTTCACCCTCATCTATTTCATGGACAAAATCAAATCGCCTGCGCGCCGGAGGAGTTTCATCCTCTCTCTGTCGGCCTTGATAGTCCTGATTCCGGTTTCCCGCATCATACCGGCGCTCCAGCCCCATTTCTCCGGCACGGTTCCGTCGCTGGGAGCGGTCGCCCTGGCGTATGCCGCGGCATGGCTGGTCCGGGATAAAGACATGCGGTGCTCCTGGACCCGCCATGCGACATTCTTGAGCCATTCAGTGGCGGCCGGTCTGTTCGTCGTAAGCATCGCCTACTCCGGGACCTTGTTGAATACGGCATACGACGCCGCCTGGTCGCCTCGGGCGGTGGAGCAGGCAGTGCGCTACCTGGAAACCCACACCCGAAGGAGCGATGAAGTGCTCTCCGGCGCAGTCATCTGGGAATTCCAGGCGCGCCGGAGGCTCTTTCAAAAGATATCCCACCCCCTGTCCTTTGAATACAGCATTTCCGAAGACGAAGCGGACAAGATCAGGCTGGCGGCCTCTCTCTATCCTCCGCGGGCAATCATTCTAGACGGCTACACCGAAAGGACTTACCTGCGGCAGATTCCCTGGCTCAATGAGCTTGTGCAGGAAAAATACATACTTGCGCAGACCGTGGGGCCTGCAATTTACCCGGTGAGGATTTATCTTCTGAAAAGCAAACCGGAATACGTGGAGACGACGAGCCGGAAGTTGTAGGCGGGTGTTCCCGCGCGAACAGCACACCGCAACCGTTTAGAGCGACAGGAGGGTACATGCTTTTCAATTCACTCCAGTTTCTCCTCTTCTTTCCCGTCGTGGTCACCCTTTACTTCATTTCGCCTCACAGATATCGCTGGTTTATTCTTCTCGTCGCAAGCTGCATTTTCTACATGGCGCTCATACCCGTCTACATCCTCGTGCTCGCGGCAGCCGTCGTGATCGACTTCTTCGCGGGGATATGGATAGAGGATGCGCACCCCCGGCATAGGAAGCCCGCTCTTGTAATCAGCGTCGT